>NZ_CP010776.1:1593745-1912494 GCF_001577755.1 Rufibacter sp. DG15C
GTACTGGCTACGCCAATCTCTGGACCAGCGTGGGTATAAGCACCTGCGTCTGTGGCACGGGCAATAGAAGAACCTACTACGTTACATACCCCAAAGATGAGGGCGCCTTTAGACTTGGCCAGCTCAAGAGCTGCCAAGGTATCTGCCGTTTCACCAGACTGCGAAATAGCAATAACAATGTCACCTTCGTTGATGATGGGGTTTCTATAGCGGAACTCAGAAGCGTATTCAACTTCTACCGGGATGCGGGCTAGTTCTTCAATAAGGTATTCGGCTACTAGGCCGGCATGCCAAGAAGTACCACACGCTACAATGAGAATACGGTTAGCATTCTTGAAGCGGTTTTCATACTCTCTAATGCTGGACATGGTCAACTGCGTATTCTCGGCCACTAAACGGCCGCGCATGCTGTCCATGATAGAACGAGGCTGCTCAAAAATCTCCTTCAGCATGAAGTGAGGATAGCCGCCTTTCTCAATAGACTCTAACTCCAGCTCTAGCGTTTGGATGTAAGGGGTCTGCACCACATCTTCTTTAGTACGAAGATCCAATACGCCATCCTTGATCAACGCAATCTCAAAGTCGTTCAAATACACCACATCTTTGGTATACTCAATGATAGGCGTCGCATCAGAAGCCAAGAAGTATTCTCCGTCTCCAATACCAATCACCAACGGGCTCCCCTTACGGGCTGCAATCAGTTCAGTAGGAGAGTCATGGGAGATAACCACAATCGCGTAAGCACCAACTACTTCATGCAAAGCCAAACGCACTGCTTCAGCTAGGTTTACCTTGGTGGTTTCTCTGATGTCCTCAATCAGGTTCACAAATACCTCAGAGTCAGTGTCGCTGTGGAATTCGTAGCCTTTGTTGATTAAGTGTTGCTTTAAAGAAGCGTAGTTCTCAATGATACCATTGTGAATAATAGCGATCTTTTTAGAGCTAGAATAATGGGGGTGGGCGTTGGCATCATTTGGCTCCCCGTGGGTAGCCCAACGCGTGTGGCCAATACCAATGTGGCTGCTAGTATCTTGGTCGCCAATGAAAGCTTCTAGGTCGCTTACCTTGCCTTTCCTCTTGAATACCTTTAATTCGCCGTCATTTAACAAAGCCACACCGGCGCTGTCATAACCACGGTACTCTAATCTTTTTAAACCTTTAAGGATTATAGGGCAAGCTTCACGCTGCCCAACATAGGCTACAATTCCACACATAGTAAGTGATCTTCTTTAAATTAACCGACAAGACTCTGGTCTGCAGCGGCTAACACATAAAATTGGTGATAAGTTTATTGAACAGTTGAATAATAAATCCGGAGGCGTGGTCTTCTATTAGTGTTAGACTCCGAAGGGGAATACGGATTGGCTTCTAGGATTGCTCTATTTATTTGCTGCCCATTAAAGGCAGGCGTAGAGACTGTGGTGCTCACGTTAGATGGCAATAGAATAATGCCATTGTTCTTTCTTTTATTGTACAACACGTTTTGTATGTATGAAGTCACATTTACCACGTAGGCCTTGAGAGCCTTGTCATACGTCAACGTTGCTGGATTGGATACGCCTTCTGCTACTAGAACATTAGGAAAACCCTGAGTTCTGCCAATTAGATTATTAGAGGTAGCTTCTACTACTGTAATAGTAGAAGGTAGCGGATAGATAGTCGTGTCAGCTAAGGCAGAAGCTAAGATTGGAATTACCAATTCTGCTTTGTTAACTACCAATTCTTGCGTTTCATTAGTTACTGTCTTCCTAAAATTCTCCAAATTAGGGAAGGTCAACTTTGTTACTAAACCAGTACCAGATTGTAAAAACGTTGAGTTTCCTGTTTGTCCAGAAGGTTTCATTTGTCCATAGCTTGTAAATCCAGCTAAGTAAGAGCCTTCTCTGTCTGCAGAAATTTGGTTGAAGTACCTACTAGAGAAACGGAAAACGTACTTTTTAGCTTTCCCGTTTTTGTCCTTGAAATGCAAAGTTAAGTTGCTTCTTGGAGAAGGGGGAAGAATACCCAACATGCTTTTTGTATCACCAGACGGCACAATAGCAATTCCCTTAAAAAAGTTTAAGAATTCATCTTGCTTAGTTAAGGTAACTGTTTCTGCCTTGTCCAATATACTTAATGCCAATGCCCGTCCCGTTGACTGCTCATCTAATCTAAATTTGGCCAAAACTGGGACACCACCAGCAATAGTGTCAGTAGGCATGGGTCTAAAAGTAGAAGTAGCTAAAAGGCTGTTAGTGTTATAGGCTAGTTCTGAGGTTGTGAAGTATGTGGTTTTGTCACTAAACCCTTGTGTCAGAGGGTATATATTCCAAGTAACGAGAGACCGCATATTAGCATTCTCTTTTGGATAAACCGCGTCTCCGTAGGCATACGAGTAATCCAAGGATAATACCAGTGAATCCAAAGTAGAACCTTTAGAGATGGTGTCATTGCCACCTACCAGCGTAAGCTCACCAAACGTTCTGGCGGTTACTTTGCCAAAAGTCCCATCATTTATCTGACCTACCAATGCACTGGTAGCGCCTAAAGTAAAGATAGAGTCCTTTAAAAGAACCGTAGAAGCCAAAACCGCAGTTGTATCTGAAAACTTGGTTCCAATCTGGCTGCCGGGCTCCTGTAGCTCTAAGCCTACGCCAGTAGGGTCTTCACAAGAGAAGAAAAACAGAGAAGATAGGAAGAGTGCCGCGGTAACTTTATTAATTCGCCAGTTCATTATATAAGTTGAAGTAAGAATCCATTACGTTGTCATCAGAGGCAATCATCCCAATGTGCTTGGTATTGTTGTACTCCGTGAACATTGCGTTTAAGTTGTCGCTGAAATCCTCATTTGACTTAAGTACCATATCAGCGTACTGCATGCCCATCTTGATGAACGCGCCAAAATCTGCGGTCTTCAGGTGTTGCAGCATGTCATCTTCAATGTCCAGCATTTTGGCCTTCTCCAACAAATCGCCTTCAAACTTGTGGGCAAACTCATTGTTGTAGACACTGAACACAGACTTAGACGCCTTAAAGATAGGATCGTTTTTGTAAGTGGTCTTCAAATAAAGAGGCATTAAGCTAGTCATCCAGTCGTTGCAATGCACAATGTCTGGGGCCCAGCCTAGTTTTTTCACGGTTTCCAAAACGCCTTTGCAGAAGAAGATGGCACGCTCATCATTGTCTGCATGAAATTTGTTATCCTTGTCCACCAAAACGGACTTGCGGTGGAAATAGTCTTCGTTGTCAATAAAATAAACCTGCAGCTTGGCATTTGGAATGGAAGCCACCTTGATAATCAGGGGTTTCTCTTCTTCACCTACTGCAATGTTGATGCCCGAAAGGCGAACCACCTCATGCAAACGGTTTTTACGCTCATTGATCAAGCCAAAACGAGGAACGAAAATACGAACTTCCATCCCACGCTCCTGCATGGCCTGTGGCAACATCCTCAAAAATTCCGCTACTTTTGTGGTCTGCAGAAAAGGGTCAATCTCGGTGGCCGCGTATAATATTCTCAATTTGGACATAAGTTGGAAGTAATTAGACTTTGAATTAGGCAATAGGAATCGCGAGGTGCAAAATTACGCATTTCTTAGCTGATTTTCAATTTATTTGGCGAAAACCCTACCTTTACCTCCTTTAACAAATCCTGCTTTAACTCAGTTCTCTGCCATGTTGCAGCTTTCCGCGCTCTCAGATATCCGTCAGCAATGTGAACAAGTACGTTGTCAGGGCCTTAGAATAGGTTTTGTGCCTACCATGGGCGCCTTGCATGAAGGTCATCTCTCTCTCCTGAAAGCGGCCAAAGAACAGAACGACGTGGTAGTCTGCAGCGTCTTCGTTAACCCCACCCAATTCAACAACGCAGAGGACTACAAGCTGTATCCAAGGCTTTTGGTAGAAGACGCAGAGATGCTGGCCCAGGTAGGGTGTGATGTGCTGTTTGCCCCCTCGGCGGCCGAGATGTACCTAAAGCCTGCCAAGCTCACTTTCGATTTTGGAAGTCTGGAGAACGTGATGGAAGGCGCACACAGGCCCGGTCACTTCAACGGGGTGGCTACCGTAGTCAGTAAGCTGTTTCACTTAGTGCGTCCGCACCAAGCGTTTTTTGGCCAGAAGGACCTACAACAGTTTGCCATAGTACAGCAGATGGTGCAGGATCTGAGCTTTGACTTAGAGCTGGTGTGCTATCCCATCATTAGAGAAGAGGACGGACTAGCTATGTCCTCCAGAAACAGAAGGCTTACTCCTGAGCAACGACAAATAGCTCCCAAGTTGCATGAAGCCTTGCAACTGCTAGAAACCCAGTTGGCAAAGACCTCCATTGAAGAAGCCAAGCAAGCTGCCGTACAATTCTTATCCAACTACCCACAGCTTAGGTTAGAGTATTTGGAAGTGATTGATGCCAATACGTTGCAACCAATTGAACAACTGCAGGAGGCTGAGAAAGCGGCGATCTGCCTGGCGGCTTTTTTAGGCGAAGTGAGGCTGATTGACAACGTGTTGGTTGCTAAGAAATAAGAACGGTTAAAAGCCAGCTTTGCTGGTTGAAATCATTCCAGAAAATTTTTGGTTATGGCCTTGGAGCGTCCTTCGGTATTCTAGAATGGCCAGATAGACGGGTCTCGTAAATTATTGGTAACTTTGCGGGCTTTTTAGATTTTTCTGATGCAGATTGAAGTATTAAAATCCAAGATTCACCGGGCTAAGGTAACACAGGCGGAATTACATTATGTGGGGAGCATTACCATAGATGAGGATCTATTGGATGCCGCCAACATGGTGCCGCATGAGAAGGTGACAATTGTTAACGTGAACAACGGTGAGCGGTTTGAGACCTATATCATCAAAGGCGAGCGCGGCAGCGGCATGATTTGCCTCAACGGCCCCGCGGCGCGTAAAGTACAGGTAGGCGATGTGATCATCATTATCTCCTATGCCTTGATTCCTTTCCAAGATGCTCGTGCCCACGAGCCCACCGTGATTTTCCCGGATCAGCACAACAGGTTAGTGTAAGCCTTTCTGTTAAGGATGAAGAAAACCGCCAATATTGTCAAGTATCTGCTGCTTTTGGCGGTGTCTATTTTCTTGATGGCATATGCCCTCAGAAGCATCAACTTTGCGGCGGTGAAAACGGAGCTCAGCCAGGCCAACTTCTTCTGGATTGGCGTGACCTTGCTTTTGTCTGTGGCGGGGTATGTGAGCAGGGCCATACGATGGCGCATGCAGTACACCCCGGTGGGCTATCAGCCTTCGTTCTGGCAGGTATACCATGCGCAGATGGTGGGTTACCTAGCCAATATAGTGTTGCCAAGAGCCGGCGAAGTGATTAGATGCACCATCCTGCGCCGTACGGCCAGCGTGCCGGTCAATGTGTCTCTAGGAACGGTCATCACAGAACGTATTCTGGATCTAGTGATTCTGGTTTCCTGCATTGGCGCTACATTTCTCTTAGAGTTTGACCGTTTGAATGAGTTCTTTCTGCAGATTTTCTCAGATAAATACCAAGGCCTTCAGCAGAATTTAGAGACGTTGTATCTCTTGATAGGCGTGGTCCTTTTGGGGACGTTTTTTGTAGTGTGGTACATCTACAAGAACATAAGCAGGCTGCAGCACAACCGGCACTTCCAGAAGGTGAGCCAGTTTGTAAAAGGGCTTTGGCAGGGTATTTTCAGTATTAGAAAGATGGACCAGAAAGGCCAGTTTCTACTGCATACGGCATTTGTCTGGCTCTCGTACTTCCTTACCAGCTACTTGGCTTTTTTTGTGCTGCCGGGCACTTCGCATTTGTCATGGCAAGCCGGGATGACCATTTTTGTGATGGGCGGGATTGGCATGTCGGCGCCGGTGCAAGGTGGTATTGGCGTATACCATATCTTGGTGAGAACGGCCTTGTTGCTATACGCGGTGCCGCTGGACAAAGGCATGGCCTATGCCTTGATTGTGCATGCCACCGGAGCCATCCTAGTGGTAGTCTTAGGCGTGATTAGTTTGGTGGCCAGCCTGGGTGCTAAAAAAAAAGAAGCGGTGCTGGTTAGTCAGCCTGCGTAATTCGTTTTTAGGCTATTTTCTGGAAAATAGGCCAAAAACGGCGTCCTTTCTCTATTCTCAAATTCTATTTTGCTATGCTTCCGTCTCAGGCTAAAATTTGCACGCTCCCAGAACTGTTAGGTAAAGTCCAGGAATGGCGTTCCCAAAACCAGAAGATCGTGTTCACCAACGGGTGCTTTGACATTGTGCACGTGGGGCATGTGGATTATCTGGAGCGGGCTAGGCTTTTGGGCGATAAGCTAATTTTAGGCTTGAATACTGACCAGTCTGTCAGTAGGTTAAAGGGGCCAAGTCGCCCGCTGCAGGACGAAATGTCACGCCAGCGGGTCATGGCATCATTTTGGTTTGTAGACGCTATAGTGCTATTTGACGAGGAGACGCCCTATGAGTTGATCAAAGCCGTGCAGCCAGACGTGTTGGTGAAAGGCGATGATTATACCATAGATACCATTGTGGGCCATGACCTCGTATTAGAGAGGGGGGGAGAGGTGAAAACCATTCCGCTGGTAAAGGGGTATTCAACCTCACAGGTGGTTGCCAGGATCCTCGGCGCGTAGCACCTCCACTAAAAAAAACTACAAGACCATGGGAGGCATTTATTTAATAGTGATTGTGACCATGCTGGCCTCTGCGGCGGTCAGCTGGATGCTAAAGAGCAAGTTTGAGAAATACTCAAAGATAGGCTTGCAGTCAGGATTGAGCGGCCGCGAGGTAGCAGAAATGATGCTGGCCGACAACGGCATTACCGGCGTACGCGTGATTTCCACCCCGGGTAAGCTAACGGACCATTACAACCCGGCGGACAAAACCGTGAACCTGAGCGAGTATGTGTATGAGGGAAGAAGCGCCGCCGCTGCCGCCGTGGCTGCCCATGAATGCGGGCACGCCGTGCAGCATGCCAAAGCGTATGCATTCCTTAAGTTTCGGTCAGCGTTGGTGCCTGCTTTGAGTGTGGCCAGCCGGTACATGCAATGGATTCTCTTAATAGGAGTGATCTTGGTTCAGTCCACGCCTATTCCGCTGGCTATAGGGGTGGCGCTTTTTGCCTTGACGACGCTGTTCAGTTTCATCACCCTGCCAGTGGAGTTTGATGCCAGTAAACGCGCTTTGGCTTGGATGGACACCAAAGGTATTGTTAACGCGCAAGAACATGGCATGGCCAAAGACGCTCTTAAGTGGGCTGCCATGACGTACGTGGTGGCTGCCATTGGTTCACTAGCCACGTTGTTGTACTATGCTTCTATGCTGTTTGGCAGAAGAGACTAATCTTTTAAGACTTATTTTGGGAAGGGGCAATCTGAGGGTTGTCCCTTTTTTGTGTAAACCCCTAAGGGATAGGTCAATTTTTGCCCCAAACTGATGGATAAGAGCAAAACAAATGTTAGCTTGCCTGTTGATATAAGCAGGAGCGTGAAAGGTACCTGTACTAGTAATTTCCTGCTTTGTCCTTAGAAATAGTACACAAGAATTTATAACACCTTTTTGATATGGAATTCCAATTTACCGAAGAGCAGTTAGCGGTGCAGGCGGCTGCGCGTGACTTTGCACAGACAGAATTATTGCCGGGCGTCATTGAGCGCGATGAGCTACAGAAGTTCCCAACGGAGCAGATGAAGAAGCTGGGAGAGCTGGGCTTTCTGGGCATGATGGTAGACCCTAAGTACGGCGGCGGCGGAATGGACACCGTTTCTTACGTGCTGGCCATGGAAGAAATCTCTAAAATTGACGCCTCTGCCTCTGTGGTGATGTCTGTAAACAACTCTCTGGTTTGCTGGGGATTGGAAAAATACGGCAACGAAGAGCAAAAGCAGAAATACCTGACGCGTCTGGCCACCGGCGAAATCATTGGCGCCTTCTGTCTTTCTGAGCCAGAAGCCGGTTCTGACGCCACCATGCAGCGCACCACGGCTGTAGACATGGGCGACCATTACCTGTTGAACGGTACCAAAAACTGGATCACCAACGGTAGTACTGCCTCTGTATATTTAGTGATTGCGCAGACCAACCCAGAGCTTCGTCACAAGGGCATCAACGCCTTTATTGTGGAGAAGGGCATGCCTGGTTTTGAGATTGGGCCTAAAGAGAACAAACTGGGCATTAGAGGTTCAGACACGCACTCCTTGATGTTCACAGACGTGAAGGTGCCTAAGGAGAACCGCATTGGTGAGGACGGCTTCGGGTTTAAGTTTGCCATGTCTACCTTGAACGGTGGTCGAATTGGTATTGCTTCTCAGGCTTTGGGTATTGCCTCGGGCGCCTATGAGCTGGCGCTTAAGTATTCAAAAGAGCGCAAAGCGTTTGGCGTTCCAATTTCTCAGCACCAGGGCATCCAGTTCAAGCTGGCAGACATGGCCACCAACATTGACGCAGCACGCCTTCTGTGCCTGCAGGCGGCCGCCGATAAGGACGCACATCGGGATTATTCAAAAACAGGGGCAATGGCCAAGCTGTTCGCCTCTAAAGTGGCTATGGACACTACCGTTGAAGCAGTGCAAGTACACGGCGGTTACGGTTTTGTGAAAGAATACCATGTTGAGCGGTTAATGCGTGATGCCAAAATCACCCAAATTTATGAGGGTACTTCTGAGATTCAGAAGATTGTGATATCCCGTGAAATATTAAAATAAGGAGTATTTGTATACCCTCTATCGCTTGATACATAGCAAGATAGTGATAGAGGGTATATAATTATTTGTTAAAGTAATTTGACAAAGTCAAAGATAAGTACTAGTTTTAGGGCGACAGACAATCTTGAAAAACAACAAATTAAGAAACCCTTTATCTAGTACCCCTCCATGGAAGATTACAATAAAATAATTGAGTCGCTGAAGGTTCGCTACATTAAGGCCAAAAACCTTGTGTTGCAGCAGCCGCTCACAGTGCGTAACTACTATGACGTTGGCAACAACCTCATCTTAGTGCACAATGGAATTATCGCTTTCGGGGATGACAAACAAATGGTAGAAGAGGGGCAGTTGCTCTTTATACCAGGTGGCCGAAGCACCAAGATCTACTACGGCGACACTGAGAGCCGCGTCATCTCAAATGATGACTACATCACCACCAAAGACAAATTCTTCAGAAGCAACACAGACTTAGACCTTATTGGCGAAGCCGATGACAGCCACAGCCACGTAAGCTTTGAGGCCAAGGTGTTTGATTCCGTGAACTTCTTTACCTCTCTGGAGGTACCGGCGTTTGTGATCACCAGCAACAAGCTGGCTACGCTTATCATTAAAATTGTAGAGGAAAGCATGCAGGACTTGCCGGGCAAGGAGCGCATCATCAGCCTTTACACTGAGCAGATGGTAGTGGAGCTGATCCGTTACATCTTAAAGAACAAGATGTTTGTGGAGCAGCTGGCTACGAACAGCACCTACTTTAAGGATCCGCGCCTCATTGACTTGTTCAACTACATCAAAGAGAACCTAGGCGGTGACTTGTCTAACAAAGTGTTGAGCAACGTGGCCAACGTTTCTGAGGACTACGTAGGGCAGTACTTTAAAATGCTGACCGGCATCAATCCACAAGATTATATTGAGTACCAGCGTATGGAGCGCGCCGTGTTCTTATTGCGCACTACCAAGAAGAGCATCAGAGAGATTGGCAAGGACGTGGGCTACAAAGACACCGCGTATTTCTGCCGTCGCTTTAAGATGATGTTCGGGATTCCGGCGGGCAAGATGCGCCGCAGAGAGTCTTCCATGAACGTGTAGACAGACTAGTGACTTTTTATAGGAAAGGCCCGCGCAAGCGGGCCTTTCTGTTTTTAGGCTGTTTTCTGGAAATCAGGCCAAAAACGACTTCCTATAAATTGAAATTAATAGGCTCTGCTTTGAAACCAGTTGGCGCGACGCATCAGCCAGTTCTTGGCAGACTCCAGGTCTTCAAACACTTTGGCCTTGAAATAGCGCACCTGCTCATAGAAGGAATCTGCTGAAGCCTCTGCAAAGGATTCTGGCTCTACCACCATGGCATAGTACTGCAATCCGGCGCGAGCCGCCTGCGGAGCCCATTCCTCTAGCATCCAACCCAGGGAGTGGTGCCAGGAGCCCACCATGGCCCGGGTGTCTATAAGCATAGAATGAAAGTCAGCCGACTCCAGCGCTTGGGTGTAAGCCTCCAAACCGGTCTTGATGGACTCTTCGGTGGAGTAGCCTTGCCACTTGGCCGTAATCCATCTATTCTCATGATCTAGCGTGATGGTGAGAAACACATTCCCAAAAGCATTGACAAGTTCAGTTTTCATGATACAGGGGTTTAAAGGGTGAAAGCATCTGGGCAAGACAGGCGTTACGCTGCCTTGCTTAGACGTTTTAAAGCATGTCAGTTTTCTTGCGCAATGGGCATAAGAATATTTCGTTTTCGGCCTGTTTTCTGAAAAACAAGCCAAAAACGAACATTCAAGCCCAAGGCTTACTGCGAAGGCTACAAATGAAAATCGCCGGCGGCTTCTGGTTGGTACATGACTTCTTCAATCTCATACAACAGCGTGCCGCCGGGAGCAGGGCATTCTATCTCTTCGCCCACTTTGCGGCCCAAGATGGCAGAGCCTACCGGCGCCAGGACGGAAATCTTACGGGTAGCTACATCTGCTTCTTTGGGGTACACCAAGGATAGGTCCATCACCACGCCGCTTTTCTTTTCGCGCAGGCGCACTTGTGAGTGCATGGTCACCACGTCTACGGGTACTTCATGCGCGGGAATGATGGTGGCCAAGCGTAGCTCTTTGCACAAGCCTTCTACCACGGCGGCATTGGTAATGGAACGATGGGTCTGCGCCAGAGACAACAGGCGTTCGTAATCCTTCTCGGTTAAAAAAATAGGGTTCATACAAATTGAGTTTAAATGGAAATTCAGGAATGGAGAATCTCCCAAAGCCTTTGCTTTTTCTGGCTCCAACAATAAAAGCAGACGGGCCACCAGCATAGGTGCTGTGGCTGAGTAGAATGCTGATTAGAAAGGAAGCTGGAAAAGAAAACGCCATGCAGAGCACTAGCAGAAACTGCTTTAAAGCAATCTCAGCTAACTACAAGGCATGGCAAAAGGGTAACAGGGCCGGATATGCTCCCGGCCTACTTGTTAAAGTCTTTGGGAGAGGTAAAAAAGGAAAGGCAATACCCGTTCAGGACATCACGCAGGGACGCATGATGAGACGCTGCTACCAAGCCCATGAAAGGCTGCAAGACGGTAGTGGGTATGTCTCTAAAAGGGTACACGTTTATAAATAGGATCTAATCAAAGATACCCCTTCTTTTACTGGTAAGCAACTTGTAAGAGGTTAAGCTTCTTGGGTTTGCGGCAAGGCCACGTTGAACCGGTGTTTTACCTCGCTTACCTCGGCAATGAACTGGGGGCTTTTCTCTATGTGGTTGCCCACAACCAAAACATCGGCGCCGGCTTTCCAGGCGGCTTCTGCTTTCTCTGCCGTGTTTACGCCACCTCCCACAATCACAGGCACGTCTACTGCTTGGCGCACCGCTTGAATCATGGCAGGGCTTATGGGGTACATGGCGCCGCTTCCGCCGTCCATATAGATGTTCTGCAAGCCTAGCATCTCACCAGCCAAGGCGGTGCAGGCGGCAATGGAAGGCTTGTCATGCGGAATAGGGGTAGTACCGCTCATGTAAGACGCCGTAGTCTGCCGGCCTGAGTCTATGAGCATGTAGCCGGTAGAGTACAAAGGCAAGCCGCTGGACTTGAGCAAAGGTGCCGCCGCCACGTGCTGGCCAATCAAGAAATCTGGGTTACGCCCCGAAATCAAGGATAACAGCAAAAGCCCATCTGCCTTGGCGTCAATGTACAAGCCGCTGCTGGGGAACAGGATGACTGGAATGGAGCTGTGCTGCTTGATAAAGGAGACAAACGAGGTCTGGTCTGGGTTGGAAATCAGGCTGCCCCCCATGAAAAAGAAATCCACCCCATGTTTGTGGCTCAAGGCCAGGATCTCCTGGCAGCGGGCTACGGTGAGGTGGTCTGGATCTAACAGCACAGCCAACCGCTTGTGGCGGCTGGCTGGCGAAGTAGCATCTGGTATGGAAAGTAAGTTAGAACTGCGGTGTGGATGGATGGGCATGGGTGTCCTCGTCAGTCTGTAAGTGATAGACCACGTCTGTGGTTTCTGGCTCCTCTTGGGTATGAGACGTAAGGGCGGCGGTTACATGAAAGCGCTCCTCAATGATCTTAGAGAGGTACACCATCAGCATGGCCGCCAGTTGGTGCTCTACCGCCTTAAACAAATCTGACTGTAGAAACGACTTGGCCGCCGACATGAACCCGCTTTCTCTTTTGTGTCTGCCCGCCGTGAAGAGGGTGCCCGTGTTGGGATGATAAACGGCCGGGTATGTGCGCTCAATGGCGCTGTACAAAGGCTCGTCATCCTCCACGTCTGGAATGTTGGCAATCCAGGCACGGTCCTCGGCGCCTTTGAAAGCGGCCGCCTTCTTTAACTTGTTACTTTTTTTTTTCTTAGGCTTGTCCCCGTTGCCGCCACTAAAGGCTTTGCCCAGCAGGTACATTCCCACTAGAAGGCCACCAGCCATCAGCACGTTTTTACCCACCTGGGTAGATTGGGTTTTTAGGTCTGCCACGTCGCTGAGCAACGCATTCTTATATTCTTCTTTCTGGCGTTCCAGCAGTTCGCGCTGGTCTTCAAAAAGGGGATTGTTCAACTCGCTCATGGGTATAAATGAGGTTAATTGGTTTGTTCAGATTCGTCTGCTTTGTAAATGGTATTTCTAAAGGCCTTGTCTGCCATGCCTTGAAACACTTTCTTATCTAAGCCAACAAAGAGAACAATCAGCAAAATAAGGTAAAAAAGTGTAATGATCCCGAAACCCCAGAACCGGCTGTCTAATAAATCATTCAAAAGCAGGGCCAAGAAGATGTTGAGGAACAGCAAAACCATCAAGCCCACCAGCCCCAGCAGCACGCCGTGAATGGTGCTCACAAAAGCGCTCTTCAGTTTGGTTTGCATGTCTAGCTTGAGGAGGTCTATGCGGGTGTCTATGTACCCCATCATGTTGCCAATGATGCTGTCCGTCTTGCTTTTCTCGTCTTGCGCCATTTGTTTCTTTCTGGTAAAGGTTTTAGTGAGGATATACGGGAACATGGCCGGAAAATATTCCAAAATTGTTTCCCATCAAAACCGCATACGTAAAACTGGGACCTATGGCTAACCCAAGTAAAAATTGTGCTCTTGGCCGTTTTTGTGCTAATTCTCAGAAAACAGACCAAAACGGAAGAGCCTCTAGCCACCATGCCGCTAAAAACCACGTACTTTTGTAGCGGCCACCGCGCCTAGCACAGACCTTGACCAAAAATTATTACCATATCCTGGGCATTGCCCCCAACGCCAGCGGCCCCGAGATAAAGGCTGCCTATAAGCGTTTGGCCCTCAAGTACCACCCAGACCGCAACCCGCTCAATGACCGCGCCGAGGAGCAGTTCAAGCTGGTCAATGAAGCCTACCAAACCCTCTCTGACCCCCGCCGAAAAACCAGCTATGACCTAAAGCGGCAGTACGAGAAAAACTACGGCCAGACGCAGGCCTACAGCAACCCGCGCTACCACTACACCCGCCAGCCCGCCGGTTTTCAAGAGCGCCATTACCGCCAACGGCCCAAGAAGCACAGCCACTTCTCTAAAAAAGACAGGCTTATCACGTTGGGCATCATTGCCTTGGTGGTAGTATTATTAGCTACCATTAAGCTCACCTGGGACAGTTTTGCCGGCCAAAGAGCCTACCAGCAGGGCATCCAAGCCGAAGCCCAAAAACACTGGGCCGAAGCCGAAGTTGCCTTCACCACGGTGCTGGAGTATGACGCCGACCAGGCCGATGTGCGCCTGAAAAGAGCCAGAATGCGCCTGCAGAAACTACAGGATGCCCAAGGCGCCGTGGCAGATTATTCTGTGCTTTTAGACCGAGGCAGTAATCCTAATCCGCAACTCTGGCAGGAGCGCGCCAACGCCTTTCTGCAACTCAAAAAATACCCGCAGGCCTTGCATGATTTAGACAGAAGCGTAAAGCTGGGCGCAGAGAATACGTCAGTTTATTTTGACCGAGGCGTAGCCCGCTTGCACCTAGAAGAAGACCTGCCTTTAGCAGTCAAGGACTTGTCCCTGTTTTTAGAAAAACCTTCTCAGGATAGGAAGTTGGCAGACGCGTGGCTGTACCGGGGCTTTGCTTATTTTAAACTAGACAAGCTGAACCTGGCCAAAAAAGACGTAGCCAAGGCCATAGAGTTAGATTCTTTGAACGCCCGGGCGCACTACTTACAGGCGCAGGTGTTAAAGGCCCAGAAGAACGTTTCTGGCGCGTACCAGTCTTTTAAAAAAGCGGCAGACCTGGGGTTTTCAGAAGCGGCTATGGAAGCCGATAGGTTGCAGTGAGGGGTTAGTCTTCCCAGATGCGCACTACCGGGTCATCGCCGCCTTGTCTAAAGCCCCTGAACATGAGGTTGCAGTTGTAGACCATCCCCACTTCGCCGTTAGGATCCATGGCAATGATGCCTTTGTCGCCACCAATCTTTTTCTTGTACATGTCTACGGCTTCGTCAACGGCTTCTTGCACAGAAAGGCCTTTGTATTTCATGAGGGCGTACACTTCATGGGCCAGTACGGAGCGCATGATTTCCTCGCCTTCGCCGGTGCAGGAGACGGCCACTACCTCACTGTTGGCATAGGTGCCGGCGCCAATGATGGGACTGTCGCCTACGCGGCCGTTCATCTGGTTGGTGAGCCCGCCGGTAGAGGTGGCAGCGGCCAGGTTGCCATCCTGGTCCAAGGCTACGGCACCCACGGTGTCTACCCGTAGTTTGGCACGGGCCTCAGGCTTTTTCTTTTCTTTTTCGTGCTGTTTTTCCCATTCCTTGATGCGTTCCTCCTCTTGAAAATAGGGGATGGGCTTGAGGGTGAGTTCCTGCTCGCGGGCAAAGTCCATGGCGCCGTCGCTGGTCAGGTAGACGTGTTTGGTTTTCTCCATGATGGCGCGCGCCAGGGAGATGGGGTTTTTAACCTGCTGCACATTGCTACAGGCACCGGCGTTCATGTCTTTGCCGTCCATGATGGCTGCGTCCATTTTGTTTTCGCCTAGTTCTGTAAGCGCCGCGCCTTTACCGGCGTTGAACAGGGGATTGTCTTCTAAAGACCTGACCGCGGTTTCTACCGCATCTACCGCCGTGCCGCCTTTCTTTAACACGCGCCAACCCGCATTAAGCGCCTCTGAGAGACCATCACGGTAGGCCTTTTCTTTTTCGGGGCTTACCTCGCTCTTTTTCATGTTCTCGGCACCGGCATGGATGGCAATCGCGAATTTTTTCATGGCGTCTTTGGTTAGTAGGAACGTCCTCTAAAACGAAGGCCTATGCGCAGAGTTGCGTCAGGCTCTGCCGCTGGGACTTGTAGAATGGCTTGATTAAGCGAGTGGGCTTTTGGCCGCAGTTGCCTTCTGAAAGACAGGGTTAGAGGTGAGGTGGTAGAAAATCGGATTTGAGCAAGAATCTTATGGTGTTCTCACGGGAAACGGCCTGCCGCTGCAACAGGATATCTTGAAAAGAGTAATAAATTAGCCGGTGAACGTACTAAACATAAGGCTAGAAGCGTATTTTAAAAACAGCCACTGAGATGAAGGATATGCAAGTAAAGGAGTTTGTGGAGTTGCCGCTGGTAGAGCAGATAAAGCAGGTGCAGGACCAAGGCCGCTACCTGCACTCGCGCCTGAAGGGGTGGTGCCACATCAGTCTGTACGGCATGGGCTCTTTCTACGCCGAGGTCTGGCTGCTGGAGCACTGCGGCAGTATTGCCCTGGTGCGCACGTTCACCTCACAGAAACAGCTGGATCCCTACCTGCAAACCACTTGCATGGAAAACTTCCTCAAGCAGCTTGCCCCTTCAGAGTAACCCTCAACTTTAAGCTCTTCTTGCCGCGTTACGCTATCTTTCGTTTTTGGCATCTTTTCCAGAAACCAGCCTAAAAAACGGATTCCTTTTCCCTCGCTCTTCCTGTTTTCAAGCAGATTTCAGAAACAATCTTTTGGAGGGCGTCTGTCTGTAATATAATTCTGGTCTAATTGCCGTAAGTTGGTACTTCATTGAGCGAAGCCGTTCTTAACTAGCGCTTCGCTTAAGCAAAATCCTGTACCATGAACCGTGAAATAACCTACCAGGCAGCTCTGGCGGTGGCAGAAACCATAGAAACGCATTTTGTGCAACACCTGCGGGAGGCTCGTGCCCGCGGCGAGAAAGGCTTGGCTCCAGAGCCGCACGCCAAGGTGATTGCCGCCATGATTGACACTGCCTTCTGGGCCAGCCTGCGGCGCGAAGAAGGAAACTCGCCTAAGATATCTCTAGCATTTCTACCTCCAGAGAAAGCCCAACGTCCGCTGGTGTTTGAGCAGCGTCTGCCGCTTTCTTCTTATATGTTGACCAAACTGGCCCCCGGTGTAGAGCGGGCGGGTATTCATTTGGGGGTCTGGTACCAAGGGCAGGAGCTGTATATCTGGGGCACCATGCATGAGATTACTAATTTCTGCTTCGTGCTGGACGTTTCTGAGCCGGGTCTGCTGGTGATTAAACACCGCCGGCAGGGTGGCTTTGGAAAGTTCAACAACGTAGCCGTGCTCAAAGGGGACCAGATCAAGGTGGTGGATGAAAGCAGCGCGTCCATGCCCGACTGCCCGGCGGTGCTTTCCTCGCTACTGGGCTTTGCAGCGGCCTCTTCCTGGAACGATTCTGTGAACGTGCTGGTACAGATGGCGGTGTCTATGCGCGCCCACGGCCGCGGGGGCACCTTGCTGGTGGTGCCTTCTGGCAAAGAGGACTGGCGCGGTTCCATCATGCATCCTATTCAATACGCCATCGCGCCTGCTTTCTCTGAGCTCGCGGACCTTATGCGCCAAGACGTGTCTGTACGCAGCCGTAGCAAATGGCAGACCGCCCTGGTGCAGGCCATTGACAACATTGCCGGGCTCACCGCCATAGACGGCGCCACGGTCATCACGGATCAGTATGAGTTATTGGCCTTCGGGGCGAAGATTGTACGCGCCACGGACAGCGCCCAAGTAGAGCAGATGACCTTCACGGAGCCCGTGCTAGGCGGCGAGGCCATGGTGGTGTCCCCCTCGCAGAGCGGTGGCACCCGTCACCTCTCTGCCGCTCAGTTTGTCTATGATCAACAAGACGCTTTAGCACTAGTCGCCTCACAAGACGGCCGGTTCACCATCTTCAGCTGGTCCCCGTGTGAAGGCATGGTGCACGCCCACCGGGTGGATGCGTTGTTATTGTAGAAGGCGTTTTTGGCTTGTTATCTGGGAATTAGGCTGAAAATGGAACATCCCACGGTGTATAAATGCCGTGGGATGTTTCTGTAGTATAAAACCCTAAGTATTAGTTACCAGCGCCCAGCGTCAAGGTGTCTGAGGTGATGGAAACGTCTTTGGTAGTGTCTGCCACTGTCTTAGTGGTATCTGTAGTAACAGTAGTAGTGTCGGTGGTGGTGGTTTCTGCGGTCTCTGCCTCAGCGCCTTTTTTCATATCTGAGCAAGACATAAAGGAAAGAAGCGCTACAACGGTTAATAATTTTTTCATAAGGGTATAGTGGATAAGGTTTTAAGATATAATATGGGCTGAAGGTATTGACTTACTATCATATATGCAATTTCCTATACTTTGGAATGGCTTGGAAGAAAGACGAAGGATAATCTGATTTTGGCCTCTTTTCGGCAAAACAGACCAAAAACAAAAATCCCGCTCCAATTGCTTGAAGCGGGATTCTCTTTTGTACCGGTGGTGATGATTGGAATCGAACCAACGACACAAGGATTTTCAGTCCTTTGCTCTACCGACTGAGCTACATCACCAGCACTGTTTCTAACTAGTCCAGCAGTCTGTTACTGCCGTTCCCGTTAAAAAGTATGCAAAGGTAAGCAGGCAGACCACATTTGCAAAACTTCTGGCAAAAAAATCTTTTACCGCGGTTTAAGAATACTTTGCTAAATTCGTTCGTAGTAGAAGCAGATTTCAACGCTAAACTTCCTTCCTGTGATTAATTCTATCGCCTTTATCATAGTGGCCGTGCTGGGTATCGGTCTGTTTGTCTGGCAGATCCGCAAAATCATGCGCAACATTAACCTGGGCCGCGACAAAGTCATTTCGGGCCACACGCCAGAGCGCGTCAACAAGCTTTTATTGATTGCCTTCGGGCAACAAAAAATGTTTAAGCGCCCTTTGCCGGCCGTTTTGCACCTGTTTGTCTATGTGGGTTTCCTGGTGATTAACATAGAAGTGCTGGAGATTTTCATTGATGGCATCTTCGGGACGCACCGTGTGTTGGGCTTTATGGGTCCCGTGTATGACGCCCTGATTGGCTTCAATGAGATTTTGGCGTTTTTGGTGATTATTGCCTGCGTTATTTTCCTGGCGCGCCGCAACATCACCAAAGTGCCCCGTCTGACCACTAGCCCAGAGATGCGCGCTTGGCCAAAGATGGACGCCAACATCATTCTGATGATTGAGATTGTCTTGATGGTGGCCCTATTCGTCTTCAATATTGCAGACCAGAAACTACACCAACTGCGCGGCGCCGAACTGGCGGGCGCATTCCCCATCACTGGTTCTTTGGTGGACTTGTTCGGGAGCAACCCAGAATCCCTGCACGTGATTGAGCGCACCGGCTGGTGGTTCCACATCATAGGCATCCTGGCCTTCATGAACTACCTGCCCAGCTCCAAGCACTTGCACATTGTGACTGCGTTCCCTAACGTGTACTATAGCAAAGTAGAACCGAAGGGTCAGTTCAGCAACGTGGAAAGCATCACGCATGAGATTAAAGCCATGCTGGACCCAAGCTACCAAGTGCCAGCTATGCCAGAAGGTGCTGAGCCGCAGAAGTTCGGGGTGAAGGACGTAGAAGACCTGAGCTGGAAACAACTCTTGGATTCTTACTCTTGTACCGAGTGCGGTCGTTGCACCAGCGTATGTCCCGCCAACCTGACCGGTAAGTTGTTGTCGCCGCGTAAGATTGTGATGGATACCCGTGACCGCATGGAGGAGAAAGGCGAATCACCGCTCATCTTCGACCCGGCCAACTATAAAATCGAGTCTGAGCGCGTGAAGGTGACTGAGGAAAAAACTTTACTACGTGGTTACGTGACCCCAGAAGAACTGTGGGCCTGTACCACTTGTAATGCCTGCGTAGAGTCATGCCCAGTGAACATTGACCAGCTGTCTTCTATCATGGACATGCGCCGTTACCTGGTGCTGGAAGAGTCGGCGGCGCCGGCTTCTTTGAACACCATGTTCAACAACATTGAGAACAACGGCGCGCCGTGGGCCTTCTCGCCAAGCGACCGCTTCAACTGGGCAGACAACCTGTTTGTCACTTCTAAGTATTAATACCTTCCTGCTGTCAGGAAGCATAAAATAACCTCTGCTGAAATTCTATCTGAACAATAGCACATCAGCACATTAAGAAATTAGCACATTAATAAAATGTCAGAGAAAAGACAGATAGAAGTACCGGTAATGGCAGACCTGGCCGCCCGCGGCGAATCTCCAGAAGTATTGTTTTGGGTAGGCTGTGCCGGCGCTTTTGATGACCGTTACAAGAACGTGACCCGTGCCTTTGTGCGCATCTTAGAGCACGTGGGTACCAAATACGCCGTACTGGGCATGGAAGAGTCTTGCACCGGTGATCCGGCCAAGCGCGCCGGCAACGAGTTTCTGTTCCAGATGCAGGCCATGACCAACATTGCCACGCTAGACGGGTACGGCATTAAAACTATTGTGACAGCCTGTCCGCATTGCTTCAACACCATCAAGAATGAGTACCCAGCCCTGGGCGGAAACTACGAAGTCATCCACCACTCCACCTTCTTGCAAAACCTTATCAATGAGGGCAAAGTAAAGATTCAGGGAGGTGGAGAGTTCAAAGGCAAGCGCATCACGTTCCATGACTCTTGCTACCTGGGCCGTGCCAACGACATCTATGAAGCCCCGCGCGAAGTGCTGGCCGCTCTAGATGCTGACTTGGTAGAAATGAAGCGTAGCCGCGCCAACGGGTTATGCTGTGGTGCCGGTGGTGCCCAGATGTGGAAAGAGCCAGAGCCAGGCAAGAAAGACATCAACGTAGAACGCGCCGAAGAAGCCTTGGGGACCGGTGCCACCATCATCGCCTCTGCCTGCCCGTTCTGTATGACTATGATGTCTGATGGCGTAAAAAGCCAAAACCAAGAAGATAACGTACAAGTATTTGATATTGCAGAATTGATAGCCCAAGCCGAAGGTTTGAACGCCTAGTTTGTAGTAGCAAGTAGCACGTATCAGGTAGCAAGACTAAAATAAACCAAAGCCGTTTTTAACCTGTTTCTCAGAAAATAGGCCAAAAACGAAAACTCAAAGGCCTGCTTCAAGTTTCTAACTTGGAGCAACCATTGGCGCAAGTTTTCAACTTGCGTACAACGTCCAAAGAGAGAAAAGGAAGTTGAAAACTTCCACCATAACAACCACAAGCTGTAAGCTTGCGGTAGAAAGTAAGCTTCGTTTTAAGCCTGTTTTCCAGAAAGTAAGCCAAAAACGAAAGTCTTTCGTCTTACATCTTGTGCCCAGTGTCTTTTATTAGCACATCAGCACATTAAATAATTAGCACCTTAAAAAAATGTACGTTCCGTTTCATCAGTTACCTCCGCATAGCCGCCTCTGGATTTACCAGCTGGACCGGCCCCTTTCTGACCAGGAAGCAAAGGCCATGGAGCAAAAGCTGGAGGAATTTGTAACCGAATGGAGCAGTCACAGTAACGACTTGCAAGCGTCTTTCCAGATAAAGGAGAAGCAGTTTGTGGTGTTGGCCACCAATGAACAAGTGGCCTCGGCTAGTGGTTGTTCTATTGACAAGTCTGTGAATTTTCTTCGGCAATTAGAACAGGAGTTTCGCGTTCAATTATTTGACAGGACGCAGTTGGCGTTCCAGCAAGGCGGAGCCGTACAATTGGTACCCATGGCGCAGATAAAGGCCGAAGTGGAGAATGGCACCCTGTCGCCGGACTCATTGTATTTTGATACCTTAGTTTCTACCGTGGGCGGCTTGCAACAGCAATGGCCCGTTCCCGCAAAAGATACCTGGCTGGCGCGTTATTTTCAGCCTGTGTCCTAACATCTTTACCATATGATGCGACACTACAAAACGCTTGGGGCACTGGCCCTGTTCTTTGCCCTCAACAGTTGCGGCCCGTTCCGCTCGTCTCTGTCTAAGGGCGACAAAGACTTTAAGCAGGGAGAATACCAATTGGCCATTGAGCACTACCAAGTCGCTTTAAAGAACAGTCGCAACGCCAGAACGGCCAACTTCAAACTAGCCGAGGCCTACCGCTTGTCTAACCGCTTGGCCCAGGCCGAGCCGTTTTACAAAGCCGCCATTGATGCCGGGCAGAAGAGCGAGGAAACCCTGTTCCGCTACGGCATGGCCCTGAAAGCCGTGGGTAGATACGAGGAGGCCGCCGCGCAACTACAGCAATACCTGGCGGTGGCCGCTAACAAGACCTTTATCGCCATTGCCAGCCGCGAGGTAGAAAACCTCAAGCAGGTACCAGCTATCCTGAACACGCCCACCTATCAAGTAATTGAACCTCTGAAAGCCGCTAACTCGCCGGCCTCAGACTTCGGTCCGGTGGTGCACCAGGGGCAGTTGATGTTTGCCTCAACCCGTGAGACCCAAGTCTATAAGGGCAACGGCGAAGGCTTCCAGGATTTATATGTTGTAACCCAGAATGATACCACGGGCAGCGCTGTTTCTTTTGGAGAGCCGGTGAACTCTGTAGGCATTCATGAAGCCACGCCCACCTTCACCAATGAAGGCCGCACCATGGTCTTTGCTAGAAGCAACAGCGGCAAGAAGAATGGCCGTCAGGACGTGGATTTGTTTGTGTCCCAGTTCAAAACCGGTAAATGGTCTGAGCCTACTATCTTAAGTTTCAACGATGATGCCGCTTGGGATGCCACACCGGCATTCTCGCCAGACGGCAAGACTTTATATTTCTCCTCAGACCGCCGCGGCGGACAGGGAGGCAATGATATCTGGAGCACTACCTTAGACGAAGGCGGTCGTTTCTCACGTCCTGTCAACTTAGGAGCTCCTATCAACACGCCGGGCAATGAATCATTCCCGCACGTAGCGCCAGATGGGACTTTGTATATCGCCTCAGACGGGCACCCGGGTTTGGGCGGGCTGGACCTGTTCAGAATCAAAGGCGATTCTATCATCAACCTTGGCGCGCCATTGAATACTGTGGGTGATGATTTTGCCATCTTCTACATTGACAAGGACAGAGGCTTTTTCTCTTCTAACCGCGCCGGTGGTCTAGGCGGAGATGATATTTATGGGTTTGAGAAGCGCCAGCCCAAGCTGGTCAACTTCTTCGTGGACGGCCGCGTGGTAGAGCGCAATGACAAGACCAACGCTACCACGGCCATGGGCAACATTCGCGTCACGCTTCAAAACGCCCAGGGGCAAAAGGTAGCTGAGACAGTTTCTACTGCCGGTGGGGCTTTCAGCTTTAAACTAGATACGGCCAGCGTGTATTCTGTCTTGGCAGAGCGCGAAGGTTATTTTGCCGCCCGCCAGTCGGTGATTACGCAAGGCAAAACGCCGCCGCAAGACCAACTGACCCAGCCGCTCACCGAAATTAGACTCACCACCACGCTCACGCTCACCAAGATTGTGAAGAACAAAGCCATTGTGGTGGAGAACATCTTCTATGACTTTGACAAAGCCAACATTAGACCAGATGCGGCCATTGAGCTAGACAAACTGGTGCAAACCTTGGTAGACAATCCTAAAATCACCATTGAGCTGAGCTCACATACAGACAGCCGTGGTAACGACTTGTACAACCAAGATTTGTCACAGCGCAGGGCCCAAAGTGCCGTGGATTACATCATCTCCAAAGGCATTGACAAGAACCGAATCACGGCCAAAGGCTACGGCGAGTCAAGACCGGTGGTGAAGAATGCTAAAACTGAGGCCCAGCACCAAGCCAACCGCCGCACGGAGTTTAAAGTAACCCGCATTGACGAGTAGGCCTTTACCCATTTTTCAATTGATTTGATACGATGTCGTTTTCGGCCTGTTTTCCAGAAAGCAGGCCGAAAACGTTTTTTAGAGTGCCCATGGAGCTACAACGGCTAAGCGCAGAAACATACGCAGAGATTTTTCCGGCGCCCTACCATGTCTACAATTCCGTGGACTTCAACCAGTTCAATGCCGATAGACTGGGGCTGGAGTTACACTGCCTCGCGTTCAAAACCAAGAAGTATAAGTTGGGCTTACTTGGCGTTGTGCAGGATGGTGCCTTTAAATCTCCTTTCTCAGCGCCCTTCGGTGGCTTTTCTTTTGTGAAGGACGATGTACGCATTCAACATCTGGACCAAGCACTTGACACATTGCAGAAGGATTGCTTAACGCAAGGTGTCTCTAAGATGGAGTTCACGCTTCCGCCGCTGTTCTACAATCCCAGCTTTCTAGGCAAGACCTATAACGCTTTGCACAGCCACGGCTTTACAGTCATGCAAATGGAGCTGAACCATTCCATCCATTTGGCAGGGCAAACTATAGAAAGTTACCAACAGACGTTTAGAAGAAACGCCCAGAAGAACTTAGCCAATGCCGAGACCAAAGACTTCTCGTTTTCTATCTGCGAGACCGAGGCAGAAAAGCGGCTGGCGTATGAGGTTATCAAGCAGAATCGGTTCACCAGAACCAAGCCTCTGCGCATGGGTTTTGAGCAATTACTCCTGACTGGGTCACTCATTCCTTCGGATTTCTTTTTAGTGCGATTGGCGGGAGAACCAGTCGCGGCAGCGATAGTATTTCAGGTATCCAAAGGAATAGCGCAGATTATCTATTGGGGAGATTTGCCAGGGTTTGCGGCCAACAGAACCATGAACTACCTGTCTTTCCAATTGGTGAACTACTACTTAGCCAAAGGAGTGCAAGTGATTGACGTAGGCTATTCCACCGAGGATAGCGTACCCAACTACGGGCTGTGCGACTTCAAAGAAAGCATTGGCTGCACGGCTTATCCTAAGCTTTCTTTCAGCAAGACGCTGTAAGGCTTAAAGAGAAGTGAAGCTCACGCCGGGATTATTTTCATGGGAATCAGAATAAAAGCGGTCAAACCCAGAAGGCTTTCTTATTTTTGCCCCAGCAAAGGCACGGCCTCGTTTTTGGCCTGTTTCTGTCAAAATAGCCCAAAAACGGCTTTCATCTTTTCCACCAGCCCAGAAGCCCACCATGGAAAACCGGTACCTGCAACGCGGCGTGTCTGCCTCTAAAGAAGATGTGCACAACGCCATCCAGAACATTGACAAAGGCCTCTTTCCGAAGGCTTTCTGCAAAATCATCCCAGACCTGCTGGTAGGCGACCCTGAGTACTGCAACATCATGCACGCCGACGGCGCCGGCACCAAATCTGCCCTGGCGTACCTGTATTGGAAAGAAACTGGAGACCTTTCCGTTTGGAAAGGCATTGCCCAGGACGCCATCGTCATGAACACCGATGACCTACTGTGCGTGGGCGCCACCGAGAACATCTTACTGTCCTCTACCATCGGACGGAACAAGAACCTGGTGCCTGGCGAGGTGATTGCCGCCATCATCAACGGCACCGAGGAAGTCTTGCAGATGCTGAGAGACAACGGCATTGGAATCTACAGCACCGGCGGCGAGACCGCAGACGTGGGCGACCTGGTACGCACCATCATTGTGGACAGCACCGTGACTGCCCGCATGAAACGCTCTGAGGTCATCTCTAACCACACCATTCAGCCCGGCGATGTGATAGTAGGCTTCGCGTCTTACGGCCAGGCTACGTATGAGAGCGAGTACAACGGCGGCATGGGCAGCAACGGCCTTACCAGCGCCCGCCATGACGTCTTCGCGAATTACCTGGCCCAGGCCTACCCGGAAAGCTTTGACCCCGCCGTGCCTTCTGATTTGGTATACTCAGGCTCTTGCAAACTTACCGATGTGAATGTAGAAACCGGCCTGACTGTGGGGAAACTGGTGTTGTCGCCTACCAGAACCTACGCGCCTTTGGTGCAGGCTATCTTGAAAGATTATAGAAGCCAACTGCACGGCATGGTACATTGCAGTGGCGGCGCGCAGACCAAGGTGTTGCACTTCACAGAGAAGGTCCACATCATCAAAGACAACCTGTTACCGGTGCCTCCGCTGTTCAGACTCATCCAAGAGCAGAGCAACACCAGCTGGCAGGAGATGTACAAGGTCTTCAACATGGGCCACCGCCTGGAACTGTACGTGCCTCAGGAAATCGCCGAAGACCTGGTGAACATAGGAAAGTCCTTCAACATTGACGCCCAAATCATTGGCCGCGTAGAAGCGAGTGAGAAGAATGAGTTGACGATTAAGAGTCCGTACGGCAAGTTTTATTACGAAGGGTAATTAGTTTTGAAGGCAGATGACTGAAGAACAAATTGAAAGGTATTTTGAAAAGCTTAATGAGAACATTAAGGAATATGGATATCATCTGACATATGTTTCTGCAAGTGACTCTCCCTCTTTTTGTTATTCAACAGGAATCTACAGCACTTATAACATTCCAGAAGTCTTTATCTCATCTCTACCACAGGGATTGTGTTCTGAAATAATTGAGAACTATGTAGAAGCTTTCAAAGACGGTAAAGGGATTCCGCTCAATGAAAAACTTAGCTTTTTAACAGTTAGATTTCCTGTATACCTAATTAATGTACCAGTTTCGGCCTTGAAAGAATACGTTTTGTCAAGCGTCAAAATATATGGGGATGAAAAGTATAAATATTTACAAGTAATCTATCCAGACACAGAAGGAAATTTCCCTAACGACGTAGGATATGATTACGACCAAGAAATAATGGGGAAGTTCATAAATTAGAATCACCATTATCCTCCAATCCCTTCCTCGTTTTTGGCCTTTTTTACAGAAAGTAAGCCAAAAGCGAGGAAGGGATTACTTTTAAATATAGAATTGGCACAATACTTGGATAAGGCTTCACATGAGTTTTACCTAAAGATTTACAGCCATGAAACCTTTGTACGCCTTCGTGATTTTATGCTTGTTGCTAGCCCTGCCGCAGGTAGAGGCCAGACCCAGACAAGAAGCGGCTCTCTCTATCGCCAGCGTGCGCGGCGAACTGTTCTACCTGACCGTTGGCGGCAGAATCATCAATCCTGTAGCCACCAATAGAGTAGACGTAGGTGATTTGCCTGCCGGAAGGTATTGGCTGGACATCAGGATACTCAGAAGAGGCCGGGTTCAGAACATACGGGCCGAGGTGTTCTTGCGGGAAGGCTATGAAAGCATCTATGAACTGGTGCGCGGCCCGCGCGGGAACGCTTTGTTCTTGCGTAAAGTAGGAGAAGAGCCCATGCGCCGCCGTCCGGACCCAAGACCGACTCCCAGACCCGACAACAGCTATGACCCAGACGATGTAGTATGCCGGAACGCGATGCAAGAGCGGGAACTGGAACGCGCCCTTCGGTTCATGAAAGAAGAAGGCATGGATGACCGCAAACTGGAGATTGCCAAGGGCGAAATTAAACTAGCGGGCGGCATCATGACCGAAGACCTCATCGCTCTCATGGACGCCCTTACTTTTGAAGACCGCAAAGTAAAACTAGCGAAATACGCCTACACCTTCGTGTGCGACACCCGCAACTTCCCTAGAGTATTGGATGCCCTAGAATTTAGCAGTAACAAGCGCGAGATGCAGGATTTTATCTATAAGCAGTAGTTGGTCAGACACAAGACGTCAGACACAAGACGTCAGACACAAAGTTCAAGACTTAAATCCTAGCAACTTACTTAAACAGTTTAAAACAGAAAAGCCTCTGCATTGTGCAGAGGCTTTTCTGTTTAGTTGGAGCTTCAATAATTACCCACTTTTATCATCCTGAAAGGTCCTTGTGGGCGAACTAGACAGGCATAGGCAATGAAACGAGTCTTTTCTTTTATAATCAACCTAGATATCCCCTTTTAGTAAACGCTTTACAGCTTGCCCACAAGATCCTTTCAGGATGACAAAAAAGGGGGAGTGGTCGATAAAAGTGTTGATGTTGGATGAAAAATTATAAAGGAGGAGAGGTGACAAGGGAGAAACAAACGAAGAAGACTGCAAAATAGCAGGCAAACGGCGTAGAAAATTGATGCTTCGTTTTTAGCCTGTTTTCATCAAACTAGGCCAAAAACGAAAAACGTCAGACACATAGGGAGTATCTGACGTCTTAAGTCTTTATGGAAGTAATGTCTAATATCTAGCGTCTAGTATCTAGCATCCAACAGAATTAGCGCAATCTATCCATTGACCGTACCAAGTCCTCATCGCGTTTGATGAAGCGGTTGGCCAGGGCGTTCATGACCATGGCCACGAAAGGGATGTAAAAACCAGAGAGGCGCTCTCCAGATTCTTTGGTGGCTACTAGGTCTTCGCCTACATAGAAGGAGAAGTAGAATACCACGCCCACCAAAGCGGCCAAGACCACCGAGTTCAAAAGGCCCAGTTTGATTTGGGTAAGGCGGCTCTTGTACTGGAAAACCTCATACAAGGCAATCAATGCAGCAGCAGCGGCCAGAATAGCAATGAAAATGGCGCTCTTAGAAGCGGCTCCTTCGGTGGCGGTTTCAGGGCCCAAGTGGTAGGCGTCTAACACATATTCCACACCATTAGCCGGGTTCGTCTTGGCCCAGATAGGCACGAAGAACATGCCTACCATGGCAATCACAATTAGGAACAGAAACACGCTTTGAATTCTTTGTATCATAACAGGGTTAGTTAACTTGCAGTCAGTAACACAAAGCTACATAAAACTTGTCAATCATGGCTCAAGACGCTTATATCATAGACATCATCCGGACGCCGGTAGGCAAATTTGGCGGTTCGTTGAGTACCGTTCGGCCAGACGACCTGGGCGCAATGGTTATCAAAGAACTGATGGCCCGCAATCCAGAGGTGTCGCCTAAGGATATTGAGGATGTTATTTTTGGCGCGGCCAACCAAGCCGGGGAGGACAACCGCAACGTGGCCCGCATGTCGGGGCTGTTGGCGGGCTTGCCGCAAGAGGTGGGCGGCGTGACCGTGAATAGACTGTGCGCCTCAGGCTTGCAGTCCATTGCTGACGCCAGTCGGGCTATTAAAGCCGGCGAGGGCGAGGTTTACATTGCCGGCGGCGTGGAGAGCATGACCCGCGCCCCGTTCGTGATGGCCAAGGCAGACTCGGCCTGGAGCCGTACCTCTGAGATTCATGACACCACCATTGGCTGGCGCTTCGTGAATCCGGCCTTGTCCAAGCTGTACCACCCGTACTCCATGGGCGAGACCGCCGAGAACGTGGCCAAGCAGTGGAACATCTCCCGCGAAGACCAGGATACCTTTGCTGTGCAGTCGCAGACCCGTTACCAGGAAGCCGCCAAGGCCGGCAAGTTCAAGGACGAGATTGTGCCCGTGACCATTCCGCAGAAGAAAGGCGAGGCTCTGGTGTTTGACACCGATGAGCACCCGCGCCTTTCCCCGCTGGAAAAACTTGCCGAACTTAAGCCAGCCTTTGTCAAAGAAGGCGGCTCGGTGACTGCCGGAAACGCCTCGGGCATCAATGACGGTGCTGCCGCGGCCTTGATTGTGAGCGGTGACTACATGCGCAAGCACAACCTCAAGCCCATGGCCAGAATCGTGGCCGCCGCGGTGGCCGGGGTGGACCCTGCGCACATGGGCATCGGGCCGGTGCCGGCTACCCGCAAAGTTTTGGAGCGCGCCGGGCTGGAGGTGAAAGACCTGGACTTGGTGGAGTTGAATGAGGCCTTCGCGTCGCAAGCACTCGCCTGCTCGCAGGAGCTGGGCCTGGACCCGGCAAAAGTGAACGTGAACGGCGGTTCCATTGCCATCGGGCACCCGCTGGGCGCCAGTGGCACCCGCGTCACGGCTACGCTTCTGCATGAAATGAAGCGTCGTCCAGATGCTAAATACGGCTTGGCTACCATGTGCATTGGCGTTGGCCAAGGCCTGGCGGTGCTTTATGAAAAATGCGAATAGGCTTTAAATATGACAAAGCAGATAATTGGTGATGACTAAGAAAGGACAAATGATAGTGACTAACATAGTCATTTTTGCTTTTCTTGCGGGAGCCTTTTATTTATTAGTGCACTACTCTGAAACCGAGATTAAAAAAAGAATAGATACAGTCAATTCAGACTATACTTATTCAAAAGGCCTTATAAAGGATATAAAGTATTATAAGGGACACAGTGTAGATGTGAAATATCGTATTGGCAATAAATCCTATGAATTCTCAGGCGGCTGGGATGACAACCCTAAGCACATATTAGAGGGAGACTCAATTAAGTTTAGGTATTCTATTCAATCTCCTGATCTTATCATCACAGAATTGGAGGATGAATATTAACATATAAATATTCTGCTCTAAGATACTGTAAGTAGTGTAGTCGCTTATTTTAGAAAATGATTAGAGATTATAAATTAACCTTGCTTCTGCTTTTTGAGGCAAGGTTAATTTTTTTGTATCTGATTTTTAGTGAGTTAATGTTGTTTTTGCCCTATTTTCTGAGAATTGGCCTAAAAACAAAACGATTCTGGCACGGACGTTGCATTCTACCAGTCAGAACTTAAAAATCACGGATATGAAACGGTATTTTTTACTCGCAATGATTAGTGTTTTGTCCTTCGGGAATATGGCGATGGCTGCTGGCGTGACCGATGCTAAGAAAGACAAGCAACAGCAGAAAGCCGCTGAGCAAAACCGCAAAGCGTTTGAGAAGGCCGCCAAAAAAGACGTTAAGAAAAGCAAGCGCGGCGATGAGGCTTCTTACCAACAAGAGATGGCCCGTGCCAAGACGCAATATAACAGAGACAAGGACCGCCTGAAGGACGAATACAACCGCCGTCAGCATGAGTTGCGTGACCGCTACCGGGCTGATGATAACAGCTTGTCTAGAACAGATTATGAGCAAGAGAAGGCGCGTATGAAAGCGAATTATGAAAGAGAAAGAGACGCTTTGCAGGCCCGCTATGAGCAGGACCGCGACAATCGTCAGCAGAACTGGGAAGCATCTAGAGGCAACATGTCTTTGATTTCTTTCAACAGATAGTGAATAATGGTTTTTGATTAGGTTAAGGTGAAAAGGCGGCTTCCCACAGGGAGGCCGTTTTTTTGTGCCCGTGATGTCGATTTTAGCTTGTTTTCCTAAAAGTAAGCCAAAAACGCTGGTCTGAAGAAAGGAGCTTCTTCGTCCCCCTTTGAAGGGGGTAGGGGGATGACTTCTTTATCTGAGTCCCGCCGTTGTTGGTGTTCTCACCAACAACCATGACTGCCCTTAAAGCCTCTGCCTCCCAATCCCGTCTTTCCCAATTTCTCTTATCTTACTTTCTATTCAGGTTTGTCACTTTTCTCCTTGATGAGAAAAGTAACCAAAAGAATCAAGAACCACCGAACTCGCTGAACGCTCAAACAGGCGGTGGTTCATTAATGTGCACTTGGCTAAAGCTATCTGTTTCATGGCGGTCTTACACCGTTGCTACTGGAGAGGCCACTGCTTTCTCCCTCGTGAAAAAGGACCTAAATCGAACGGTCCCTTTTCCCTCGGTCAAGGGCTGGCGGATGGCTGTTGGTGCGGTTGCAATGCCTTCATCGCCCTGCGGGCGGGAATCTATTATGACTCAGGACTCGCGAGGCAAGACTCAGGACTATTTCAGTTATCTTTGCGGCATGCGGTATTTCTTAGATGTGGCCTATGATGGCACGCGGTTCCATGGCTGGCAGACGCAACCCAATGCCCTTACGGTGCAGGAGGTATTGGATGATGCCATTTCTAAGGTCTTTAGGGTGCCGCAGGTAGAAAGCATTGGCAGTGGCCGTACCGACACCGGTGTGCATGCGGGCCAGCAGTGGGTGCACGTGGATTTGCCGCTGGTGCTCACGCCAGAAGAAATCGTCTACAAGCTCAACCGCCTTCTTCCGCCAGACATTGCGGTGCGACAGGCCAAGCAAGTAGGGCCCGAGGCGCACACCCGCTTTGACGCCATCTCCAGAACGTATGAGTACCACATCACGCTGGAGAAAAACCCGTTTCTGGTGCGGCATGCCTATTTCTTGTCGCGCAAGCCTGACGTGGAGCTGATGAACCTGGCTGCGCAGGCTTTGCTGGAACTGGAGGACTTCACCGCCTTCTCTAAAGTAAAAGGAGACACCAAGCATTACCGCTGTACCATCACTCGGGCCTTCTGGCAAGAGCAGGAAAACAAACTGGTCTTCACCATTCAAGCCAACCGGTTTTTGCGCGGCATGGTGCGCCTGATTGTAGGCACCTTGCTGGATGTGGGCAAAGGGAAATTGAGCGTTAATCGGTTCAGGGAAATCATTGAAAAACAGGATAGAAGCCTGTCCAGCGGGGCTGCTCCCTCAGAAGGTCTTTTCCTGCACCGCGTAGACTACCCTGAAGGCTATTTTGACCAACAACAGGCTTTGTTTGACCAGGAAGCGGAACGGTTACAAGCACTTGAAGCTTTGCCCAATCAAGAGGAATAACCGTTTTTGGCCTGATTCCCAGAAAGTAGCCCAAAAACGTATTCCAGACTCATAACTCAAGACTCGCGACTCAGGACTGCGCACGAAGTGCGCTTTATTGAGTACTTTTGCCCGAGGCTCAGATACTAGCGTTTTCGTCTTGTTTTCCGGGAATCAGGCCAAAAACGGAAGCGGCGGAAAACTATCAGGTACCTGCAAGGGTTTGTTTTCCGTACCACGTTCTCAGGAGCCCATCAACTTTAGCACAAGACCACATGAGTGAAATAGGCGGCAGTAAGACAGGAAGTGCCTTTGACTGGGAGGTGCTCAGGAAGATTTTCCGGTTTGTGAAGCCCTACAACAAGGTATTTTATTTCGTGATTTTCCTGACGGTGGCCTCTGCCGTGCTGGCCACGGTGCGCCCGTTCCTCATTCAGGAGATGGTGGACAAGCAGATTCTGCAGTACAACTGGCAAGGCGTGAACCGCATGTTCATCTGGCTGGTGGTCCTCTTGATTCTGCACACGCTGGTGTCCTACCTGCACACCTATTTTGCGGGTTGGCTGGGGCAGTACGTGGTGCGTGACATCCGGGTGAAACTCTATGAGCACATCCTCAAACTAAGACTTAAGTTCTATGACCGCACGCCCATAGGCACGCTAGTCACCCGTAATGTCAGCGACGTAGAAACCCTCTCAGACGTCTTCTCTGAAGGCTTGGCCGCCATGATTGGCGACGTGTTACAGCTGGTCTTCATCCTGGCGTACATGTTCTGGCTGGACTGGGAACTGACCTTGGTGAGCCTTTCCATGTTCCCGCTCTTGATTCTGAGTACCTATGTATTTAAGGAGAAGGTGAAGGCGTCTTTCCAGGAGGTGCGCGGCGCGGTGGCTAAGCTGAACGCCTTCGTGCAGGAGCACATCACGGGCATGATGGTGGTGCAGATTTTCAACAACGAGGCCCGCGAGATGAAGAAGTTTGAGGCCATTAACAAAGAGCATACTAGAGCCAACGTCAAGTCAGTGCTGTACTATTCGGTGTACTTCCCGGTGGCCGAGGTGATTGGTGCGGCCGGTACAGGCCTTTTGGTTTGGTACGGCGCGAAGGGCGTGGTGCAGGACCATGTCACGCTTGGCACGCTCATCGCCTTTATCATGTACATTGCCATGTTCTTCAGGCCCATCCGGCAGATTGCCGATAGGTTCAACACCCTGCAACTGGGTGTGGTGAGCTCTGAGCGTATCATGAAACTGCTGGAAAGCAAAGAGCTGATTTCAGACACAGGCGAATACCGGCCAGAGACCATCAAAGGCGGCGTGGAGTTTGAACAGGTATGGTTTGCCTACAACGATGAGGACTGGGTGTTGCGCGGCATCTCGTTCCAGGTACAGCCGGGCCAGACCGTGGCCTTGGTGGGTGCTACGGGTGCCGGTAAGACTTCTATTATCAACCTGCTCAGCCGCTTCTATGAAATCAACAAAGGCGTGATTAAGGTAGACGGCCATGACATCAAAGAGTATGACCTGGATGTGCTGCGCCGGCATATTGGCGTGGTCTTGCAGGATGTGTTCCTGTTCTCGGGCACCATCCAAGAGAACATTACGCTGGGCAACAAGAACATCACTGAAAGCCAGATTTGGGAGGCTGCCCGTTTAGTGGGTGCTGACAAGTTCATTGAGCGCCTGCCGGGCGGTTTGCAGTACAACGTGATGGAGCGCGGGGCTACGCTTTCTGTGGGTCAGCGGCAGTTAATCTCCTTTGTGCGCGCCATGGTGTATGACCCTAAAATCATTATTCTGGACGAAGCCACTTCCAGCGTAGACTCAGAGACCGAGGAATTGATTCAGTTTGCCATTGCACAATTGATGCAGGGCCGCACGTCTATTGTGATCGCGCACCGCCTGTCTACCATCCAAAAGGCAGATAAAATCATTGTCCTGGACCACGGCGAAATCAAGGAAAGCGGCACCCATGAACAGCTTCTACAATCTGGCGGCTACTACGCGCAGTTGCATGAGATGCAGTACAAGAACTTCGTGTAAGGGTAAAGCGTTTTTAGCCTGTTTTCCGGAAATCAGAGTAAAAATGAAGCACTTTTACAGATAGCACATTAGCCTATTCCCTCAATTATTCAATCTCTCAATCACTCCATAGAAAAATGAACAAGCGTTTCGTGATTTACATGCTCATAGTAGTGGCCGTCATGGTGGCCGTGTATGCGTATGTGGGCGGGTTCAAGCAGGTAGAAATTACTAAAACCACGTCTAGACAGGTCTTCATTGCCGGAAAACTATATGAAGGAAAAGCTGATGCCGAGGAGTTGGGCGTGCTGTTCCAGGAAGTGGGGAAATTGGTGGAGCAGAAGAAATTAGTAGGGGAACCGGCCGGCATCTATTACAACAACCCAGAAAAGCAGAGCCAGGTGCTGCGCGCGTTTATTGGCGTGGCCATTGCAGATACCACGGTGACGTTGCCAGCAGGCTACAAAATACGCGAGGTCAAAGCGGGTCAGCCGATCTTGCAAGGAACCTTGGACGCCAGCCAGATGATCGCCCCCAAGAAAATCTACGAATCCCTGTTTGACTATGCCGAGGATAATAAAATCAAGCTGAAGAACTACTTTGTGGAGCGCTATCCTACCAAAGATTCGGCGGTGATACAGATTGGGTTAGAATAGGCAAAACACTCCCAGGCATATTGACAAGAGCGATCCCTAATAGGTCGCTCTTGTTGTTTTTAGGCTGTTTTCTAGGAATCAGGCCAAAAACGGAAAAGCTTAGAAGGAGATGTTCTGGCTTAGGAGGGTTTCGTTGCGGTCGCCTTGTACCTGTAATCTGGCTTGACGGTTGGCCCAGTCAATCTGGATCAGCCCGAAGTTGCGCTTCGCCACGGCCGTACCTACGCGGTGTTTGTTGACCTCTGTCACCGGTTTGTTTTTGTGGGAAAGGGTAAGGCCGCTGCTGGTCACTTCATAGAGCGGCTGGTTCCAGCCCTTCACGGCCAGTTGTGAGATTTCTGCCATACGTCTCTCGCCTGACAATAGCACCACGCCCTTAGAATTGGTTCTGGCCAATAGCTTCAAGAACCGCTCCCGTGCCTGCGGGTGGTTCGCCCATTTGGTAAACGAATGCTCTTCTGGGATGATCTGGGTGCTGTTCCCAATCAAGGTCAGTTGCGCCGAGTTCTGCTTCAGTTCTTTTTCCAGCCATTCCCATTGGGCTTCGCCTAGAAGATCTGCCTCTGTGGATTTCTTTTTGGCTTGGCCTTTAGATGTAACAGGCTCTGCTTGCGCGCGGGTATCTAGTAAGATGATTTTTACCTGCTTGTTTTTAGGGCCGTAGGTATAGGCAGAGTAGACTAGGTCTTGCTGCCGGCGCAGACTTTCTGTTGGTTCGCCTACAAAGTCCAGAAACAAGCGTTTGGTATCTTCTTGCGAGGAGGAGTTGGGGCCGTCTAAGTTGTAGTTCCAGGTGCCAATGATAGAGGCGGCTTCACACAGTGCGTTATACCCGGGTTCTGCTAACAATCTAGCGTACTTGGCGTGCAGCGGCTCACTGTCTCCTGAGGGTTCGCTCACGTTGCCGCCTAGCCAGATCCATACCTGTGGCTTGTTGTCCAGAATGTCGGCCCAGAGTGGTTGCGGAAGTTCTTCTTTGTTGCAAGACCCAAAGGCAATGGTAGTAAGCGGTCTCTTTACTGTTTCTTTGGCTTTTTTTACTTCGTCGGCCTCATGCGAAGCCAACAGGCTACTTAATCCAAGAAGGGTGAAACTAATAAAGGAAGTAAGCGACATTGGAACTTTACCCAGTTAAACTTGGAGTCAAAGGTAAAAGCATTCCTTGTATATAAAAATGTTTAGTTGTAATTGTGTTTAGGATATGCTAACAATAGGCACATAGATTATTTAAAGCGTAATGCTTGTTCCGTTATTTTTTCTTGAGCGGTGGTTTCTTCTTATTTAATGTGGTAGAACGAGCGTATCTCACTTGCGTTTTTTGGTGCAATCGGTTGTTTTTGCCCCGTATCTCAAAATCCACTTGATAAGGAGTCTGGTCCCAGTGAAACCGCAGTACTCCAAAATTAAGTTTGTCGTGCATCTGGCCTACCCGGTACTGATTCTCCTCATGGACGAAGCCACTCATCCAGCTATGGGTAAGGCCGCTGGAGGTGAACTCAAAGATAGGGTAAGGCACGCCTGGCCAGGTCATTCTGGAAATCTCTGCAAAGTGCCTGTCCCCGGAAAGCAAAATGACATTGGCAGCTTTGGTCTTGGCGATTAGGTTGAAAAGTCTGGTGCGGGCCTTAGGGAAGTTTCCCCAGCGCTCATAACCGTGGTCATTGGGGATAATCTGTAGTCCGGTGCCAATTAAATGAAACTGCGCCTTGCTGTTGCGGAGCTCCCGTTCCAGCCAGCGCCATTGGGCTTCGCCTAGCAGGTCGCCTTTCTTGTTTTCGCCGTACTTGGGTTCTTGGCCCATGAGTGAGTCCCGGTTGTAGCGTCCGTCCAGCAACAGTACTTTGACCTGCTTGCCGACGGGGCCATAGGTATGGGAGCTGTACACACCTTTGTGCTTCCTGTTGGGGCTTTTGGCGGGCTCATCTAGAAAGTCCCAGAAAAGGCGGGCGCTCTGGACTTTGAATGGATATTCCTTGCCTGCGTTGTTTCGGCCGTAATCATGGTCATCCCAAACGCCTATGACGGGTATCTGCTGGTAAAGATTCTGGTAATCTGGGTGCTGCTTCTGTTGGTTGTATTTAGCCTTGAGGACGCGCATGTCCTCTGTGTCGCCGTAGATGTTGTCGCCTAGCCAAATCCAGAGCTGGGGGTTGTTCTTGAGAATCTCTGTCCAGAGTGGTTGGTCTCTTTCAGTGGAGTTGCAGGAACCCAAGGCCAAAGTCACCAGCGGTGTCTGGGCATTGGCAGGCGCTAGCGTATGGGTTTGTCTGTCTGTGTCTATGGTGGTGCAGGAAAATGCCAAGAACAGGAGAAGCCAGATGACTCTGGACAAGGGCCGCTTCATGTACGTCATAGGCAGGCGTACGCGAAGCAAGGTAAAAGTGATGCGTCTTCTAGATAAGGCAGAAAAAGAAGCCGGCGCGTATCACCAGGCTTCTTATCAGGATAGCTACTCTTCAGTGGAGGCACGGCCAATGTACAGAGAGACTCCAAGGCTAAGGCCCTCCAGCCCTAACTTTGAGGTGAAGCCTTTGGTGGTGTAGGTTGACTTTGGCGCATGGACAGATTCAGACTTAGTGTTCTGGTAACCAATCTCCCCAAAGGTGCACTCGATCCCCACTTTAGAGCTAGGAAAGAAGACCAGCCCCGGCGTCACATACACATGCAGCCCATTCAAATCTGTCTCTGCTGGAGAAGCGTCAGTTGTTCTATACTTTATGGAACCCGTAGTATAACTGGCAGTGGCTTGCCCAAAGAAGGCTACCTTAGTACCCATTGGAAGATAATACCGCGTGAACGGCGCTAAAGAAAAGGAATGGGTTATCTTTTCAGTAGTGGTGGGTGAGTTACTATTATAATAATAGAGCTGATTTGAAAACTCATTTTTATAACCATAAGAAACCCCTACGCCTAATGCCCATTGAGGCTTGACAAAAAATCCCACCTTGGGTGAGAAAGTAAAAGTAGTCGTCTCGGGGTAGAATGCTTGGGACGAGCCGTTAGACATATCTGTCTCTATAGAAGAGTAGTGGAGGGAGCCAGAAATAAACTTGTTGCCCAAGTTCTGGGTGAAGGCCACTAATGAAAGGCAACTTAAAAACGCTAGCAGGAATATTCTTTTCATTTGCAGTAGTTCAACTTTGAAGAGCGATGAGAGGCAGGCTGGCGTACTCCTACTCTACAGGTGCGGCTTGATTTCTAGCTAAGTAAAAGGAGATGCCAATTTTTAAGGCAGATGGGTTCAGGTTGACAGTGAAGTTTTTGCCCTCATGATCTTTGGCCTGCTGGTACCTCATCTCACCCAAGCTCATTTCCAGGCCCAGCCATGGTAGCGGCAGGTAGGTGAGGTTAGGGCTCACGCTGGAGGAATAGAAAGAATTGTCAAGCTGGGCGGCGGAATAGAAGCCGGGCACCTCCATTTCTATGTTAGTGGTAGAATAGACTGCATTCAGTTGCCCAAACAAGAAGAAGTTTTGAGTGATGGGAAAGTAGTATCTGGTAAAAGCGCCTAGTTCCCAGGTAGTAGACTTTAAGTTTCTTGCATAAAACTGTGGAGGAGAGTTAGAAGGGGGCGCTGGAGAAGGATAATCTGTGCTGGTCTGTACTATGCTCACCAATGGACCTACCGCCCATCTGTCATGGAGAAAGTATCCTACTGTTGGTTGCACGGTAAAGTATTTGTTTTCTAGCTTATCTAATCCCTGCTGATTTTCTGCGGGCTGGGAGGTGTAGTTTACCATGCCCCCCACCAACACAGAGCCTTTAAAGCCTTGGCTATAGCAGAAGAGCGGTGAGAAAAGAAACGTGAAAATGAGAAGGGAGAGTATTTTTTTCATGTAAGAAAGGTGCCTGTCAAGTGAAGAGATCAGAAGTAAGAAAATAGAGGTAAGTATTACTTCCCAAGCAAGAGGGTAGCACCCACTTGCAGGCTTGAGAATCCTAAACTAGCCGTGAGTTTATCTGCAAGGCCTTCCCCGTAGTTGTAATATCCTATTTCGCCTAGACTCACCTCCAGACCTAGTTTGGAGATTGGGAAGAAGATGATGCCCGGCTTGAGGTTGGCAAATACCAGAGGACGATCATTGGTTGAATAAGAATTCCCCAAACCCTCTTTTTTTCCTTGCGTGACCATTGAAAAAGTCCTGAAGGACTCCTGGTTCCTATTTCCTATTCCAGAGCCGGCGTGCGCAAACAAGAAGATGTTTTCTTTCAAAGGCAGGTAATACCTCATAAACGGGCCCACGCTCCAACTGGTAGCCTTCAACTCTATTTCATCTATTTGCATAGAAGGGTCTTGAGAGCTATACGAGCTATTGGACTGTCTTTCCTCTAAGTGAGTGTCCTGTTGGTAATTTCCTTGCAGTCCCACCACTACGCGGTCGCTTAAGAAGAAGCCAAGGCTAGGCTGCGCCTGAAACTTGGAACTAGTTACCTCCTGTGCGAAAATGCCTACCGTATTTGAAGAGGAGTTAGAACTGTTGAAGTGAATGGTACCACCTACCTGCAGTTTATGCCGAAGTGATTGAGCCGGACTATAAATGCTTATAGAGACAAATAGAATCAGCCATAGAGCCTGTTTCATAGTGAGAGTTTCTTTGAAACGAAGATAGGGCCTTGTCTTTTAATAAGATTGAAAATTTAAGTTTTAATATATTCAAGAAGCAGATTTCTTGCTAAGTCATAAGTTCTATTAGGCGGCTAGAAACAGGCGTGCAAAAAAGAAGGACTGGCTTGGGGCCAGTCCTTTCGGGGGTAAGTGTGGTTTGCACCGGATATATATACATCCCTATGATAGGGTACACAGCCGCTTCTAGTTGGTTCTTGTATTCATGATTCTAAACGCTTCTTCTCTAGAAATCTCTCTATCTGCCAGTAAAAGGTTGTTGCTGGCTACTATCAATAATTGAAACTTCTTCTTAATGTCATGGTAATAGATGAGCATAGTCAAATCTTCGTAACATCTTGAGAAGATTTTTCTAGCCTTTGTCTTTAAATTAAATAATTCTAAGCGTATTCTTCTTAATCTCTCCATCATAAGCTCATAAGGCATCATATTTCCAAGATGTCTTACATGGTATTTATACTAAGAACCACCACCCATAGTTACGGTAATAATAAAAGAATGAAATTGCATTATTTAAACGTAGTAGAAAGTGTATATAGTCTTCTGTCGTTTAACAGGGCGTTTCTAGAGCAAAGAGTAATGTTCTGTTGGCAAGAAAGCGTGCCCCTAAAGCTCATAAAACCGCCTTATGCTGACTCACCAGACTATTATCTTCCTTGCGTTTTGCCCGTATAAAACGTCTGTGAACCTTATTTAAAGAGAGTTATATGAAAACTTTGTACAAAGATGTGATGAAGGGCTTAGCAACTTTGCTCTTGACGTTAGTGGTGGGACAGGCAGCCCAAGCACAGACGCTTACCGTGACAGACCTTGTTAACTTGCAGTCTAAGCCTTTAGAAGAAGTAAAAGGCACCTTAGAGAAAAAAGGCTGGATCTATGACGGCAACTGCGGAAGCGGTGATGTAAAACGCTATTGCTTTAACGCCGCAGACAAAGGCGAAGGATTGGCGGCCATTGTCTACCTAGAGGTAGACCCAGCCGGACAGCAAGCTATTGAATACAGCGTCTTCCGCCCGGGCCTAATTGCCAACATCCAGAAGAGCATTAAAGCGGCCGCCCTTAAGCTCACGCGCCAAGAAAAGCTGTTGGCCTCAGACGTGAAGCAGACCATTTACAAGAAGGGTGAATACACGGTAATCTCTAGAGGAAGCAACCAGCAAAAATACCTGAGCCTGAAAGTGCAGAAGGGAGATGCCGGTACCGCCGTGAACATGCAGGCATCCAAATAAAAGCCATACTTAGTATAAAAGCCTCTTCTGTCTTAAGGATAGAAGAGGCTTTTTTGTGCGCTAAAAATAAGGCAGTGCCTCTGTCTGCCACGCATTCTTGAGAAGGAAATGCGCCTGTGACTTGAAATAGATGGGAAAGTAAAAGTCCCAGAAGCAGCGCAAAACAGCGTGTAGCTTCTGGGACTTCATTTTTAGTTCTCAGAGAACGTGTATCCGCAGAAATTATAGATCTCTGCCAGCGGGGCCACGGGTGGCAACGTCTGCTGCAACACCAACGGCGGATTGTCTCCTGCCACAAAACCCCACTTATTCCGGTTGCAGTATTGCAACTCCATCGGTAATTTAAGCTTTCGGTGTTTCATAAAAAGGTCCTCCGTATTAGTTAGACGGAAATTCCATAGTGCTACCCCTACGCAGCATCCTATTTTTTCCTTACTTGCACACTCACGCCTGTCCGGTGTTCTACAAAGCAGTACAAAACCGGCAAAACGCGCCTTTCAAAACTCAAATGAATACTAAATTTGGACGGATCCTTGCGCTGGTCCTTTTACTGGTAGTAACCGGACAATACGCCTTCACCCATGACTACATGGCCGCCGCCGCATGGGGCAGTTTGTGGATGGCGGTACTGCTCTCAGAAAAGAAGCTTCCAGGAGAGCAACGTACCGTTAAAACGCCCAGACAGTATGCCATGCTTGGTTTTATTGTACTGGCATTGGGCCTTTTTGGTTTCCAGCTTTACCAGGACCTTACAGATCATGGCAAGAGCCGTTTGCGTACTTCTACGCCTGTACAAGAATAATCCCTGTCGTTTTTGGCCTGATTTTCAGGAAATAAGGTAAAACTAGATGTGTTTGGTAAGCTCCCTGATGCGGTTCCGGAGCTGGTCTAAATGCGTCTGCTCCTGTTGGTGTTTCTCAATTTCTTCCAATTGGTGCAATAGGTTCTGCATCTCTGTCAAGTAAGCGGCCCGGTCTTTCTTGAGGTGGGCTTCTGGGTGTGCCTCTCCCTCGCCTTTAAAGACGTTGCCCTCGCCGTAGATCACCCAGCGGGAGTTGACGTCTGGCAGTTGCTTAAGAAAAGCCAGCAGGTCATCCATGCAATATTCCTCTCCCTGCACAATGCACCCCACCATGGCCGGGGGCGTCTGCGTGAGCACGCTCAACTGGTAGACATCCAATTCCTTAATGCGCATATAAAAATTAAGGCGGGCACTTATCTGCTGTAAATTTATAGCCATGGCGGTTTACCGGTTAAATTGGAAGAAGGAACGGCCCAAGGCAATATGGCTGCCAAGCCGTTCCTTCTGTGTACATACGCAAATGGCCTGTTCTATGTTGAAGTAGCTATATTCTGAGGATTGGATGGCTACCCTGTGGTTAAGAGTATTAAAGATAATAGAGAATCGTTTTCGGCCTGATTTCTGGGAAACAGGCCAAAAACAGCGCCGCTGGATGGTTTGGCAGGTGGTAGGGTGGGTTTTCCTTTGGTATCAAACCTTGGGCAATAGAAGAGCGTTTACCCATCTTCTGCCACAGAAGTAGGAGCCCTTAGAAAGCCCATATAAGTTTCTTATATTTGCACTATTATACGTGGGCTATCACTTTCCCCAAGTAATAAATCTTTGCTATGAATAGTCAATACGAGCCGTTGGATTTGGTCATGTTGGTAGACGATGATGATACAACCAACTTTGTGAATAAGCGATTACTGCTCAAGCTGGGGGTTGCCAAAGAGATTCTGGTTAAGAAGAATGGCGTGGAAGCCTTAGAGTACCTGCGCGAGGCAGAAGAGGAAGGTTCTCAGAACCCATACCCAGACATGATCTTCTTGGACCTTAAAATGCCCGTAATGGACGGTTTTAAGTTCCTAGATGAATACCACAAGCAAGAGCGCCGCAAAGGCATGATTATCTTGATGCTGACGTCTTCGGCTAGTTTCTATGACCTGGAGCGCCTTAAGAACTATGAGCACGTGAAGAAGCATTTCTCTAAAGCGCTTACAGAGAATGACATCAAAGACATCATGTCTCAATACTACAACCGCTAAAAACAAGTGGACTTATAAAAGCAGAAAGCCGGGGAGATGATCCTCGGTTTTCTGCTTTTATAAGGGTGTGTTGAGTCCTTAGGCCTCCTTGTTCAGGGGCCACGTAAAGTGCATGGCCGTGCCTCTGCCATGAGACTCTACCCAAACGGCGCCGTTTTTCTCCTGTACAATCTTCTTGACAATGGCCAGGCCAATGCCCGTGCTGCCCGGGTGGTTGACGTCACTGGTAGTCTCAAACATATTGAAGATCTTCTCCTGGTCCTCAGGTAGGATGCCGGGCCCATCATCTGCCACCACAAACTCCCAACGGCCGGCCTGTTCTTTCGCTGAAATGCTCAGATGCCCCACTTCCTTGTCATGGTATTTGATGGCATTGCTCACCAAGTTGCTGAAGATCTGGCGCAGGTAAATTTCCTCGGCTTCCAATATGGGCAAATCCTTGGCCACCTCTACCGTAAAGGCTGTTGGTATGGCCAGACCAGAAAGCACGCTGTCCAGCAGTTCCTGTACATCAATCTGCTTGAGGGGTATCTGTTGCATGCCCGTTAGCGAATACTCCAGCACGTCTCTAATGAGGTGGTCCATGCGGGTAATCTGCAGTTGCACCATGGGCAAGATGGCCTCTGCCTCTTCTTTAGAGTCATCGGTCAAGAAATCTGACATGGCCTCTGTGAGCCCGATGAGGTTCTGCAGCGGGGCCTTTAAGTCATGCGTGATGGTATGGGCAAACTCATCCAGAGTTTTGTTGACGCGCTGTAGCTGCAAGTTTTTGTGGTCACGTTCCAGTAAGAGCGCATTGATCTCTTGGTTGGAGGTCTGCAGTTCTTCGTTTAGGTGCCTGATTTGCTGCAACTGGTACTCTGCCTCAATAGTGCGTACGCGCAGCTGCTCCATAAGCTCAATGAGCTGCATGTTCTGGCGTTTAATCTCGGCGTAGGGAGAGATCTCGGGCTCCAGGTTGAAATAGTCTGACCATCCCTTGAGAATGGCCGGATTGATGGGTGGGTGGTTGGCCGGAATCTGCTTCTGCAAACGCACCCGCGTGCCCCGCTCAAAATCACTCTCTACCTGAAATATATCTACCAGTTTACGCGAACTGTAAATGCCTTGCCCTTTGCTGCCAGTAGGGGTGAACCGGCGGTCCAGAATCTCAGTGAGGTTGGGAATGCCCCGGCCCCGGTCTGTAATGTAGGCTTCCAGGAACAGGATTCCTCTGCTCTCTAAAACACTGAACCGGATGAGGCCTTCGCCCACATGTTCCATCACGTTGCGGCAAATCTCTGAGACCGCCGTGGCAAACTTGGTCTGTCCCGCCACGGGCAAGCCGGTGAACTGTGACAGCTGCATGGCGCGGTTGTACGCTAGTACCACGTCCAGTTCGTTCTGCAGTTTAATGGAAATGATGGGTTGATTCATTGCTAAGGTTATACCGTGGCGCGTACTACTATCACCAACGAGTCATCTAAGGTGCGGGTATTGTCTTTATACAGCACGGCCGCTATCAGTGTTGGATCATGGCGCGTGAGTTCTGGATATTTAGTGAAATCCCAACGTGTTTTAAGGCCGTCTGAGTGTAACACTAACATGGTTTGGCCGCTCCAGTTATGCTGGTGGTCATGGATGGTGGTAGGGACTGCCATGCCCAGCGTGCCGTTGTAAGAAAGCAGGTTTTTGGTAGCGCCCGGTTGGAACAGACGCCCGCTTATGTTGCCCACTCCGCAGAATAACAACTGGCCTGACTCTGAGTTCCAATTAGCGATGGCGCCCACTGCGCCGCGGGTCTTTTTAATGGTGGCATGAATCTCCCGCAGCATGGTAGAAGGAGATTCTTTGGGTTGCTGTAAAAACGCCTTGATGCCTTGGTTGGACGCCTCATGGGCGTTCTCCCCATGGCCCAGGCCATCTAAGATCAACAAATAAGCACCGTCTTGGGAGAGCCGCATGCTCCAGCCGTCTCCGCTCACTTTCTCCCCGGGCTTGGGCACCATCACGGCCCCTACCTGAAATTTATGTTCGGCTCTGGCGGCAGATTTGGGTGCTTTGCCTTTGCGGTAAATGCGGGATAAGACAACAACGCCCAACTCACGCTTAGAGTAGATGTCAAAGAAATCTGACTGTCGTTTAATGGCGCCCAGCCCTTGGCCCATGCTGCCGTAGGTAGACACGCCGTCTTCCATCATGCGTTGCAGGTCTGCCATGCCTGGGCCATTGTCCAGGCATAGCACCTCAATGCCGCAGGATTTTCCATTCTCTTCGCAGATGGGTTTTACCAACAGCTCGCCGCCTTTTGCGCCGGCGTGCTTAAGTAAATTAGTAGCCATTTCAGTGACCACTAGGTTTACCCGGCCAATCTCAGCCTCCGTAAAGCCAATAGTCTCCGCTACCTTGCCAATGTCTCTCCTGACAATGTTGAGGAAGCTCCTGTCTGCTAACAGAAAATGTTGGTGTGCGTCAAAATTAAAGTCCATTTTTCCACCGGATTATGGTGACTGTGGTTCCTTTGCCAGGCTCGCTTTTGATGTCAAATTCATTCACAAGCCGTTTGGCGCCCGGTAAGCCCAAGCCTAAACTCTTTCCAGTTGAATAACCATCTTTCATGGCTAAGGTTATGTCTTGTATGCCGGGCCCCTCGTCAATGAACGACAGGCGCACGCCAGGTATGCTATTGCGGCTCACCACTTCTAGATGGGTGATGCCGCCGCCGCCGTACCTAAGCATGTTGCGTACCAGCTCACTGGCGGCCGTCATGAGCTTGGTCTGGTTGACCAGACTCATGCCTATCTTGGTGGCTATTTCTTTGATGCGGTTCCTGAACAGAATCACATCCTGTTCTTTCTGGATGGGAAGCTTCTCCTTAGATAAAACTATCATAGAGGCCCTCTTCATCTGCATCGTGGTGGCCTATTTTAGTGCTTAATAGTTCCATGCCCTGCTCTACGTCCAAAGCAGTGTGTACACCAGAAAGGGTAAGCCCCAGTTCTACCAGCGTAATGGCTACCGCCGGTTGCATGCCCACCACCACCGTAGCCGCGTCCATAATCTTAGACATAGACGCAATGTTGCCCAGTATGCGGCCCATAAAGGAGTCTACTATACTTACGGCAGAAATATCAATCAGTACCCCTTTGGCTTCGGTTTTGCTCACCATGTTGATGAGGTCGTTCTCCAGGGTAAGGGCCAGCCGGTCATACAAGTCCACTTGAATGGTGACCAGCAGAAAGGCCCCCATTTTTAGAATAGGAATTCTTTCCATAAACGCGTGCTGTTAAAACCCGAAACCCTTGTTGCCGCCCACTTGGCTACCTTGTGCACCGCGCATCACTTGAATGTTCAACATAGAGAAGGACATTTTCAAGGCACTGGCCAGAGAAGCTTTGGTGTAGATGTTGGTCAGGTCAATACCTAGGTGCACAATGGTCTGGGCAATCTCTGCTCTAATACCACTGATGATACACTCGGCACCCATTAAACGAGCGGCGCTCACGGTCTTGATCAAGTGCTGTGCCACCAGTGAATCTACCGTGGGTACGCCAGAAATATCAAGGATGGCAATGCGGCTACCCGTGGCTACAATCTCCTCTAGAAGGGCTTCCATCACTACTTGCGTGCGGGCGCTGTCTAGGGTACCAATGATAGGCAAGGCTAAAATGCCTTCCCACACGCGGATAACCGGCGTAGAGATTTCGCTCATTTCATTGGTTTGGCGCATGATCACCTCTTCGCGGCCCTTGATGTAGGTTTCCATGGCCACTATGCTCAGGCTGTCCATGATTTTGTTCACAGAGATAATCTCCTGGTACAGCGAAGACGGATCAGAGGCGAACTGCTCTACCAAGGCATTGCTCAACACCTCTTTCAGACTCAAGATATAGGCGCTGGTCTCACGCGGTGAGAAACCTTGACGAGCCCTGGAGATAGAAATCTCATTGATGAGGTCCTGCGTGTTTTCATAGCTGGCAGACTCAATGTTGTCTGACTGCGAGCTTGTAAAAGCTTTCAGGAGCGAAGTCAACAATTCATCTGACTGCTGCTGTAACTCAGACACACTCATAAGATCATCTCTTAAGGCAGCGTCTTTTATTTGATTGCCCATCCAGGCTTCCAGTAGTTGTTTTTTCTTGCCTTTTAGAAAGCTAGAAGTTTCTTTGTTCATAGAGATGAATATAAGTGCTAGTGAAGCAATGTCGTTTTTAGCCTCTTTTTCAGAAAACAGCCCGAAAACGGAATGTACAGAGGTTCTGTAAAAGTAAGAAGTTTGAGGAGAATAATGGGGCTTGCGCCCAATGTTTACAATTTGTTTAAACCACGATATGGCCTAGAACGCAAAATTCCCTTCCAGAGGATATGAAAGGGAATTTTAAATCATGCGAATGTAGGCTTGGTTATTCGGTTTTCAAGGCGCGTACCGGGTTGGCTAACGCCGCGCGCAAGGCTTGTACACTCACCGTGGCCAAGGCAATCAACAGCGTCAGTGCGCCGGCGGCTAAAAACACCCAGTAACTGATGTCTATGCGGTAGGTAAAGTCCTGCAACCACTTCTCCATGAAGTAGTAAGATAGCGGCGCGGCAATCACAAAGGCCACCAACACCAACTTGGTAAAGTCTTTAGAGAACAGACCCACAATGCTAGCCGAGGAAGCACCCAGCACTTTGCGCACGCCCACTTCCTTGGTGCGCTGCGTCACCATGAAAGACACCAGCCCATACAAGCCCAAGCAACCAATCAAGATGGCAATGACGGAGAAGATTTTGAACAGGTAGGACTGGCGCGCCTCCTCCTCATAAAACTGCGCGATGGTATCATCCAGAAACTCATAATCAAACACGTCATCTGGGTAGGCGGTGGACCAGACTTTCTGCAAATGCGCCAGTGCGGCCTTGCTGTTTTTAGCCTCAATTTTAGCGTTCACATAAAAGTAAAACTGACTGAATGTGCTCATGGCCACCGGAGAAAGCTCTTCGCGCAGCGAGGTCACGTGAAAGTCTTTGATGACGCCCACAATAGGTCCTTCGGTCTGGCCGCCGTTAATCTGTAGCTTCTTGCCTATGGCGTTCTGCGGATTGGTTTCGCCCACTCTTTTCAGGAACGTTTCATTGACCACAAACTCCTGCATGGTGTCATTCTTCTCATACATGCGGCCCGCTATCAAGGGAATATTAAACGTCTTGAGGTAGTGCTCATCTGCTAGCTTCATGTTCACGTCAAAATTGCGGTTGATGGAGAAGTCATCATAGCGCAGGGACATGTTCATGTCAATGTTAGACGAAGGCGGGGCCAGGGCGAAAGAAGTGGATTTAATAGCCGGGTGCGCCTCTAGCTGCGGACGCAGCGCCATCAAATCCTTGGCTTTGCCAGAAGGCACCAGCATGGTCACAATGGCTTCCTTGTCAAAGCCAAGAGAGGCAGACCTGAAATACTCCATCTGGTTGTGCACAATGATTGTGCAGATAATCAATACCTGGCAGATGGTGAACTGCAACACCACCAACACCTGGCGCAAGGAGAGACCTGCCGTGCGCGCCGTGGCCACTTTGCTCTTTAGCGCCGAGATAGGCTGGAAGCCAGACAAGACCAAGGCAGGGTAGAAGCCTGCAAAAAACGTAACGGCCAGCAACACCAATAGCAGGAACCCAAGCACATCTGGGCTGTTGCCCATGTGGAGCTCTATCTGGATTTCCAGGAGCTCATTTAAGAAGGGGATCAAGAGCTCAGCCAGCACAATGGAGAGAAAGACAGCCAATAAGGTGATAAGGGCTGTCTCTCCCAGAAACTGCGTCATCAATTGGGTTCTGCTAGCGCCCAGCACCTTGCGCATGCCCACTTCTTTGGCCCGGCGCAACGCCTGCGCCGTTGCCAGGTTCACAAAGTTGATAGAGGCCACCAGAATAAGGAACAAGCCAATGAGGCTAAGGCTCCAGAGCGTGGTTTTGCTTACGGTCCTCCCTGTGAAATTGCCATAGCGTTCATCAAAATGGACGGTTGTCAACGGCTGGAAAGTATAGCGTTCGTTTTCACCCGGCTGGCGCGGCCTGTATTTGGCAACCACCTCATTTAACCGGTCTTCGGCTTGTTTAATGGAGGCGCCCTCTGGCATCGCGAAAAACACCTGCTGGTTGCTGTTGGTGCTGTTCCAGGAGTCATTCATGAAGGCGTTGATTTTCTTGGATGACTCATAGTCAATCAACATGGAATAAGGCAAGTCTGTGGTGGCCGGTGCGTCTGGGATGACGCCGGTCACCTTCAAATTAATGAGGTTGTTCATGCGAATGACTTGGCCTACCGCGTTCTGCCCCGGGAAGAATTTTTCTGCAGAGGTTTTAGTAAGCAGTATCGTGTGCAGGTCCTTGATGGCCTCTTTGCCGTTGACCCCAGCCGTCTCAATGTCAAACAGGTCAAAGAACGCTGGCTCTACAAACAGGATCTGCTTGTCTTCCCTAAATTTTTTAACGGCGCCTTTGCCGTCTTTCGGGGTGATGGCAAACGTACCGCCTTCCTCGTTGTACACATGGGTGGCAGGCTTTAGCTCAGGTAACGTGGTTTTGAAGGTGGCCAACATGGGATAGGGCGTCCCCGACGAATGGGTAGGGCCAGTCTGGGCCATCTTGTCCACGTTGATGCGGTAGATGCGTTCTGCCTTGCTGTGGTGGGCATTGAAACTCAGCTCATAACGCACTACCAAAAAGATAAGCAGACTGCAGGTAATACCTAGTGCCAGCCCAATCACATTGAGCATAGTATACCCGAGGTGCCGGTGCAACGTGCGCACCGCCACTAAAAAGTAGTTCTTTAACATGTCTGGTAGGGTTTAGAGAATAGCCAGTTCTTTCACATTCTCAGAGATAATCTGTCCGTCAAACAGGTTCACAATGCGGTGCGCAAAGTCAGCGTCTGAAGGGGAGTGGGTCACCATCACAATGGTAGTGCCCTGCTCATTCAAACCGCTCAAAAGCTGCATCACTTCCTGCCCGTGCGCCGAGTCCAGATTCCCCGTCGGCTCATCCGCCAGTAACAGTTCTGGTTTAGAAATCACGGCGCGGGCAATGGCTACCCGCTGTTGCTGACCACCTGATAGTTGCTGCGGGAAGTGGTTTCTGCGGTGGGCAATCTGCATCTGCTCCAGGGCCTGCTCCACGCGCTGCTTGCGCTCGGCGTTGCCAATCTTTAAGTAAATCAAAGGCAGTTCCACGTTTTCATAGACCGTCAGCTCATCAATCAAATTGAAGCTCTGGAACACAAACCCAATGTGCTTCTTGCGTAGGTTGGCCCGCTGGCGCTCATTGCACTTGGAGATTTCCTGCTCCAGAAAGTAGAACTCGCCACTGCTGGGGTTGTCCAGCAAACCGATGATGTTGAGCAAAGTAGATTTACCACAGCCCGAGGGTCCCATGATGGCCACAAACTCACCTTTGCGCACGTGCAGGTTCACGTTGACCAGTGCCGTAGTTTCCACTTCATCAGTGGTGTATTTTTTCTGAAGGTTTACAGTTCTTAACATAGCTCTATTCTTGATTGCTAATGGTTCTTTGTTACAGCGCGTTTGCACTCGTTTTTCTTTCTTTTTCGTCCCCCTTTGAAGGGGGTAGGGGGATGATTACTCTTGCTAATAATTCACTTCGTTTTTGGTCTATTTTACGGAAAACAGGCCAAAAACGGGTTTACTTCAGTTCCAGTCTATCCGTGTTGTTGTAAGCGTCATATGAGGAAATAACCACTTGCTCGCCGGGCTTCAGGCCATCCAACACCTCATAGTATTCTGGGTTCTGGCGGCCTAACCTAATATCCCGCTTGGTGGCAAACTTACCCGACTCATCCAGCACGTACACCCAGGCCCCACCGGTGCTTTGGTAAAATCCGCCGCGTGACAACAGCACCGCCGGTGCCGGGTCAGAAAGCTGTAGCCGTATCTGTAAAGTCTGGCCACGTCTGATACCTTCGGGCACCTTGCCGATGAACTTCATGTCCACGGGAAATTTACCGTTGGTCACCTCTGAGTACACTAGGGAAATCTCCAGCGGATAGCTCTGGCCGTTGTAGGTGAACTCCCCGCGCTGGCCGGCAAACACGCGGCTCACGTAGTGCTGGTCCAGTTCGGCCTTCACCTTGAAGCCGCTCAGGTCATCTATCTGCCCGATGATTTGCCCCGCCTGCACCGGCGTGCCTAGTTCTACTTGAATGGAGGACAGCTGTCCCGAGATGGGCGCTTTGATGTACAGGTTCTTAAGGTTGTCCTCCATCATCCGCAGGTTTCTACTGGTGCGGGAGATGGTGGTCTCCAGTTGCGCTATCTGCTGGCGGGCGTTGTTCTCCTCAAACTTTTGGCTTTCTTGCTCAATCTGGTACTCGGCTTTGAGGCGCTCGTAGTCTCTCTTGTAGTTGAAGAACTCCTGCTGAGAAACGGCCTTGGCCTCATACAGGGAGATGTTGCGCTGGTACAGGTCCTTGGCGGCGTCTACCTGCGCGGCCAGCGTGGCCAGTCTTCTTCTTAGGTTGAATTTGTTCTGCTGGAGGCTCAGCTTAGAATTCTGCAGGTTGTTGATGAGGTCATTCATGAGCGTTTCCTGGTTCATGAAGTCCAGGACTAGGCGGTTGTTGTTGAGCTTCAGGATTGGGTCGCCTTGTTTCACGGGCTTGCCGCCCTCCAGGTATTTCTCCTCTACGGTCCCGCCCTCTACGGCCGGTATCACAATGGTCTTGATGGGGTGCACCGTGCCGTCAATGGGGATGAATTCCTGAAAGGAACCCTGGCTCACGGTGGCCATGGTAATCTTCTGGCTCTCCACGTTCAGCTTGGAGCTGTTGTCTGCGATGGCCAGGTAGTAGGTCAAGAAAGCTATCACGCCCACGGCCAAGGTGATTAAGGCTATTTTCTTGGGTGTCCAGCGTTTTTTCTCAATGATGCGGTCCATGGTACTTGGGTTGACTAAAATGGGTCACTCTCTTTTATCCAATAGCTGTGCCATTTTTGTAAACCTCTGAAATTCAGCGGTAAACGCAGGTGCGTTTTGTGAGGGTGTGCGCCAGCGGACACTCTCACGTTCACGCCTGAACACATCACCGGTCAATTGAACAGCTAAGAAAACCGTTTTCGGCTTGTTTTCCGGAAATTAGGCCAAAAACGGGAAGAGGGATTTTTGGGTCTTGCCCATTGGGATAAGCTACTCAAATGAAAAGGTAATAAGCGCTATACATTGTCTTTTCTATCACCCTTCCTCTTCAATCACTTTCCCTCTAAAGTCACCTTCCTTTTTGTGTCACCCTCTCCATTGTCATCCTGAAAGGACCTTGTGGGCAAGTTGTAACAGCAGTTGCCAAGAGAAAAGATAGAATCTATCCTTCAAGAGAATTCTGGTTGTTTCATGGCCACGGCCTGTCTAGTTTGCTCACAAGGTCCTTTCAGGATGACAACAAATGTAGTTTCAAGTACTCCCAACCTTGAGCTTGTTGCCATTGTGAGGCTATCGCTAACATTCTAATCCAAAGTTTAAAGCACTTTTCTGCAAGCCAAAATGAAATCTTTTGAAACTTTTAAATGCCTACACTTGTATATACAATAAATGTACATACATTTGTTTATTCTTTCATCAGGACGAAAGCAACAAGAGATTTTTAAAACTACATAAAAACACACGACTATGGCAACTACAAAATGGGCAGTAGACCCAATGCACTCAGAGGTTCAGTTCAAAGTGAAACACCTCATGATTACCACCGTGACCGGTTATTTCCAGAGCTTCAACGTGGAGGCAGAGACGGCAGATGAGACCTTCACCAGCGCCAATAAGGTAACCTTCACCGCCGATGTGAACTCCATCAGCACCAACAACGAGCAACGCGACACGCACTTGAAGTCCGCTGATTTCTTTGACGCCGAAACTCACGGCCAAATCAAATTTGAAGGCACTACCTACGAGCGCGTGAGCGACGATGATTACCTGTTGCACGGCGACCTGACCATCAAAGGCATCACCAAACCCGTGACCGTAAAGGTAGAGTTCGGCGGTATTGTGGTGGACCCGTACGGCCAGACCAAAGCCGGATTTACCGTGACTGGCAAAATCAGCCGGAAGGAGTTTGGTTTGACCTGGAACGCCGTAACTGAGGCCGGTAGCGTAGTAGTGAGCGATGAGATTAAACTGCAAGCTGAAATCCAATTGGTGAAGCAAGCCTAAGACCAAGCGGGCTTCGTTTTTGGCCTGTTTCTAAGAAAACAGGCCAAAAACGGAAAAGCCTGAACATCAGACCAAACCTACGTCCGTACAACCATCCAAACAGCGACCGCATGCAAGTAGAAAGATTCAACCCCGCCGACAGAGGCGTCAAAGACCTGGGCTGGCTGAAGAGCAATTTTGTGTTCAGCTTCTCTGGCTACCACAATCCGGCGCGGGCTGGGTTTGGCTTGTTGCGGGCGTTCAATGATGACTTTGTGCAACCAGAAAACGGCTTCGGGCTGCACCCGCACGCCAACATGGAGATTATCTCTGTGATGTTGGCCGGCTCCATGAGCCATATTGACTCACTGGGCTACAAAGAGACGGTGCACCAAGACTGGGTGCAGATTATGAGCGCCGGCAGTGGCTTGCGCCATGAAGAACACAACGTGGGCGCAGACCAGGTCAATTTCCTGCAAATCTGGATTGAGCCCAAACTGCAGAACATCACACCCCGCTACCAGCGCCGGCATTTTCCAGAAGAGCAACGCAAAAACCAACTGGTCAGCATCGTGAGCCAGGAGGAAGGCACCGGCCACTGCTGGATTAACCAAAACGCGAAGCTGTCGCTGGGCTACTTTGAGGCCGGTCAAACGGCTAGTTATGCCTTCAACCCGGTGAACAAAGCGGTGTTCCTCTTCAACATCAGCGGAACGCTGGAGGTGAACGGGGAACAACTCACCAACCGCGAGGCCCTGGGCATCTGGGACACTGCGCAACTGGAGTTCATCTTTACCCAAGAGAGCAGGTTTCTGCTCATAGAAACACCCATCAACCACTAAGAGCATTTACTACTATGGAAAACAGAATATTAGGCCTGCACCACATCACGGCCATCGCCGACAAGGCCAAAAATAACCTTGATTTCTACACCAAAACACTAGGCTTACGCCTGCTCAAAAAGACCGTCAATTTTGACGACCCCGGTACGTACCACTTGTACTACGGTGATGAAAAAGGAAGCGCGGGCACCATTCTCACGTTCTTTCCGTATGAGGGCTCCCGTCGTGGAAGCGCCGGTACCGGCATGGCCACCAATATCGGCTACTCGGTGCCCGAGGGAAGCTTTGACTTCTGGATGAAGCGTTTTGAAGACCACAACGTCATCTACAACAAACCTTCGGAGAAGTTCGGGGAGAAGTACCTGACCTTCCTGGACCCGGACGGCCTCAAACTGGAGCTGGTCATCCCTAAAAACCAGGATAACCGCACGCCCTGGACCACCGATGAGGTGAGTTCCGAGGTGGCCACCAGAGGTTTCCACAGCGTAACCCTGACCTTGAAGGACATCAAAGCGACCGCCGCTATTTTGACGGACATCTTTGGTTACACCTTGCAGGAGAAAAGCGGTAACCGCTACCGTTACATTACGGACGCCGTGGAGCACGCCGCCATCATTGATTTGGTGGAACTGCCCAATGAGGCCAGAGGCATTGGCGGGGCTGGGACCAACCACCACATCGCGTTCCGGGTGAAGGACGAGGCCACCTTGATGGAATTTAGAAAGAAGATAGCCGCCGCCGGCCATAATATCACTGAGAAGATTGACCGCAACTACTTCTATTCGCTTTACTTCAGAGAGCCGGGCGGGGTGTTGTTTGAGATAGCCACAGACAACCCGGGTTTTGGCATTGACGAGGAGTGGGATAAACTAGGTTCCAGCCTGTTGTTGCCTCCGCAGTACGAAGCCAGCCGGGCAAAAATTGAGGCCGTGTTGCCGAAACTCGACTAAGATGGAAGATTTTAAAATCACCCGCGTGTACGCAGACCAAAACGGCGACAGTCGGTTTGCCGAGGTGTCCAAGCCTTTGCGCCACGCGGGTGACATTGGCTTCCTGTCCGAGCCCGAGCAGGTAGAGACCATCAGTTTCAGGAAAGTGGTGCCCGGTTATGACTATGATTTCCATACCGCGCCGGCCCGGCAGTACATCATTCTCTTGGACGGCGAAATTGAGATAGAAACCTCTCTGGGCGAGAAGAAACAATTCAAGGCCGGCGAGATTCTGCTCATGGAAGACACCACCGGCAAAGGCCACAAGACCAGGAACCTGTTGCCCCAGGTCCGTCATTCCATATTTGTCACCTTGAAAGATTAGCTTTAGCATCTATTACATTACACCGCTATGTACACGCATCAAAAGAACGTCATCACTGCCGGCAAGCCTTTGACCCCAGACAGCAAAGTGCTGGTGATGGTCCATGGCCGGGGCGCCACCGCGCAAAGCATTCTGGAACTGGCCAATCATCTGCCGGTAGAGGAGTTCGCGTTGTTCGCCCCGCAGGCCACCCAGCACAGTTGGTATCCCTACAGTTTCATGGCGCCTTCAGAGCAAAATCAACCGGCCTTAGACTCCGCCTTAGAGCAACTGGACACCTTGGTGAACGGTCTGCTAACACAAGGCGTGAAGAGCGAAAACATCTACCTGCTAGGCTTCTCGCAGGGCGCGTGTCTTTCCTCTGAATACGCCACCCGCCACGCCAAGCGCTACGGAGGATTGCTTTTGTTTACCGGCGGCTTGATTGGCCAGCAACTGGAGACAAGTAACTACCAGGGAGATTTCGCCGGGACGCCGGTCCTCATCACCACTGGAGACCCAGACCCACACGTGCCCGTAAGCAGGGTGGAGGAGACGGTGGCCATTATGGAGAAGATGGGCGCGAAGGTGACCCAGAAAATCTACAAAGGCCGTCCGCACACCATTCTGCAGGAAGAGATTAACTTGGCCAAAGAAATTCTGTCACCGGCCACAGTCAGCTAATCTTATGGACTTGACCATCACCAACAACGAAGCGGCCCATCGCTTTGAGACCGAAGTGGAAGGGCGCACGGCTTTTATTACCTACAAGCTTCGGCCGGGTGTCATCACCGTGCTCCACACCGAAGTGCCCCAGGAACTGGAAGGCCGAGGCATTGCCGGCGCCATGACCAGGCACGTGCTGGACTACATTGCCGCAGAGAATCTGCAACTGGTGCCCTTGTGCCCGTACATGGCATCTTATCTCAAAAAGCACCCCGAATACCAATATCTGATAAAGCCGTAAAACATCGTAAAACTTAACCCGTGCGTTATGTCCTGTCACGTTGATTTCAAAGGAGAGAAATTGGTGTCGGTGGCAGAAGGGCAGTCTTTGCTGGATGCGTCTCTGGCGGCGGGCATTCCGCACTATCACGCCTGCGGCGGAAAAGGGCAGTGCACCACTTGCCGGGTGCTGGTGCTGGCCGGCGCAGACCACCTGACTCCGGAAACCGATGCGGAGCTAGCCATCAGGGCGGTGCGCCACTTCCCCAAAAATGTGCGCCTGGCCTGCCAAGTGCAGGTCACGGGGCCAGACGTGCAGGTGCAACGCCTTATCAAAGACGACGCAGACCGCTTCATCTTCCTCAACGGAGAGCAAGACAACATCACCGAGGTGACGGGCGTGCGCCGGAAAATGGCCTTGTTTTTCATTGACATCCGCAATTTCACGCCTTTCATTGAGGCGCATTTGCCTTTTGACGTCATCCATATCATGCGCCGTATGTTCAGCCTCACGCGCAATGCCATTGAGCAATATGACGGCAGAATCATAGACACCGCCGGCGATGGTTTGTACGCGGTCTTCGGGATGGATACTAAAATCAAGAAAGCCACCGAGTCTGCGGTGCTGGCGGGCCTCAAGATTCTGGAAGACGTCAAAATCTTCAACAACACCTATATGCGCCCCTACTTCAACCACAACTTTGAGGTGGGCATTGGCGTGCACGTGGGCAAGGTCATTTACGGGAATGTGGGCATCGGGCTGAACAACAACCTCACTGTGATGGGCTACCCCGTCAACATTGCCGCCCGACTGCAGGCCGCCACCAAGGAAGTGAACAACAGCTTCGTGATTTCACAGCGGGCGTACAGTCTACTCAAGAACCCGCCTTATTCCATGGACAGCACCATGCTCAGCCTCAAAGGCGTCCGCACCGAGTTTGAAGTGCAACTCATTGGCAAGCCTTATCAATACGCTACCACCTCGGCGCAACCTAAGTAAAGTTATCCTCCTCTATTTTCGGCCTGATTTCTTAGAAACAAGCCAAAAACGAGCATCTCCTTGGCGGGCTTTTTAATTTCCAGATGCAGGCCGTGCAACTCTTCTGTCTCTTTTGCTACTTTAGAGAAAACCTGTCCTTATGAAAAAGCTATTCCTATCAATGACGTTTCTTCTAGCTACTACCCTGGGCTGGGCGCAGTGCGTTTCTACAGAGCAAGACAAAGCGGGCGTGCAGGCCGCGTGCATGGATTACATTCAGGCGTTTTACAAGGCAGATACCACCATCGCCTACCGTAGCGTCCACCCGAAGTTGCAGAAGCGAGGCTTCTCTTTTTCGCAGGCCAATCAAACCTATTCACAACAACTAGAAATGCCGTTTCCGGCTTTGATTAGCTTGGCCAAGCGTTGGAACAAGGATGGAAAACAAGCCAATGCCAACTCGGTGCAAACTGTGCAGATTCTGGACATCTGCGACAAAACCGCCTCTGCCAAGGTGACCGCCGTCTGGGGCATTGACTACATCCATCTGGTGAAGGAAGACGGCAAGTGGTGGGTAATGAACGTGCTCTGGCAGTCCCTGCCTAACCAAAAGAAGTAACAACTTGTAATTTGCAAAGAGCCGCTCTCCGTTTTCGTCCTCTTTCCCAAGAAACAGGCCAAAAACGAATGACGGCTTTCTCTTTTCCTCATTCAGGCAGACAACTTAACTGTTCACCAGCGGACACTTTTTTGTTCAGCGTCGGACACACGTTGCGGGCTTATTTTGTACATTCACCTTGCCAGCAGGCATATAGGGTATTTTCTATCTTCTGGCACAGTTTAGGTGTAGCGTTCTGCAAACTCAAGCCCAATCATCGTGCAACCAACCTTAGGCAAAATCCTGATTATAGATGACAACGAGGACGTGCTGTTCTCTGCCAAGATGCTTTTGAAAAAGCACGCCCAGCAGGTGCTCATTGAGAAAGACCCGCGCAAGATTCCGTTCCTGCTTAATCATGATACCTATGACCTGATTCTGCTTGACATGAACTTCACCGAGGATATTTCCAGCGGCAATGAGGGCTTCTTCTGGCTCAAGGAGATTCTGGCCCGCGACCCCAGCGCCGTGGTGATTATGATTACCGCGTTTGGCGATGTGGAGATGGCCGTGCGCGCCCTCAAAGAAGGCGCCACTGATTTTGTGCTCAAGCCTTGGCAGAACGAAAAACTGATTGCCACCCTCACTGCAGCATCAAGACTTAAAAGCTCCTACAAAGAAATCTCCTCGCTCAAGAAAACCAATTCGGCGCTGGCCTCTCAATTGAACCAGAGTGTGGATTTGGTGACCGGTAAAAGCCCGGCCATGCAACAGCTATTGCACCTCATGCACCGCGTGGCCAAAACCGATGCCGATGTCTTGCTCCTGGGCGAAAACGGTACCGGGAAAGAGGTCATCGCCCGCGCCCTGCACCAAGAATCTGCCCGCGCAGAAAAAGTGTTCATTACGGTAGACATGGGTGCGGTGACAGAGACTTTATTTGAAAGCGAATTATTCGGACACAAGAAAGGCGCATTTACAGACGCAAAGGAAGACCGCGTGGGCCGCTTTGAAATGGCTAACGGCGGTACCCTGTTTCTGGACGAGATTGGCAACCTGTCCCTAGCCATGCAAGCCAAACTACTTACCGTTTTGCAACGCCGTGAGGTGATACGCGTGGGCACCGGACAACCCATTCCCATTGACGTGCGGTTGATTTGCGCCACCAACATGCCCTTACAGCAGATGGTGGCACAGGGACAGTTTAGGCAGGATTTGCTGTACCGCATCAATACCATAGAACTGCACTTACCGCCGTTGCGCAACCGCCTGGAGGATTTGCCATTGCTGGTAGACCATTTCCTGCAACGCTACGCCCAGAAATACAAACAGCCGGCCAAATCCCTGTCAGAGTCGGCGCTTGACAGGCTCAAGCGTTATGACTGGCCAGGCAACATTCGGGAGCTGGAACACGTGCTGGAGCGGGCGTCCATCATCTCAGAGAACCATGTGTTGCAACCGCAGGATTTTTTCTTTTTGCAGGTACAACAGCATATACTAAATACAGAAACTGCTTCGCAGACGCACAACCTGGACGAAGTAGAGAAAGCCACGGTGGTCAAGGCCATGAGCAAGTATGATGGCAACATCTCCAAGGCCGCCAAAGAGCTGGGCCTCTCCCGCGCCTCGCTTTACAGAAGACTGGAGAAGTATGGGCTTTAGGAACTTCCGGTTTCAGATCGTGGCCCGCGTGCTATTGCTGGTGGCCACCGTGTTTGTGTTTTTCAAGATTGGCTTTGACGCTTCCTTGGTAAGTACCCAAGTCTTTGTGGGCCTATTGATTGCCGCGCAGACCGTGGCGCTCATTGTGTTTCTGGAGCGCACCACCAACCGCCTAGTCAAATTTCTAAACACCATCAAATACGATGACTTCACAGAGGTCTTCACCAGCCGGGGAGAGGGAGAGAAGTTTGACGAGCTCTACAAAAGCTACAACGAGGTCATCAAGAAATTCAAGGACATCCGCTCAGAGAAAGAAGCCACCACGCACTACTTCCAGACGGTGGTGCAACACATTGGCATAGGTATTCTCACGTTTAAGAAATCCGGCGAAGTCCAGCTCATGAACAACGCCGCCAAGCGCTTGTTGCAAGTGCCCAGGCTGGAGCATGTAGAGCATCTGCGCGCGGTTTCATCTCAATTAGCCGAGCAACTCCTCACGCTCCCCGCGGGTCAGAGTGCGGTGCTCAAACTGCCACACGGCAAAGAGCGCGTGCCTGTTTCTCTGTTTGCCGTGGATTTGGTCTTGCGCGGGGAGGACTTCCGGTTGGTGTCCATCCAGAACATTCAGCGGGAGCTGGAGGACAAGGAGATGGAGGCCTGGCAGAACCTGATTCGCGTACTCACGCATGAAATCATGAACTCGGTGACGCCCATAGCCTCTTTGGCCGGAAGCGTAGCCGCCGATGTACAGGATTACCTGGAGGCCCAGCCCGGCAACCAAATCTGTCTGGAGCGCGAAGAAACCGAAGACATGGGCATGGCCCTGCAAACCATTGAGAAGCGCAGCCAGGGCCTGGTGCGCTTCGTGAACGACTTCCGGAGCCTGGCCCGCGTGCCCACGCCTAAAAAAGCGTTGTTCAGCGTAGATGAAATGTTCAGGCAGTTGCAGTTGCTGTTCCAGGAGGAGGTGGCCCATGAGAACATCCTGTTCATTGTCAATTGCCGCCCAACTAACTTAACCGTGCTCGCTGACCGGGAACTGCTGGAGCAGGTGCTCATCAACCTGGTGCGCAACGCCATCCACGCCCTGGCCGACCAACCCAACAAAACCCTACAGCTGGAAGCCTTCCAAGACTCAGACAGCCGTACAGTGTTGCAGGTCTCAGACAATGGCATGGGAATCTCTGAGGAGGCCCAGGAGCAGATTTTCCTGCCATTTTACACCACCAAATCCACCGGCTCGGGCATTGGCTTGAGTTTGTCCAAGCAGATTATGCGCTTACACAAAGGCACGTTGACGGTGAGTTCAGAACTGGGGAAGGGGACTACGTTTACGCTTCGTTTTTAGGCTGTTTCCAGAAAATAGGCCGAAAACGGGACTGCTTGGTGCAGGGAAGTAGTTCAGAAGACTTAGTTATTAAGTGGCAAGCAAGTGGTTAGTCTTCAAGGTTCTCTACAATCTATGCATCATAATTAATTCAGATAGCCCTGCCAAATAGGTGCCTGGCGGAGCTGCAGTGGCTTAAACAACTATAGGCAAAAGGAGATGAAACGTATCCTGCAAAAGCTGACGGCGCATTTTTATTACGTTGGTTTAGTATTTTACTATTGAATTCCATTAATTTTAGAGGAGTTTTCGGTCAGGGTGTACATTGTGCTCTGTCTGTAAGTTATTCCACACCTATCCCACTTCTAATCTTCGCCTGGTTTCCTATCCTTTGGGTACGCTAGATTTAAATTCAAGAATAAATCCTTTTAAGACTTACCATTTCATTTTTACTGTTATCAATCAATTATTTAGCTTTTATACCATTACTCTTTACCATTCTATCTAAACCCTCTAGTATGCGTATTTCTACCCTTTTGCCGTTTCGCGGCATCTTGTTGGTGCTTTGTCTTTTAGGCAGTGCCCTAGTCCAAGCCCAGGACGCTCCCGTGAAATATGGGAAAGTGACCGAAGAAGAACTTAAGATGACTTCCTACGCCAAAGACACCAGCGCCGCCGCGGTGATCTTGGCAGACTATGGAAGGTCATACTTTACCGTAGTTAATAATAGCATGAAACTGAATTTTGAGCGGGTGATGCGTATCAAAGTCTTGAAAAAGGCCGGTTATGAAATGGCTAATATTACCGTGCCGTACTATCAGCAGTCCTCAAGCAGTAAAGAGCTGGTATTGAATATTAAGGCCACCACATATAATCTGGAGAATAACCAGGTAGTGAAAGTAAAGATGGACAACAGCGCCATCTTTGATGAGAAGGAAAGTGAGAACTGGTACAACAAGAAATTCACTCTGCCAGCAGTAAAGGAGGGCTCTGTTCTTGATATATCTTACGCCATATCCTCAGACTTCATCTTTAATTTTAGAGACTGGACTTTTCAGGGCTCTATACCGGTGGTGCATAGTGAATACCGTGCCTCCATTCCTGAATATTATGAATACAAAAATTTCGTGCAGGGTTATGAGCCAATGGTGGTGAATGAGGTGCTGCCCGGATCCATGACTGTCACTACTACGCAACGGGAATCATCTGGTGGAAACATTGGCGTAAGCAGCAATACTACTTCTAGCAGTGAAAATGTACGGACTGTGAACCATAGGTGGGTCATGAAAGATGTGCCTGCTATTACGGCAGAGTCTTACATTACCACTATTCAAGACTATATCGCTAAAATTGAGTTTGAGTTGGAGTGGATCAGGTATCCGTATGAGATGGCAAAGCGGGTAGCCGGTAATTGGAACAAACTCACGGACGAGTTCTTGCTAGAAGACCGGTTTGGCGCGCAATTGAACCGCACTGGTTACTTCAAAAATGAAGTGGCGTCATTGCAGTCTGTAAAAGATACCTTGGAGAAGGTGAACACCATCTATGACTACGTAAAGAAGAATGTAAAGTGGAATGGCAAAGGCGGTGTTCTGGCTACCAACACTTTACGCAAGGCCTTCGAAATTAAATCTGGAAACGCTGCAGACATTAACCTCATGCTGGTGGCTATGTTGCGTGACGCTGGCCTGGAGTCCTACCCAATTGTGCTGAGCACGCGTGACCACGGCAGAGTACCTACCCATGCACCCATGCTTAACAAGTTTAACTATGTGGTAGCCTTTGTGAAAACGCCGAAAGGTGATTTGCTGTTGGATGCTACAGATCCTTTCATGCCTTTGGGCCAACTGCCTAAGCATTGCTTGAACGGGCAGGGTTGGTTGGTAGCCAAAGACCAAGGCTCCTGGATTCCATTGGTACCACAGGGCAAGTCTACAGAGCTGTTGAACGCAGAACTGAGCATTTTGCCTACAGGAATCATGAGCGGAAAAGTACAGGAGTCAAGCAGTGGCCTGTTGGCCGTGAACATGCGCACCGCCGTGAAAGAGGCAGGTGAAGCAAAGTACATGGAGAAACTTGTGAACGCTCAAAACCAGTTTGAACGCAAGAAGCCTGTCTTAAAAGACCTTGCCCAGATACAAAAGCCAATTTCCCTGGAATATGAAATCACCAGCACCGGTGACGGCCAAGCCAAGGATATCATTTATGTGAACCCTATGCTCTTGAAGGCTAGACAGGAGAACCCATTCAAACACACAGAGCGCAAGTACCCAGTGGACTTTGGCCATGGCACAGAAGAAGTGTACGTGTGTAACTTCACCATTCCAGAAGGCTATGTAGTGGAAGAAATGCCTAAGGGTGTGATGATGTCCTTGCCTGACAACGGGGGTAAGTTTACCTACATGCTGCAGCAGACGGGCAACAAGGTACAGGTGATGAGCAAAGTGACCATCTCTCGTCCAATCTTCTATGCCCAGGAGTATGAGGCGCTTAAACAATTCTACTCTCAGATTGTAGCCAAGCACGCAGAGCAGATTGTGCTTAAAAAGAAAATCTAAAAACCGTTTTTAGGGTGTTTTCCCAGAATTTATGAAAAACTGGATATTAGCTGTTGGGGTGGTGGTACTTTCCTGTACCTCCGCCAGTGCCGGAGAGCCTTCGTATTCTGCCTTGACCATTGACGCCTCGCTTAAAAAAGACGCCAACGCGGTGGTGCGCGCAGATGATGTGATTTTTACCGTCCACTCGCCGCAGTCTGCCTCGCAGAAAGTGCGGCAGGTGGTCACTATCCTAAATGAGAATGGCAATGGCCATGCAAGTTTAGCCGTGGGGTATGATAAGCTCACCAAGATAGATTACATCAAGGGCGCGGTGTATGACATGATGGGCAAGAAAGTGAAAACCTTGAAAGCCTCTGACATTACAGACGTAAGCGCCGTGAGCGAAGGGACTCTGTTTGATGACAACCGCATGAAAGTGGTCAAGCTCTCCCTGCCTTCTTACCCATATACAGTGGAGTTTGAATACCAGACGAGTACCAACAACCTGCTGTTCTATCCTACGTGGTATGCCATAAGCACAGATAAAACCTCTGTGGAGCACTCGTATTTTCAAGTGTCCATGCCCGCAGATATGCCGTTGCGCTACCGGGAGCTCAACCTGCCGGCAAAAGTAGAGACGGCGCAGACCAACGGGAGAAAACTCTACAGCTGGACCATGAAGAACATCACGCCCTTAGAGGTAGAACCCATGAGCATGGGCTACCGTGATCTGATTCCTATGGTAGTGACGGCGCCCTCAGATTTTGAAGTGCACGGGTATAAGGGAAACATGAACACGTGGTCAGACTTCGGGAAGTGGCTTACTCAGCTAAATGCAGGGAGGGACATATTGCCAGAAGCCACCAAGCAGGAAATCAAGAACCTTACAGCGGCTTTGTCAGACCCGCTAGCCAAAGCGGAAGCTGCCTATAACTACATGCAGAATAAGACGCGCTATGTGGGTATCCAATTGGGGATAGGCGGCTGGCAGCCTTTTGAGGCGACTACAGTGGACTCTAAAGGCTACGGAGACTGCAAAGCACTAAGTAATTACACCAAGTCTCTGCTAGAGGCGGCCGGTGTTACTAGCTACTACGCGGTCATAAGAGGAGGCGAAGGCGAGTTGCCCATCATCAATGACTTTCCTAGCAACCAATTCAACCATGTGGTGCTTTGCGTGCCCACTGCCAAAGACACCCTGTGGCTGGAGTGCACCAGCCAAACCGAAGACGCCGGGTACACCGGTACTTTCACCGGAGACAGGTATGCGCTGTTGGTGAAGCCAGAAGGGGGCGTCTTGGTGAGAACTCCCCAGTTTGACGCAAAAGACAACGGGCAGTATAGAAGTGTAAAGGTAAAACTGAATGCGCAGGGCGGTGGAGTGGCAGAAGCAACCACGTTGTTCTCTGGCAGCCAGCATGAGCACCGCAAAACCATGACGCATCATTACAGCCCAGAGGAACAGCTCAAATGGCTTTACAAGAACACTGATATTCCGGCCTTTGAGATCAAGAAGTTTACCCTGAGCCAGACTGAGAAATCCAGGTCGCCTAAGATGAAGGAGACGTTGCAATTGGACCTGCCCAGAGTGGCTTCGGTGAGCGGCAAGCGCCTGTTCATCACCCCCAATCTCATGAACCGCTGGACCTTTGTGCCGCCTGTTACCGAAAATAGAAAGCAGGATGTGGTTTGGCGCGAGCCTTTCTATGACACAGACACCGTGGAGTATGAGATACCGGCGGGCTACCTGCCAGAAAGCGTTCCGCAGCCTGTAAAGATTTCTTCTGTGTTTGGTGAGTACAAATCACAAGTGAGCATAAAAGGCGGCCGATTGGTGTACGTGCGGGAATTGACCATGCACAAAAGCCGCCAGGCGCCGGGCAAATACCAGGAACTGGTCAATTTCTTAAAGCAAGTCTCCAAGGCAGACCAGCAGCAGGTAGTCTTGGCGGCCACCCCTTCTTAATTCTTTAATGGTCGTTTTCGGGCTGTTTTCTAGAAAATAGCCCGAAAACGACAAAGTACCTCCTCTAGTGCGCCCTTGCTGCCAGAGGAGGATTTTTTATGTAGCAGCAATTTCCCCATGAAACCAAAGGTTACCAGCATCAGACCACTACTTAATAAATACCTGCTTCTTCTCTTGTTGGCAGGCTTGCCTGGCTTGGGCTTCAGCCAAGACCCGCTAAAAATGGGGCAGACCACCGCCGAGGAGTTGAACATGAAAGTATACGCCCCAGACACCAGCGCGGCCGCTGTGGTGCTGTATGACTATGGCCACTCTTCCTTTCTGTATACCAAAGGCACGCAAGTGCAGTTGAGACGGCTGTTGCGCATTAAGATTTTGAAGAAAGCCGGACTGGACCAAGCCAACATCAGCATTCCCTTTTACCGCAAAGACTTTAACAACAAAGAAGAGGTGCTAGACTTGAAGGGCTTTACCTATAACCTGGAAGGGGGCAAAGTCGTCAAGGTGAAGCTAGATGAGAAAGCTGTCTTTGAAGAGAAAGAAGACATCAACTGGTATGTCAAGAAACTGGCCATGCCTAATGTAAAAGTAGGTTCTGTCATTGAGGTAGCTTACACCCTCAAGTCTGATTATATCTCTAACCTGCGCGACTGGACGTTCCAGAACACTATTCCGGTGGCTTGGAGCGAGTATCGCGTGAACATGATGCCCTTCTATGAATACACTCACCTTTTGCACGGGTTCCAGAAGTTTCACATAGAAGACATGAAGGTGATTAGCCAGGCCATTGCCTACACCTCGCAACAGCAATCAGATAAGATCACCTCAGAGAAATGGGGATCTGCCACCTATAAAATTGCCCAGTACCGTTGGGTGATGAAAGACGTGCCCGCTTTTACAGATGAACCCTACATGACCAGTGTAGGTGACTACCTGTCCCAATTGGAGTTCACCTTGACAAAAATCCAATACCCAGATGAGCAGCCTACCTATATGGCAGGCACTTGGGAAGGGTTAGCCACTGAGCTTCAGAAGGAAGAGGAGTTTGGAATGCAGTTGCAAAACACCGCCATCTTTAAAAAGGCCGTGGAAGAAGCATCGGCTAACAGCCCAGACCTGCTGTCTAAAGTAAAAAGCATTGAGGCCTACGTTAAAAAGCAGATGACCTGGGACGGCAAGCACAGGATCTTTTCTGAGAGCATCAAAAAAGCCCATGAGGCACGCACAGGCTCATCGGCAGATATTAACTTATTGCTGACAGCCATGCTGCGCGAAGCGGGAATAGATGCCAAGCCCATGTTGGTGAGTACCCGTAGTCACGGCTATCCTGCCGTCAACATGCCCATGCTCAGCAAGTTTAACTATGTGATTGCCGCTGTGAAGGTAGGCGAGACCACGTACCTGCTAGATGCCACAGAACGTAATCTGCCGTTTGGTGTTCTTCCGTACCGCTGCCTCAACGGACAGGGCTGGGTGACCAGTCTGCCGGCCGGCAAATGGATGGCGTTGAAGAACAATGAGCGCAACGTACAACTGGTGTCTGCCCACATGGAAATCAAACCAACCGGCGAGGTAATAGGCAAGATGGAAGAGTCTTACGGAGGGCTGGCCGCCCACCAAATGCGCGCCCACATCAGAGAGCAAGGCCAGGAAAGCTATCTCAAAAAGCTGACTTCTCAAGACCCAGAGTGGACCCGCCAGGAGATAAGCTTGGTGAACCTGGAAAAGAACGACACAGACCTGAAGGCCAGCTATAAACTCCATAGAGTAGGAGAGACGCAACCGGTAAGTTTGCTGTACGTGTCTCCCATGTTGAACCATGCCACCCAGCAGAATCCGTTTAAATCAGCTACTCGCTTGTTCCCCATTGACTTCGCGACGCCGGTAGATGAAACGTACGTCTTTACTTATACCTTGCCAGCTGGCTATGAGGTAGAGGAAATGCCCAAAGCCATCAATGTGTCTTTGCCAGACAATTCTGCCAAGTTCAGCTATATAGTGCAGGTTACAGAGGGCAAGCTACAGATCATGAGCAAGCTCAACATCAACAAGCCAGTTTTCAACGCCAAAGAGTACAACGACCTGCGCGAACTCTACAACCGCATGGTAGCCAAGCACGCAGAAAAAGTAGTCCTCAAAAAGAAATCATAAGCTATCGTTTTCGGGCTGTTTTCCAGGAAACAGCCCGAAAACGATACTTCTATCAATGCAAAAGCCCTCGGCTCTAAAAAGAACCGAGGGCTTTTCTGTGTTCAGTCGGAATGGCAGGATTTGAACCTGCGACCTCCAGCACCCCATGCTGGCGCGATACCAGGCTACGCTACATCCCGATTACTAGTATCTATTGCAAAGAAAGTGAAAAATAGGATGCAGCAAAAGTAGGAGTGGCTTAAAAATTATTGGCTGGTACTTTCAGCGGGCATACCCATAAACGTTCAATTGAAGATACGCCGCCTTTTACTTTCTGGTGGTTCTCACCTTAAAGTGGTACGTGCCAGAGATGTTTTTCTTCACGCCGTTGCTGTTCAGCTCAAGAGCAGACAACTGGTACTTGCCTTTCAGCTGAAAGATGGCCTCAGAGCCAGAGGCACCCACGTACTTGATGGCGGTAATCTCATTGAACTCCTGCGCAGAGAAACCCTCCTGACTCACCAGATAGGTGCTGCTGCCTTCGGTTACGGGCACCTTGAAAGAGAACTGGAATGGGCCCGAGACGTCTCCAAAATTTTTAATGGAATACTGCTTCAGGTTACCAGCGGCAACCATAGCGGAACTGTCTTTGGGGAAGGAGATGAAAAACGAGTTTCTGGTGGATGCGGAAGAGGCAAACGTGTAATACGTGGTGGCATTATGCTGCATAGAAGGCAAATCTAAATGCGTGCAGTCAATCTTGCGTTCCCAGTCTGGGGTTTTGAAGGCCAGGTGCAGACTGTCATCAACCTCGGGAGTAGGCTCTGGATCATCTGAGGGACAAGCCGTTAAAAAGCATAGACTCAAGCAGGTCAATGCCAACGCAAATACGCGGTACGTAGCTGAATACATAGAGAAAGCAAGATTAGATGGTTTTTGTAGATTGTTCAAGAAAGAGTCCTGACAAAAGCCAAAGAAAGGAGCAAAAAATCACATTCGCAATGCCTGCTAGGCACAAGTTTTCAAGCAAAGTCTTTTCTAAAGGATTACAGGAGAATTGGTTAGGTGTGGCTTATTCGTTTTTGGCCTGTTTTCACCAAAACAGGCCAAAAACGACGGGTTATTCTATGTCTTCGGTCTGGAGCTGGCGTTCATACAGGGCCCGGTACAATCCGTCGGTGTCGGCCATCAGCTCATCATGGCTGCCGTGCTGCACCACTACGCCGTCGTCCAGCACTAGAATCTTATCTGCCAATTTCACAGAGCTCACGCGGTGCGAAATGATGATAGACGTGCGATTGTGCATGACGCGCTGCAGGCTGTTCAGGATGGCATTCTCGGTTTTGGTGTCTACCGCCGAGAGCGAATCGTCCAGAATCAGAATCTTAGGCTCACGGGCCAGAGCACGAGCGATGGAAACGCGTTGTTTCTGGCCGCCAGACAAGGTGATGCCGCGCTCGCCTAAAACGGTGTCAAACTGCTGCGGGAAGCGCATGATGTTCTCGTAGACATCGGCGTCCTTGGCGGCCTGTAGCATCTTCTCCTCAGACAGCGCCTCTACCCCAAACCCGATGTTGTTTCTGATGGAGTCTGAGAACAAAAACACGTCCTGCGGCACGTACCCAATCTGACTGCGCAGGGTAGAAAGATTGTACTGTTTAATGTCTTCGCCGTCCACCAGAATACGGCCACCGGTGGCGTCATACAAGCGGCACAGCAAAGCGGCAATGGTGCTTTTCCCCGAGCCGGTGTTGCCAATCACGGCCAGCGTCTCGCCAGGGTTAATCTGGAAGGACAGTTTCTTTAAGGCGTAAATGCCAGTGTCTGGGTAGGTGAAATCTACGTCTTCAAAGGTAATGGAACCCGTAATGTCTTTCTCTTCAATCGGTCCTGAAAGGATGTCTGTCTTGGTGTTCAAAAACTCATTGATGCGTTGCTGAGAAGCGGCGGCGCGTTGTACCAAGCTGGTAGTCCAGCCCAAGGCCGTCACCGGCCAGGTGAGCATGTTCACGTAAATAAGGAACTCAGCGATTACCCCGGGTGTGATGCTTCCGTTAATCACCTCTTTACCACCCAGCCAGACAGTGATGATGGTACTCAAGCCAATCAAAAACAGAATGAGCGGGAAGAACAGTGAGTTGACGAAGTTAAGCTCCAGGGACTTGTCGCGGTAGGTATCGCTGGCCTTGGTGAAGTTGGCGTGCGAGTCCTGCTCGCGCACAAAGGACTTCAATACCCTAATGCCCGAGAACGCCTCCTGCACAAAGGTGGTGATACCGCTCAGGCTTTTCTGAATCTCGTCAGACTTACGCTCGATGATGTTGTTGACGTAGTATATGCTCACGCTCAAAATAGGCAGGGGCAAGAGCGTGTACAGCGTCAGCTTCACGTTCACCGAGAGCATGTACGGAATCACCATCAGGAACAAAGCCACCAAGTTGATGCCGTACATGATGGCCGGCCCTATGTACATGCGCACGCGGCCCACGTCCTCAGAGATTCTGGCCATCAGGTCGCCGGTGTTATTCTTGCGGTAGAAGCTCAGCGGCAAAGTCTGGTAATGCGCGAAGATTTCGTTCTTGAGGTCATTCTCAATCAAGCGGCTCATCACAATGATGGTCTGGCGCATCAGAAACAGGAACACTCCCCTGAGCAGGGCCATGGCTACAATCACCGCTCCGTAGAACAAGGTACTGCGCGCAAAGCTGTCATACACCGTTTCCTGCTGGCCGAAGCCCTCGTGGAGCTGGTGCAGGTTGATGCCCTCGCGCACCAGGTCAAAGGCGTGCCGAACCACCTGCGCCGGAATGATGGCAAAGACGTTGGAGACAATCACAAACACAATTCCCCAGAAAAACCGGAATTTGTACTTGAGCAAATATTTATTGAGGTAGCGGAGTGATTTCACGGTATAATTTTAAGTTTTACTACGAGGCTAACAGATGTTAGGGTTTTCCTTGTTGTAGTAAAAAGATATGCCTACTTTTGCGGCAAAAGTACTAAATCTGGGAGCCGTTTTCCGCAGGTTATGGAAGTAAATCATTTTATTCACAATTATGGTTGAAATAAAAGAAATATCAGGGGGCCAGGAATCTTCGGTTTTTAGCCAGATGGGCCAGTTTGATCATGAGCAAGTGGTGTTCTGCCATGACCATGATACCGGCCTGAAAGCCATCATTGGTATCCACAACACGGTATTGGGGCCTGCGTTGGGCGGTACCCGCATGTGGTCGTATGCCTCTGAGGCCGAAGCTTTACGCGACGTTTTGCGCCTTTCACGCGGCATGACCTTCAAGTCTGCCATCTCTGGTTTGAACCTGGGCGGTGGTAAGGCTGTCATCATCGGGGACTCCAAGAAGGACAAGAACGAAGCTATGATGCGCAAGTTCGGGCGTTTTGTGAACAACCTGAACGGTAAATACATCACCGCCGAGGACATGGGCATGACCACCCTGGACATGGGTTACATTGCCATGGAGACCAAGCATGTAGCTGGTTTGCCAGAGTCGCAAGGCGGTAGCGGTGACCCGTCTCCGGTAACGGCTTACGGTACCTACATGGGCATGAAAGCCTCGGCCAAGAAAGCCTGGGGCAACGACAGCCTAGCTGGTAAGAAGATCTCTGTACAGGGTACTGGCCACGTAGGTGGTTATTTGATTGACTACCTGGTAAAAGAAGGTGCCCAGTTGTTCATCACAGATATTGACCAAGAGCGTTTACAGCGTATTTCTTCGGCCACCGGTGCTACCGTAGTGGGCTTGGATGAAATCTATGACCTGGATGTGGACATCTATTCGCCTTGCGCCATGGGGGCTACCATCAATGACAACACACTTTCTAGACTGAAGTGCCAGATCATTGCCGGCTGCGCCAACAACCAGTTGCAGGATGAGAACGTGCACGGCCCGGCTTTGGTACAGAAGGGCATGATCTACGCACCAGACTTCTTGATCAACGCGGGTGGTATCATCAACGTGTACTCAGAAGTGAAAAAGCTGAACCGCGAGTGGTCTATGCAGCAGACAGAGCAGATCTACAACACCACGTTGAACATCTTCGCGAAGGCTGAGGCAGACGGCACGCACACGCAGAAAGCCGCCACAGAGCTGGCCCAGAAGCGTATTGACGACATGGCTAAAATCAAGAGAACTTACTAATCTTACCTTCGCCCTTGCAGGCGATGATATATTGAAAGCGTTTTTGGCTTCGTTTCTGAGAAACAGGTCAAAAACGCTTTTTTCTTTTCAATAGATTTATAGTCCCCCTTTGAAGGGGGTAGGGGGATGACGTACTTTATTTGATTCTTTCTTTCCACCTCAACTTCCTTAACCAAATGTTGATTCTCCCCTTGAGGGGGGCGTAGAGGGATGTTTACTTTTGCTGGGGATTGCATTGCGCTATTTACTCCCAACACCTTACTACCAACATCAACTTTCATTACTTTCTACCCGCGTTTGTCACTTTTCTCCTTGATGAGAAAAGTAACCAAAAGAATCAAGAGCCCCCGAACTCGCTGACCGCTCAGACAGGGCGGGGGCTCAAAGTGGTGCACCGTGAGAAGTGACTCGTTGCATTGTGGGCTTACGCCTCTGCTACTCCAAAGGTGGTTACTTTCTCCCTCGGGGAAAGAGACTTAAATTGACCAGGCTCCTTCCCCTCGGTCAATGGCCGGCGGACTGCTGGTTGAGAAGTTGCAATGCCTTTTCTCGCTGGCGCACATGAATTTCTGAGGTTCATGTAGAGACAACGGCACCGCCTTGTCTCCTGCGCATTGCTTTGGCAGCCAAACCATCTGCGGTGACTCTAAAACTCGTAGCGTCTGGGAAGACCTGCGAGCGTCTGCGCCAACAACCGTTTTTTGCCTATTTCCCAGAAAACAGGCAAAAAGCGCCTCACTATCAACCATGATAAATGGGAACTCTGTAAGCTTTCTCCCGAAGACTCAGAATTAAAAAGAAGTACCATTTGCTTCTTCCTCTCTTAGTTCGGACCTTTGCGGCAGAATTGGCGGTTATCGCCAAGCCTTGGCAGCGGGCCAATGGGTGCCTGCCAACTTTTACGCTTATTTTCACGTTCACCACGTTCTTTCCTTATCCTCATGCTCAACCGCAGAATACTCCGCATCAAAGCCATGCAAGCCATTTACGCCTACGTACAGGCAGAAGGGTCTGACTATTTGCTGGCCCTGGATCGCATCGCAGACACGTTCGCGCCAGACTTGATGGCCATTGAGCCGCAAGACAGAAACCTGCTGGAAGGCAAAAAGCAAATCGCCACACTGCTCTTCAAGGAGTGGTATGAGACCAAGAAGTTTGACACCGAGGAGAAAGACAAGGAAATCCTGAACGCCGCCCAAGACGCGGTGAACTTCTACCAGAACACGCTTAAGAAAGACCTCAAGTTCTTCGGGAACCAGATGCTGTCTGCCGCCGAGGAAATCTATGACCGCTATTTGCTGACCCTTTTGGTGATGCAGGAAGTGACGCATCTGATTGAGGGCGAAGAAAAGAAAGCCGCCACCCGTTTCACAGAACGCACCGACACGGACATGCGTGGCTTGTTGAAGAACAAAGCCCTGGCCAAATTGCTGGACAACAAGTTCCTGGAGCAGCGCGTGATCAGAAGAAACGTGAGCTGGGCCGGCAACCTGGACGTGATTACCCAAATCTACCGCAACGGCATCAAGAAAGACGAGCAAGTGCTGGCCTATCTGGAGCTGGTGGAGCCTACCTATGAGCAGGACCATGAGCTGTTGAAGCATCTGTACAAGGAAATCATCTTCAAAAGCGAACCCCTGCAAGCTCTCTTTGAGGAGCAGGACCTGAACTGGGTAGAGAACAAGTCTGTGGTGAAGAGCCTGGTGAACAAGTCCATTAAGATGCTAGAAGAAGGCACAGATGAGCACTTGGCCTTATTGGACCTTTCTGCCAGCTGGGATGATGACAAAGCCTTCTTTGAGGAATTGTACCATGAAACCCTGCGGGATGACGCCAAGTATGAGGCCATGATCTCTGAGAGCGTGCAGAACTGGGACGTAGAGCGCGTAGCATTGATGGACAAAATCATCTTGAAAATGGCGCTTTGCGAGATGCATATCTTTAGAAGCATCCCCGTGAAAGTAACTATCAACGAGTATATTGAGATCTCCAAAGTATACAGCACGCCCAAGAGCAAGCAGTTTGTAAACGGCGTGTTAGACAAGCTGTCACAGCAGTTAACGGCCAGCGGTGATATCCGTAAATCGGGTCGTGGTTTGCTAGACAACAAATAAGAACCAGTTTTTTGCGTTCAAAGAGGAGCGGGCTTTGCATTCAACCCGTTTTTAAGCTATTTTTCTGAAAATAAGCCAAAAACGCGCAAGCGCCCTTTTATAGAAAACCTGTAACCAGAACCACTACTATGGGCAAAAAAACAACCTCCATCATTGCCTTTTCCACCGGAATCGCCACGGGTGCCATCCTGGGGATTTTATTTGCACCTGAGAAAGGCCGCGAAACCCGCGACAAGCTCAGCTTTCAACTAGAAAAATACCGTGCCCGCCTGCTGGAGCTTTCCAATGACCTGATTGCCGGGCGCGAGGAGCAAGGCTCTGCCGCCAAGACAGAAGGACAGCGCGTCATCAAAGACGCCCGCGACAAAGCAGAGCGCCTTTTGCAGGACGTGGACACGCTCATCAACGAAATAAACAGTAAGAAAGAAGTATAAGCCTTTGACCATGACAACCGTTACCCTTATTCCCGGCGACGGGATAGGTCCTGAGATCACAGAAGCCGTAAAGGCGATCTTTAAAGCCGCACAAGTTCCTATTACCTGGGAAGAAGAAAACGCCGGACAGACCACCTTTGACAGCATGGGTGAGTTGATTCCGCAGACGTTGATTGACTCCCTAGAGCGTACCAGAATCGCTTTGAAAGGCCCTATCACCACGCCGGTGGGCAAAGGCTTCAAAAGCATAAATGTGCAACTGCGCCAGAAGTTTGATTTGTACTCAAACGTGCGTCCTGCCAAAACCACAGCAGGTGTAAAAACCCGCTTTGAGAACGTGAATCTGGTCTTGTTCAGAGAAAACACGGAAGGGCTGTACGCCGGTCTGGAGATGTATGATGAGCGCCTGGGTATCTCTGACTCTGTTGCCCGCGTGACGGTAGTGGGTTGCCACAAGATTGTGCGCGCCGCCTTTGCTTACGCAGACAAGAACAAATTAAAGGTGACCGTGGCCCACAAAGCCAACATCTTAAAGTCTGCCGGTAGGTTGATGCTGGAGGCCGCTGCTGATGTGTCTAAAGAATTCCCGAACGTGGTGTGGGATGACAAGATCATTGACAACATGTGCATGCAGCTGGTGACCAAGCCAGAGCAGTTCCAAGTGGTGGTGACCACTAACTTGTTCGGGGATATCCTGTCTGACCTGTGTGCCGGTTTGGTAGGCGGTCTGGGCGTGGTATCTGGTGCCAACGTAGGCGATGACATGGCCATTTTTGAGGCGGTGCACGGCTCTGCCCCAGACATTGCGGGTCAAGGCTTGGCCAACCCAACGGCTCTGTTGCGCTCAGGCATCATGATGCTTCAGCACATGGGCTTGCAGAAAGAGGCAGACAGCATTGAGGACGCCTTAGAGAAGACTTTATTAGACAAAAACTGCTGCACCCGTGATTTGGGTGGTACGGCCTCTACCTCAGAGTTCGCGCAGCACATTATTTCAAACTTGTAATCACTTAGTAATATGAAAAAGCAATTTGTAATCGCAATGCTTCTGAGCGCCGGTTTCTGGACCGCCGGTTGTGAGAAAAAGCAGGAAACTGAAACATCTACCACCACTACTACAGAGCAGACTGCCCCTGTAAGCACGGTTGCCACCAATGACCCGGCCACCAACCCTAACGTAGCCAGCGCCGAGCAGGTGAACCCTAACGCGCCTAAGCCTGTGATGACGTTCAAAGAAACGGAGTTTGACTTTGGTACCATCAAGCAGGATAAAAAAGTAGAGCACACCTTCACGTTCACCAACACAGGTAAATCGCCGTTAGTGATTGAGAACGCCACCGCTTCTTGCGGTTGTACCGTGCCTGAGTGGCCTAAGGAGCCGGTTGCCCCAGGAGCTACTGGTAACATCAAAGTAGTATTTGACCCAGCCGGAAAAGCAGGTCAGCAGTCTAAGCAGATCACCATTACCGCCAACACAGATCCGCAGGTAAATCAATTGTTAATCAAGACCAACATTGTGGGTACTGTGCCGCAGGCTGGTGCTGCAGGCCCGGTGCGTACAAACTAATCTCTGATGTTGACGATACTTTTACAAGCCAGCCCGCTAGGGGCTGGTGGACTTTCTAACATCCTGTTCTTCGGGGTGATTATTCTGGTGTTTTATTTCTTCATGATCAGGCCCCAGCAGAAAAAGGCCAAAGACCAGAAGAAGTTCAGAGACGAACTGAAGAAGGGGATGAACGTGGTCACCATTGGTGGCCTGCACGGCCGGTTGCTCAGCATTGATGAGGACACCGTCTGGATTGAGGTAGACAAAGGCATTAAGCTGAAGTTTGACAAATCGGCGGTAGCCGTGGAGGCAACCAGCCGCGTGAACAAGCCTACCGCAGAAACTGCCGCTTAATTCTTTTCATAAAACATCTATTTTGCCATTAAACAAGACAAAGCAAGCCCTCCTCTGGTTAGTAAGGCCGTTTTCTCCCAAACAGAAACGGTACTGGAGAGTGGTTTTGCTTTGTTTTTTGGCAGCCACCACCTTTTGGGTGCTCAACTCTTTGAACAAGAGTTACATTGCCCGCATCTCATACCCCATCCAGTTTGTCTATGACCAGCGCCAGCTGGTACCGGTAAAGCCCCTCCCCGAAGAGGTGATGATCAGCGTGACCGGCAAAGGATGGAAGCTGCTGCGCAAAAGCCTCATGTTTAAGGTGAAACCCGCCGAACTCTCCATTAGAGGCTTGCCCTATGTGAAGCAGATGCCTGGCTACGCGCTTCGGCCGGCCATTGCCAATGCCCTGGACGGCTTGGAGTTGAACTACGTGGCCACAGACACCCTCTACTTTGACTTTGACCGCATTGGTACCCGCAAGGTTCCGCTGGGAGTAGATACAACTAAGCTGAAGATGAGCCCCGGCTTTACGTATGGTGGCAACCTGGCCATTACGCCAGATTCCATCACGTTCACAGGCCCTCTGCAGATCATCAATCTGTTCCCCAGTCCTTATCCATTGGCAGTGCCAGACTCACCTTACAGTGCCCCCTTTAAGGGGAACATGCTCTTGATGCATGACTTTACCGATCTGGTGAAGGCAAACGTACGCAAAGCCAAAGTGCAGTTTCAAGTGATACCACTGGAAAAACAGGAATTGGTAGTACAACCCGTGCTCAAGAATTTCCCGCCCAAGTACCGTTTGCGCTATGTGAACGGACCTGTGAAAGTGAAGTACGGCTACCACCCCAGAAACAGAGGCAAGTTGCAGTTGGACCAGTTCCAGGTGACCTTGGACTATGCCCGTTACAATGCCACAGACTCTACCATTGTGCCCGCGTTGACCCAAAAGCCCGAAGGAGCGCGCCAGGTGACCATTGCGCCGGGCAAGGTGAAGATCTCTTTAACAGCGCTATAGCAGATGCTCAAGATTGGCATAACCGGCGGTATTGGGTCAGGCAAAAGCATTGTCTGCCGTTGCTTTCAATTGCTGGGTGTGCCGGTATATGACTCAGACGCCCGGGCCAAATGGGTGATGAATTGTGACCCAGAGCTGCGCGAGGGACTGATTGCCACCTTCGGGGATGAGACGTTTGATGCCCAAGGCCAACTCAACAGGCCGTATCTGGCGCAAAAGGCCTTCCATGACAAAGAGGAGCTCACCAAACTCAACGTCCTGGTGCATCCTCAGGTACGCAAAGACTTCTTCCGCTGGCTGGAAAATCACTCAGACGCACCTTACATTCTAAAAGAAGCCGCCCTGATGTTTGAGTCCAATGCTTACACGCAGGTGGACCATGTGCTCACGGTCTCAGCGCCCGTAGTCCTGCGCCAGCGCAGAACCTTGGCCAGAGACACGCAGCGCACTGCGCAGGAAGTTGAAGCCATCATGCACAAGCAGCTCTCAGAGGAAGAGCGTCTGCAGCGGTCTCAGTTCGTGATTTACAACGATGACCAACAACTGGTACTGCCCCAAGTAATACAACTCCATCAAACCTTTCTGGCCTTGGCCTCAGAAGCCAAGCCCGTCCAGTAGTTCCTGACCCAAACAAATTCCGTTTTTGGCCTAATTCCCAGAAAACAAGCCAAAAACGAAGCCTTATTTGATGATGGGGTAGCGTTTGAATGGCTTGGTTGTGTCAAAAATCTTGCGGTAGGTGATGTGGGTTTTGTAGATGACCGCCTCTAGTCCTCGCACCACCATCATCATCTTCGGGTTAAAGTCGCCTATCCAGTTCATTTCTACTTCACCTACGCCTTGGGCCAACACAGCCTTCTGGGATTTTACGGACATGTAGCTGTCAATGCCCTTGCCCTGAAACTCAGGCACGACGCCGAAGATCAGTCCCAGCGCTTTTTTATGCGGGGTATTGTTGTAGCGCCAGCGGTAATAGAGGAATTTAAGCTTGCCCAGCCAGTCCAGCTTGCCGTTAAGGTGCTTGAACATCTGGTTGAGCTCGGGTAGCATGATAAAGAAAGAAACGGGCTGGTCATGGTGGTAGGCAAAGTAGATGAGTTTCTCATCCATGACTGGTTTCATGCTGTTGATGAGCTTCCTGGCTTTGTCTAGGGTCATCTCATTAAGGCCGGAGTGTCCCGCCCATGCTTTGTTATAGACTTCCAAAAACTCCCTGGTGAGCTTCTCCATGTTCTTTTTGGAGACGTGCTGAAAGGAAATGGCAGGATCGCTTTCTATGATGGCAGCCCGTTGAATTACCTTGTCACTGAGTTTGTGTTCTGGGTCGCGGCGGTAGGTGTACTGCTTAAAGTAGACTTGAAAGCCGTAGTTCTCAAACAGCTCTTGGTAATACGGCGGGTGGTAGAACATGCCGTAGTTGGGCTCTGTGAAACCATCTACCAGCAATCCCCAGAAGCGGTCGCGCTCGCCAAAGTTGATGGGGCCGTCCATGGCTTCCATGCCTTGGGCCATCAACCAATCCTTACAGGCATCAAACAACATATTGGCGGCCGCCTGGTCCTGGATGCACTCAAAGAAGCCCATGCCGCCGGTCACGTACTCAGACGCCGTCTTGGTCTTGCCGTTCACAAAAGCTGCTACCCGGCCAATGGTCTGGCCACGGTCGTCTAGCAGAATCCACCTAATGGCAGCGCCGTCTTTAAAGTTAGGGTTGCGCTTGGGGTCAAACGTCTTCTCAATGTCATTGTCCAGGGGCCTGATCCAATTAGGGTGGTCCTTGTACAAGGCAGTAGGCGAGTCCAGGAAGGAGCGTATATGGGCGGCAGACGTAACTTCTTGTAGGTGCATAGCGCATGGGAATCTTGTGCGGCCCCAAATTACGCAATTGCCACAGAAGTGTCCTCTTTTCTGACCCAGGAACGTTGTTTACGCCACGCGCGAGATAATGGATTGGTGCGGATGTACTAGCATCTCAATGTGCATAGCCTCATTGAAATTATAGGCCTTGCGGTCATACGGGCTAATGAACGCTTCTTTCATGACTAGCCAAGAGATGTCAAAGCCCAGAAAATACATGGGCACTGAGCCAATCTGCCAGCCTTGGTCTATTAAAATTTGGGTGTTCTCTTCCATGGTGTTTGTCTGTGAAAGGTGATAAAGGAAGTGCCAACGCCGTTTTGCTTGTCCAAAAAGACACTGGTAAAAAGATAACAAGAAAGTAAACAGAAAGTTAGAGCCCTGTGGAGGAATGGAGGCTAGAGAGGGAGACGTTAAGATATAGCAAAAACTATATAAAACAAAAAAGCCTTACCGGGTAGGTAAGGCTTTTGAAGTGTGGGGCGTGCTGGATTCGAACCAGCGACCCTCTGCTTGTAAGGCAGATGCTCTGAACCAGCTGAGCTAACACCCCTTCTTTGGGTTTCGGTGACCAATTGTCCCCGTTTGATGATGCAAATATGGGGGGTGAAATCGAATCTTCCAAATAGGACTCATAAAAAAGTGTGAAATATTTTTCTGGAAGCGTCTCTGAAAGGTTTTATATATTTAAACTCAATACGTTAACCCTTTAAAAATTTTATGGACGAAAACCTTTACGCTGAACCCGCTCAACCTGCATCCAACTCAACTGGTATTACCCTTAGCCCCCAGGTCATGAATTTTCTGTACGCCACGGCCAAATGGGGTAAATTCCTGGCCATTGTGGGGTTTGTGATGATTGGCTTTCTGATCCTGCTGGGAATCTTCGGTGGCTCGTTTATGGGCGCGGTCATGAATTCCTCCATGGAGGCCAACGGCGGCGCGGCTAATCCGCTGGCAGGAGCCATGGGCGCTTTCTTTGCGGTATTTTACCTGTTGTTTGCGGTGTTATATTTCTTTCCGGTGCTATACCTCTACAAGTTCTCCACCAGAATGCAAACTGGCCTTCGGGCAAAAGACGAAGGGTTGGTAGAGTCTTCCTTTGAAAACCTGAAGTCCCTGTTCAAGTTCATGGGGGTTTTGACGGCGGTGATTCTTGGTTTCTACGGCCTGATCATTGTCTTTGGATTAGGAGTGGCCGGCGTGGCTACTATGTTCAACTAGTTTCTAAATAAAAGGTAGAATCCGGGCAGTGAGGAATGCCGTCGTTGCCTGGATTCTACCTTCCTAATCTGCTATTGTCTTGCCTTGGCCTGCGGCGCTTGGTGCCTAGGGTTTGCGTCCGTATCTTTAACGTCTGCTTGATTGAACGTGGTAGGAAGAAGAAAAAAGATAGCGCGGTATTTCCTTTGGTCTCTGGGAGGGCTGGTTCTAGTATTAGGACTGGCGGCCGGCACTATCTATCTCTACCAGGACAAGATCATTCAGCTGTTTGTAGCGGAGGCCAACAAGCACATCAAAACCAAAGTGGCTGTTGAGAAGATAGAAGTATCGCTTTGGGAGAAATTCCCGCAGGTGGCCATCACGCTCCAAAACGTAGAAATCACCGAAGCCCTCAAAGGCAGCACCGCTCCACTGGCCAAGCTTAAAAACATACACAGCACCTTCAGTCTCTGGGACTTTCTCTGGGGCGAATACCGCATCAGAGAAATCTACTTAGAAGAAGGCGAGGTGCGCGTAAAAGTCCTGCCCAACGGCGAGGTCAACTACCGCTTCTACCAATCTGCAGACACCAGCCAAACCGACAAGCTCTCCTTTGACCTACAGGGCATCACACTGCGTAAAGTACGCGTGCTCTATGAAGATGCGCCCGCCAAGCAACACTATGACGTCCAGGCGCATTTGATGAATGCCGCGCTCACGATGCAGGAACCCGTGGTGACCATTCAACTCAAAGGCAATGCCCGGGTGAATACCATCCTGATTGCGGGGGATGAGTACCTACAACAAAAGGAAATCACGCTGGGTAGCCAAATAGCCCTAGATACAGAGCGCAATCACGTAACCCTAGCCTCTTCTGAACTACGGGTGGGCAAAGGACAGTACCAGTTTGCCGGCACCATAGACTACGCCCATGAGACGCAGCTAGACTTGAACCTAGAAGGGAAGAACACAGACATACAATCCTTAGTAGCCTTGTTGCCGCGTCACGTTACCAAAGCGTTTGCCCAATACCAAAGCGAGGGTGACGTCTATTTTAAAGGCACCGTGAAAGGCGAGACGTCCGCGCAGAAGAATCCGTTTATTCAGGTGAGCTTCGGGTGCCGCGGGGCATCCTTCTTTCATCCAGAGTACAAAGAGAAGCTGGAGCAGGTGAGCTTTGCCGGAAGCTTTACCAACGGTACCCAGCGCAACAGCCAGTCGTCTACAGTAGCCTTGCGCAACATCAAAGGCCAATTGCGCGGCAAGCCACTCTCGGGGGAGTTTGTATACAAGAACTTTAAGGACCCAGACGTACAGGCCCAGCTGAAGGCAGACTTGGACGTGGCGCACGTTTTTGGCCTGTTTCCGGTAAAAGACGTCAAAAATGGAAGTGGCCGTGCTTTGGTCAATTTTGCTTTTGCCGGGAACCTGCGCGCGTTCAAAGCCAATCCCAGCGGACCCAGCATCAAGACCTCCGGCGAGGTGCAGTTGCAAAACGTGAGTCTGCAGTTCAGGCAACACCCATTGCCGTTCAAAGGCATGCAGGGAACGTTCCAAGTGCGTAAGAATGACGTGGCCATCTCTGGCCTCAAAGGTAAGATTGGCGACACAGACTTTCTGGTGAACGGCTTCCTTAAAAACATGCTGGGCTACTTGTTCTTGGACAAGCAACGCCTGCGCGTAGAGGCAGACTTCTCTACCCGTTACCTTAACCTAGACCAGTTGCTGGCTGCCTCTACCACCGCTCCGCCGGTCAAGCGGCCCTCAGGCAAGGTTGATGCGTATGGGTATGCCTTGAACATGCCCGCCAATCTAGAGTTGGACATCAACGCGGCGGTGAGCAGTTTAAAATTCAGACGGTTTAGAGCCAAGCAACTGCAGGGCAACGTTCTTTTAAAGAACCAGGTCATCTCTTCGCCCAATATTGCCATGCAGGTGGTGGGTGGCCGCTTTCAAGTAAAGGGAAGCGTAGATGCGCGTCAGCCGCTCATCAAAATCAACTCTACGGCGCACATCCAGGACATTAAGGTAGACAGCCTGTTCTATGCGTTTGAGAACTTCGGGCAGGCCTTTATCACCCAGCGGCATTTGCACGGCACCTTGACAGCCCAGATCAACTCTGAGCTGTTTTTTGACCATAACCTTAACGCGCGGCCAGGCCTCATGCAAGCTGAGATTGCCACCACCCTGCGCAACGGGCAGTTGCTTAACTGGGCGCCCATGCAAAAGATGAGCATTTTCATTAACCGGAACGAGCTGGCCAACTTGCGCTTCTCAGAAATCAAGAACAATTTCTACATTCAGAACCGCACCATCTACATTCCAGAGATGGAAATCAAGTCCAGCACCAGCCGGTTCAACAATATCACGCTGTCTGGCATGCACACCTTTGACCAGCAGATGGACTACAAGCTCAAGATTCCACTGTCAGGTGCCACCAAAGCCAAACGCGACAAAGACGAACGCTTTGGCATCATCGCCACCACCACAACGGCCAGCCCCAACCTGTTCCTCACCATCAAAGGTAAAGAGGGCAACTTTAAAGTAGCCTATGACCAGGAGCGCGTCAAAACCAAAATAGCGGCAGACCTCAAAACCGAAAAGCAGGAACTGAAAGAACTCTTCCAGGGAAAAAAGAAAGAAGAGAAGAAGACTGTCAAACCCGCCACCGAGTACTTTGATTTTTAAGTCGTTTTTGGGCTGGTTTCTGGGAAATAGGCTGAAAACAGAAAGGCTCAAACGAATATTGTAGCTAGTGCTTTAATAGGAATGATTAACTCCTGCATTTATTATTGAATCAGAATCTTTGGGTGATGCATAAACATCAGACTATATAATGTTTACAGTTAGAGGCTAGCGCCAGTAATTACCTTGCATATGCAGTCCATAATACGAATCATAATAATAGTTTGCCTCCTTGCAGGATGTAAGGATGGGAAAGATTACCCAGAAGCTATCGAAGTCTCCAAACTGGGAGGTACTGATTTAGTCCCCACCTTGGAACAAAGGATTGATAGGGATAAAAACCAAATATATTGCTCCACTTTTCTGTATGCCTGGAATGAAATTAAGAAGAACTCAAAGAGTGTTGTTATAGGACCAGGATTCAGGCAGTTACGGCTTATTAATCAATCGCCCTTATTCAAGAACTCCTTAGCCCCAGAGTACATAGGGAACCAGCTCACCTTTCAAGGGAATTCGGTAATAGCAAAATCCGAGTTCGCCAAGTCTCTCCCGTTCGAACTTGCTTTCGACAAAGGCAATAGTAAATTGATCTTCGGTTCTACCCCGGTTGAGTCTTTCGGTTTCAATGGTGCCAACCAGAAGGCTGGCTCACAAGCTGAGATCTTGTTTTACCGTAACAAGGATGAATTCGCCATTAGGCTGAATACCAGGGCTGAGGACCATGAGATTCTTTTGTTCACCTCACCAAAGTTAACGGGGGAGGCGCTTGGGGATCTTATCAAGGTTCTGAATAAGGAAATAAAAAAGAGTACTAAATCTAAGAAACTAGATAAAGCGAACTGGAGGTATCATTTTGCGGAGTATGATACCTTAAGCGTCCCGATTATCGCCTTCAACTTAGAAAAGAACTACCACTCTATTGTTGGCAACATGGTTGCGATAGACGGACAGGAATTTGATGTCCTGAAAGCCTACCAACGAATCGCCCTTTTCCTTGACCATACTGGTGCCAAGGTAGAAAGCGAGGCAGAAATCGGCCTAGTAACTGAGACCGTTGAGAATCTGCCCAAGCCCAAAAGGCTCGTTTTTGACAAACCTTTTCTAATGGTGTTTAAAAGGAAATCGTCTAAAAACCCATATTTAGTTGCTTGGATACAGAATGCCGAACTGATGATAAAAAAGTAAAATATATGGCAACTACACCAAGAAGTCATTCAAGCGCTTTTTAGCTTAACTGGTAATAAATACTATGAAAAAATCTCTCCACCGTTTCCTGCCTTTCCTGCTAGCAGGAGTAATTGCCTGCCAATCCAATTCCAGCACAACTTCCCAATCTGCCGGCTCAACCGCCAAAGTTTATTACCCCGGCTCCGGTGACAATTGGGAAACCAGAAAGCCCGAGGAGGTGGGCATGGACGCGGAATTGTTGGCGCAGGCAGTGGCGTATGCGCAGACGCAGGAGACTAAGCGGCCGAAGGATTTCTCTGATCAGGAACAGGTCTTCGGGAAGTTGCTGGGGCCTATTCCCAATGACCGGGCGGCTACCAACGGCATCATCTTAAAGAACGGCTACATTGTGGCGGAGTGGGGAGACACCCAACGCGCTGACCCTACCTACAGCATCGCCAAAAGCTTCTTGTCTACCATTCTGGGCATCACCGTGGACAAAGGCATAATTAAGGACGTGCAGGACCCGGTGGCCAATTACATCAAAGACGGTGGCTATGACTCTGAGCACAACAGAAAAGTAACCTGGCACCACCATGCCCAGCAGACCAGCGAGTGGGAGGGAGAGCTTTTTGGGAAGAGCCACACCTTTGTGGGCAAAGAGGAATTTGGAAGCGGCGAACGCAAGCCGCGCGCCTTGCAAGAGCCCGGCACTTTTTATGAGTACAATGACGTGCGCATCAACCGGCTGTCTTTGTCCTTGCTACGCCTCTGGAAGAAACCCCTGCCCGAGGTCCTGAAAGAGCAGATCATGAACCCCATCGGTGCGTCCAATACGTGGCAGTACCTTCCCTATAAAAACTCTTATGTGGACGTAGACGGCAAACAACTGCCCAGCGTGAGCGGTGGTACCCGCTGGGGCGGCGGTCTCTGGATTAATACAAGAGATGAGGCCCGCTTCGGGTACCTGTTTCTGCGCAAGGGCAAATGGAAAAACAAGCAGCTGGTCTCTGAAAAGTGGATACAGCAAGCGCTTACGCCTGGCCCGCACGGTCCCGACTACGGATACCTCTGGTGGCTCAACACCCAGAAAAAACAATGGCCAGCCGCGCCCGCTACCAGCTACGCCGCCCTGGGTGCCGGTTCCAATACCATTTGGGTAGACCCCGAGCATGACATTGTGGTAGTATGGCGCTGGCACCAGACCAACGGCAATGAGTTCTTTAAGCGTATTCTGGCGGCGGTGAAGTAATTATAAAAGCATTTACCATTGCCTTGATGCCTAATAAATATCTAACTAAGTTATTTGCCATATGCTTAATGGTCACTGCCGGTGTTACATCTTGTACTATTGGCGCAGGTACTTTGGGCTCCTTTGAGGACAGGAAGTTTCAGGTTAGCATTGAGGAGATGTTAGTGGCAATGAATTCGTTGGAAAGCCATAAGATTCCTGAGAAATGGAAACCAACAGCCGCCAGTATTGAAGGAACTTATGGTTTCTTTGAAAACACCAATTTCTATTTGAAGGGAAGCCCAGAAGAAATGTATTTCGTTTCTTATCAAGGAAACTCCAGAGTGACGGTCATGTCCATCCGATCAGTCTTCAAGAACGGTAAATGGTTCATTGAAAACGATTTGGCTGAAGACGAGAGAGAAAGGATTGAAAATCGTTTTGACAGGGAAATAATTGCAAAGCTTGAGAAATTAACCAATTCAAAAGCAACCCGAGACGAGTAATCCTAGCTGGCGTTTTTAGCTTGTTTCCTGGGAAATAGGTCAAAAACGGAGTCTGTATTTTCCAATCCAAAAATCTACAAGCAACTTACTCCGCCCAATTCATTCTCTTTAAATTTTCCTGTAGGCTACTGACAGACTGTTGTCACTGGGGGAGGGTACTTTTGGTCCATCGTTAAACCATTAACCCCAAGACCTATGGAAACTATGACCACCACAACCATCACATCCATTATTTCCTCTAAAGACCTGCTGGCCCACTGGCAAGGACACCGCGGCCTCACCAGAAGAGTCATAGAGGCGTTCCCAGAGAAAGACCTGTTTGAATTTTCTATTGGCGGTATGCGAACGTTCTACAAAATGGTGCAGGAACTACTGATGCTGGCCGCACCCGGAGTAAAGCAAATAGCAGACGGTACCGTGCCACAACTCAGTGAAGAATTATACCAAGCTAACAGCAAAGAAGAACTACTGGCCCTTTGGGATGCCCAAACCACGGCCATGGACCAAGACTGGGGCCTTATCCCAGACCAAAAGTTTAAAGAGACAATTCTGGCGTTTGGCGCCTATGAGGGAACCGTGATTTCTACCGTGCTTTACTACATAGACAATGAGATTCACCACCGCGGGCAGGGCTATGTGTACCTGCGGGCACTGGGCGTAACGCCTCCAAACTTCTATGAGAGATAAGCCTACAATAACAGTTATGAGAACCGTGCTGGTATTCAAGACGTCGGTGCTTACAGACAAAGGCGTAAAGCAGGTGGCGCCTCTGCTAAATCAACTGCTCACGCCCACAGAACGCTGGAACTTTGACTTGGAGGATTGTGACCATATCCTGAGAGTAGAAGCCCTGGCTGTAACGCCCTCCGTTATTATTGACAGGATGCAACAGGCGGGTTTTCTATGCGCCGAACTGGAGGACTAAATCAGAACGGGTTCAGGTGTAACTTGTAAAGAAGCCTGCACCTTGGCAATGATGTCGCTTACTTGTTCTTTCAGGCTTTCAGGCTCCAGAATCTGGGCGCAGTCCCCGAACATGAGGAACCACCTGGCAAAGCCTTCGCAGTGGGGCTCTGTCAGGAAGGTCATCACCACGTAGTCGCCGTCTGGTTTTTCAGAGGTGAACCCGTAATACGTGCGGCTGGTCTGGATGTACTTTGCAAATTGCTTCTCTACCCGTAAGACCACTTTCATTTTCTCAGAAAGGGCTTTCGGCTTTCTATAATCAGATAACGGACCGTGCTCTTTGCTAAAGGGGCGGTCCGTTAATTTTATCTGCAGCATGCGGTCTGTCCTGAACTGCCGGTAATCTGCACGCAGGTGACAGTAGCCCATGATGTACCAAAAATTGTTTTCATGGAACAAGCCCACGGGCTCTATGAGGCGCTCAGTAGGTTCCTCAGAACTGAAGGCCTGGTACTGCATAGCCACCTGCTTTTTCTCGGCCATACTATCCAATAGCACATCCAGAGCATGGGGGGTGTGCTGATTGAAAAGCTGGGTAGAGGCGTCTACCCAAATCTGAGCTTCAAGTGTTGCCACCCGGTCTTTGGCACTGCCCCGCAGCACAGATTTAACTTTGTACATGGCAGACTCAAAATGCGCGCCTAATGCTTTGTCGCTGAACTTCTGCATCAGCTTCTCTGCCGCTACAAAACTGCCGGCTTCTTCATGGGTGAACATGACGGGCGGCAAGCGGTAACCTTCCAGTAAGGAGTAACCCACGCCTGCCTCGCCGGTGACGGGCACGCCTGAGGCTTCCAGGGACCGGATGTCGCGGTACACGGTGCGCAGGCTTACCTGAAAGCGGTCGGCCAGTTCCTGGGCTTTGACTGTGCGGCCTGACTGCAAATGCTGCAACATGGCCACGATGCGGTCAAAACGGTTGAGGGCTTCATTGTCCATAATCTAGAGGCGTTGGCTTGTTAAACTTACCAAAAATCAGAGTAGCATGTAGCCGGAAGAGCGGGTCCTTAGCAATTATTATAACGTTGCCGTTTTTGGGGTGTTTTCCAGAAATGAGGCCAAAAACGCCAACTCGTTTTTAAGTGCTTCGTTCATAAGGCTCTATACTATTGCAAACTGAACGACTATGACCGAAGAGACCACATTACTTAAAAACTATTCAGATCAAGAGAAAGGTGCCTATCTAGGCGCGCTGGCCACCATTGCCTCGGCAGACGGAACCGTCACCGAAGACGAGCTGACTTTCTTGCGTTTGCTAGGCGAGGCCGCCGAGCTGCCGGCCAGCTTGGAGCAGGAGGTAGAGTCCATTGCCAAGAACCCTTCCCAGATAAGCCTGCAAAAGTGCCTGGACGTGCTAAAGGCCAGCGACCTGCGCTTCTCTTTTGTGACAGATCTCATCAGCTTCGCGAAGTCTGACGGCGAATACTCACCTGAGGAACAGCAACGCATTGGCGAAATTGGCCAGTACCTGGGCATTGACCAGAAGCAGTTCAGTATCCTGGACCAGTTTGTAGACAAAGCCAACCAGGCTCAGCAACAGGGCGAAGACCCAACCTCGCAATCCTTCCTGAACAAAAGCGGCTTTGGCGATATGTTCAAGAAGTCTGGCATCTCTCCGGGTATGGTGACGGGCATGCTGGGCATCTTGGCGCCTATGGTCATCTCTGGCATGATGCGCCGGAAAGGCGGTAGGAGCATGGGCATGGGTGGCGGTATGATGGGTGGCATGGGCGGTGGCCTAGGCGGACTCTTAGGAGGTCTGCTGGGCGGCGGCATGATGAGCAGAGGCGGTATGTACGGTGGAGGTCGTACAGGAGGTCTAGGTTCAATGGCTTCTATCCTGGGCGGTCTAGCTGGACGTAGCCGCTACGGCGGCATGGGTTCTGGTGGGTTAGGTGGCCTGTTGGGCGGTATTTTAGGCGGTGGCCGCAGAGGCGGCGGAACTGGTTGGTAATACTGCGTGAGTAAATGAATCCCCGTTTTTGGCTTGTTTTCTGTAAAACAGCCCGAAAACGGGGATTTTGATTTATGGGCTACTGCACTTTACCTTCTGTCTAAAGGAAGAACTGAACTGGCTATTATGATACTCGCTGAATAAACCCCTAGGATATTGGAAGTTATACCTAAGATGTAAAAAGTCACTATTACTCCCACTATTGATATTAGGCAGATGTATACTCTAAGTAATAATGATGGGATGGCTTTACTTTTTAGAAAGCTATATGCCAAATGACATAAGAATAGGGTGGGTAATGATAAGCTTAATCCTAATATTATGAAGAGATGAATGATTGGTAAAATCTTTAAATCATTGTCAAATATTTCGATTCCAACTAGTAATAAAGGAGCTATAAACGCTACACTAAAAAGCCAAAGCTTAATAATGTAAGGGTATAACATAGACTCTTCTTTTCTCAACTCTGTGGCCATATTGAAATCAAATTCATTTTTGTTAGTCCGTTTCCTGCTTCATGTACACCGTCTGCGTTGGGAACGCAAACTCGGCGCCGTGTTGCTCTACAATCTCTACAATCTTGTAGTTGATTTCCTCTTTGATGTTCACGTACTCATCCCAGTCAATGGTGTCAATAAAATAGAGCACCATCACGTCTTTGGAGTGAGGTCCCAGGTTCATGAAACGCACGCGGCCGTCCTGGTTGGTGCGGGGGTAGTGGTCTATGAAATACTGGATGTCCTGGACAATGCTTTTAATCTGCTGGGAGGTGGTGCTGTAGGTGAGCGTGATGTCAAACTTAACCCGCCGGAACGTGCGAAGGGTGAGGTTGTCCAGCGGCTTGTCAATCATGTGCTTGTTGGGGAGGGTCACGTAGCTTTTCTCCATGGTGCGTATGCGCGTGCTCCTGAACCCGATCTTCTCAATGGTGCCCGTCACTTCACCTACCTGCACCAGGTCGCCTACCACAAACGGGTGGTCCAAAAAGATGGTGAAGGAGGCCAGCAGGTTCTCCAGGCTTTCTTTGGCCGCGAAGGCAATGGCCAAACCACCCACTCCCAGACCAGCCACCAAGCCCGCTACGTTCACCTTGAAGACTGTGCCCAGCATTACAAAAAAGCCAATGATGACCACAATCACCTTAATGAAATCCACGAAGAACGGGACTAGCTGGTCATCCAGTTTGGATTGGGTCTTGGCAGCACGCTTAGAGAAGATCAGGCCCGCAAAATCAACCAGGCGCATGACTACCCAGGTGAGCGAGAAGATCAGGAAGATGCTGTAAATGCGTTGCAAGACACGCTTGAGGCCCAGTTCATCCTTGGCAGGCAAGCCTAGTTCTGGCGGGTAGTTGAGGCGGTCAAAGGCGATGTACAGGAAGACCAGAAACGTCAGCACTTCCAGCGGTACTACCAGCAGACGTCTGAACTCTTCTTTGGTCACCTCAGAAGAAAAGCGCTTGACCATCACCCTGAACAGGATGGAAGTGAGTAATTTAGAGAGGATTTCCTTGAACAGGAAACCGCAGAGCATAATCCCGATGAACAGGAAATACTGCTCCACGCTGTTCCCTAAAAAGACTTGGTCAAGTATGTTCTGAAGTTGTTCCTTCATGGATGTAAATTTCAAGGCGCTTGCAACCAACGGGCCGCTAGCGGGGTCAATAAAGTAAAAATGGACATTAATCTATGAAACGGAAAATTTTATCACTGCTTTTGATTGGCTTCGGGCTGTTTCTGAACATAGCCTGCCAAGGTCCTGACGGCAAATTAGAGTGGCCAGAAGAAGCCCAAACCAAATGGCTGTCTTACCAGGAAACCCAGTGCGCCGATCCTTGGGGATACGGCAACAGCAACCAAGACAAGGTGCAGTACATAAAAGAGTATCTGCAGAAGCAGGGAATAACTGTCCTGGATATTTCCCTTAACAAGGTGAATGATGGTGCCATGTGTATGGCCTGTACCTGTGCCAGCGGAAGAGTTTTAAAGGTGCAGGTGAAGAAAGAAGACGAAGCCAAGTTATTGGCCATGGGATTCAAGGCGATTTAGTTCTGCCGAGTCCTCAATAGTAAAAAAAAGCCTCTGCTCCTTGTGAGAAGCAGAGGCTTTTTTGTGTTGATTTTATTTTATTTCTTTTCTGGTTTACTATTCTCGCTTTATCTCCTTCTTTCTATCCCTGCTATTCAACCTATCACCCTAACCGTTTCTCCTATTGTCATCCTGAAAGGATCTTGTGGGCCAGCTAAATAGGCTATGACTAAACGCTTTCCTATTTCCTGCTTCAAGCTTGTAGCTTGGAGCTAACCATGCTGGCAAGTTTTCAACTTGCTTTTATAACCAGTTCCTTTCCGCAAGTTTTTAAACTTGTCTCATGTTTACCCACAAGCTATAAGCTTGCGAGAGGATAGTTGTCGTTTTTGGCCTCTTTCCCAGAAAACAGGCCAAAAACGACAGTAGGCTCTTTGCACTTAGCACTCGCTACTACAGCTTGCCGACAAGATCCTTTCAGGATGACAATAGGGGGAGTATAAGTGTAGTTGATTCGTTGGGTTTTACTTACAACAACTGGCTCAAGGCAATCTCGAAAGAGGTTTTGGCTATCTCGGTTTTCTCTGGGTGGCGGGCGTGGGTTTTCTCCAGGGCCTGGCCAATGGTGCGGGAGATGTCGGTGAAGATGGCTTCATCCGTAATCTCCACGTCCTGCTCCATCAAGTAGGCAAATACGCGGGCCATGCCGCAGTTGGCAATAAAGTCGGGGATGACAGACACGTGCTGGTCGGCAAACTCACCCGTCGGCCCGAAGAAGATTTCAGGGTCCTGGAACGGTACGTTGGCACCGCTGGAAATCACCTCTAGGCCGTGCTGCAACATGCGCTCCACCTGCTCTTTGGTCACCAGTCTGGAGGCGGCCGCCGGGATGAAAATCTCAGACTCTAAATCCCAGATGCGGGCGTTGGTATCGTCAAAAGACAAAAGGTTTTCTGCGTACAGCGTGTTGCCGCGGCGGTTGAGGAACAGGTCTTTGATTTCGTCAAAGGAGAAGCCTTCTGGGTTAATCAAACCACCCGCGCGGTCTATGATGCCCACAATCTTCACGCCTTCAGACGCCAAATAATAGGCGGCGGCGGCGCCTACGTTGCCCCAGCCCTGGATGATGGCGCGTTTGCCTTGCAGCTCACCGCCCCAGATTTGGTAGTAATGACGAACGGCCTCGGCCACGCCATACCCCGTAATCATGTCTGCGATGTTGTATTTGCGGCTCAGGGAAGGAGAATAGTTGGGGTCCTCAATCACCTTGCTCACGCCCTGGCGCAGTTGGCCCAACTTGTTGATTTTCTGCGGTTCGGTGGCTTTGAAGTGGCCGTTCACAATGCCTTCCTGCGGGTGCCACAGGCCGTATTCCTCGGTCATGGGGATTACCTCATGGATTTCGTCCACGTTGAGGTCGCCGCCGGTTCCGTAGTAGTTCTTCAATAAAGGGAACACCGCTTTGTACCAGCGCTCCAATACGCCTTTCTTTCTAGGGTCTGCCGGGTCAAAGTTGATGCCTGATTTGGCGCCGCCAATGGCCGGGCCCGAAACGGTGAACTTCACTTCCATGGTTTTGGCCAGAGACTCCACTTCGCGCTTGTCCAGGCCTTTGCGCATGCGGGTTCCACCACCGGCCGCGCCGCCTCTCAGGGAGTTGATGACCACCCAGCCTTCGGCCTCGGTTTCAGCGTCTTTCCACTCAAAAACAATCTCAGGACGTTTCGTCTCAAATTTGGCCAGTAAGTCTTTCATAGAAATGAAGTGTTGGTTTTTGATGATGGCGCAAAGGTAGGATTTAACGAGCGTTCCTCCTTAGCAGAATAATAAAAACCAGAATAATTCTATTGTCCTTGAAAGACCTAGCCGTTTTTAGCCTGTTTTTTGGAAATAAGGTCAAAAACGAATTACATCCAGTAGATGGCGCCGCCGCAGTTGTCCTGGCTGGCACCTGTCACGCTCTTCAGGCAGTTGGTTTCCTGCCGCCAGCGCAATACGCCCAAAAACGCGAAAATGAGCGCTTCCTTGAAATTAACCAGCTCCGGTTCCGGCACCACCACTTCAAACGCAGGCCCCAGGTAATGTTGAATCTGCTCCACCAGAAAGCCGTTGAAGGCCCCGCCGCCGGTCAACAACAATCTGCCATGGGCTTGGGAAGCGTGCTGTTTCACTGCCTGGGCCACCTGGTAGCCGATGTGGTGACAGGCGGTGTTCAGTTTGTCTTGAGTAGACGCTTTGGAATGGCTCAGGACTTTTAGGCTGTTCTCGTCGGCCCACTCCTTGCCGATGGATTTTGGATAGGCCGCGGAGAAATAAGCAGCCTCATTGAGCTTCTCAAACAAGTCTGGCTGGAACTGTCCTTGTCTGGCCAGTTCCCCATTCCGGTCATAGGCAAAGCCCAGTTCCTCGGCCAGTGGGTTCAGGAGCATGTTGCAGCACGAGATGTCAAAGGCCACGCGGCGGTCTGGCCCTTCCTGGGAGATGTTGGAGATGCCACCCAAATTCAGGCAGAAATCATAATCTGAGAAGAGAAGCTTGTCCCCGATGGGCACCAGCGGAGCGCCTTGTCCGCCCAAGGCAATGTCCAGAGTCCTGAAGTCACAGACCACGGGCCGGCCGGCGGCGGCGGCCAGGTAGGCGCCGCTTCCTACCTGGAACGTGATGTCCAGCTGGGGCTGGTGAAAAATGGTGTGGCCGTGCGAAGAGACAAAATCCACCGAAAGATTATTGGCCTCCACGAAGTTTTTTGCCAACTCGCCCAAATAACGTCCGTAGGCCCTGTCAGTGGCTATTATTTCAGCGGCGCTGGCTTCTGTGAGCGTTGAAAGACGCTTCAACCAAACATCTGTATATGGAAGTGTTTCAGTATTAAGGATTTTATATATCCAATTCTTTTCATTATACGTAAATCTGCAATAAGCTAAGTCAACTCCGTCAAGGGAGGTGCCTGACATTATTCCTATAACATGGTAAGTCGCCATGCGTTAAAGTAACGTAATGTTCAGGTGCCGTCAAAAACTGGAGGGGATTTGGCGGGTTTAAAGGCGTGTAGTAGCGCTAATTGTAGTACTGGTAAGTGTGTCCCTTATGAAAAGTTTATTATCCAGAGTTGAATCTAAGAAGATAGATAAGGCGGCGTCCATGCTGAAGGTGTTGGCGCATCCTAAAAGGTTGGCCATTGTGGATCTTCTGGGTAAGGAAGACAAAATGACCGTGACGGAGATCTATAACTATTTGGATTTGCCTCAGGCCATTGCCTCACAGCATTTGATTACCTTGAAAGACAAGGGAGTTCTTTCTTCCTTTAAGGTGGGCACCAAAATCTATTATTCCCTTTCCATCCCTAAGCTGATTGATGTGATTGACTGCCTGGAGGAATGTTGCGGTGATCTGTAATCTTTCTCCGGCGTAAGTAAATCTGTCAAGTAAGTACCCCCTGGAACCGTTTCCAGTCTGCAGTAAGTGTAGGCTAGAAACGGTTTTATTTTTTGCCGCCAGATTCTTTGTACTTGAGTACCAGCACTGCTGGCACAGGGCGCTGGCCTTCCTTGTCTGATGGCTTTATGGTGTCCCTGCCTTTTATAAAGAGGGCACTAGAGCCGCCGCCATCTAAGTTCACTGCTTCCTGACTACCCAAATCTATCATGAGTTGGGCCAGTTGGTCTAGGGTGGCGCCTTCGGCTACGCCCTTGTTGCGGCCTTCTACCACCAGAATAATCAATTGGTTGTTTGGTGTATAGCCCATAGCCGTGCGCGGATTTAGCCCTCTAAAGCTGGCCCCGCCGCGCATTTCTTCTTCTGCCGTTATGTGCATCTGCCCATTCTGTACTAAAACCGGTCCTCCGGCCACGGCTGTGCGGGGCTTCCAGCGCCTCATGCCGGGTACATTGCGTTTTGAAGGTGCCGGAGCAGGCAGGTCTCCTATTTTTGTAGGGTAAGGTGCAGACAGTTCTACAGGTTTCTTTTTCTTACCTAGGGTATAGGCCCATGCCACATCAGCTCTCCCTTTCTTAAAGAAGCCAATGGCGCCCGTGGTAGGATGGTAGGTGAGGGTGTCATTACCCTTGGGGTTTTTGCGTTTGACAGATGCTTGCGCCGCCAGCACTTTCCCGTTATTGATAACCAGATTCAAGTTACTGTTGTCTGCGAAGGAAAAGAAGGTAGTGTTTACCACGGCTAGAACCTGGCCAGCTTCCTGATTATAATACTGTTTGGGTGTATAGCGCTTGCCATTGCCTACTCTGGTTTCAATTTCCAGCTTCGGGTCTTTTAAATCTGCTAGCAAATAATAGGCCTTGAAAGGTTTGCCGTCTAATGAATCTGTGGTTGAAAATACCTTGACCGAGGCTGGCAACCCTTGTTGGTGCTCTATTGACGGTACCCAGGTAACCTGTGCCCAGCTTGGTATAGAGATTAGAAGAGCGAAAAGAATAGGGAGCAACTTTTTCATGAGGCCAATATAAACGAAAGCGGGACTCTCTGTAAAGAAAGTCCCGCTCTATTAATAAGGTTTGCGTTGGCTTAGTGATTGGCCTCTGCAGATTGTTTTTCTAAGTCAAACAGGTCAGTCAAGACGTCAATCAGGGTCTCAGCCTCACCGCGTTTGCAGGCGGCTTTCAATTGAAGTACTGGCAACTTGATGATTTTCTGCATCATGGACTTGGTGATGTCGTCAATGTGCTTGGCTTCCTCAGCAGAAACCTTCTTCATGTAACGGGCCATCTCCTCCTGACGGATGGTCTCCAAGGCGTTCTTCAGTTTCTGGATAGTAGGGGAGACGTTCATCTCTTTGCTCCAGTCCTCAAAAGAAGCAATGGACTCTGTGATAATCTGCTTCACGTGCGGTACAGACTCTAGGCGGCGTTGCAGGGCATCAGAGGCTTTGTTCTGGATGGTGTCAATGTTGTAAAGCAACACACCCGGTACACTTTCTACTTCTGGCTCTACACTTCGTGGTACGCTCAGGTCAATGAAGAACTTGTAGGTCAAGACGTCCAGACGGCTCACCATTTCTTTGGTGAAGAATGGCTCATCGCGGGCCACCGAAGAGATAATGACATCGGCCTCTTTCATGGCTTCTACCAGATTCTCAAACGGAACTACTTCCAGTCCGCACTCATCTGCCAGGATTTGGGCCTTGGCCTGGGTACGGTTAGAGATTTTTACGTTCTGGAATTCTGAGTCTTTCAAGTGACGGCACACATCGGCGCCAATCTCGCCTAGGCCAACTACTAAGATTTTAGGGTTGGCTACTTCGGCGGTCAGGCTTTCTACCAGTTCCAGGGCAGCGTAAGAAGTAGAGGCGGCTCCGTCACGGAACGATGTCTCTTGCACTACGCGCTTGTTGGTAAAGAAGATGGTGTGCAACAAGCGGTGCAGGAACGGGCCGGCGGCCTCATTGTCTGCGCTCCACTGGTAGGCTTGCTTTACCTGGTTGGAGATTTGCATGTCACCTACCACTTGTGCCTCTAGGCCCATGGCCACGTTGAACAGATGCAGAACGGCGTCTGCGTGCTCATTGACAATGGTGAAGTAGTCCAGGTACTGTGAAATGTTCTGGATTCCCTTGCTGATGCCCAACAGCTTCACAATCTCGTGGCTGTAGTCAGAGTCAGCGGTATAGTAAACCTCCGTGCGGTTGCACGTGGAAAGTACAAGGATGTCAGTAGCTTGGATGTATGTTTTGAGCGTTTGCAGGAACTGTCGGCACGACCCCTCATCCAACGCGATAAGCTCCCTTATGTCTAAAGGCGCTTTTTTATAGGAAAGACTGACGGCTCTAAAGTTTTGGAACATACGGCACTTTAAAATAGCACGCAAAATTACAATCGCAATAGTTAAGATGAAACCTTATTCTTTTAATATTTCCTTTATTTATAGTCATTCAAAATTAGCGCGGGTAGACGCTTCTTCTGCTATCTTCGTTAAGAGTATGCTTAAATTGCTCTGGGCATAACCCTCTCACAGGACGGGCGTATCTCCTGAAGCGTTGCTTTGTACATGATTCCAACCTCCATTTATTCTAAAAAAGCCCGGATTAAGCTCCTCATCATGACCGTCGCCCTGGTCATTGGCGCTTCTACCGTGATTTATACCAACCTTCTGGTGGCTAAGTTGTCTGAGCGCGAACAACAGCTCATTGACTTGTACGCCAAAGGGTTACGGTACATGAACAACGCCGACATCAACAGCGGAAACCTGGTTTTTATTCAGGAGGAAATCATTGACGCCAACCGCTCGGTGCCCGTGATTCTCACAGATGAGAACGAGGAACCCATCGCTTATAAGAACCTCACCCTGCCCGGAAAGATTTCAAAAAAGCGCGAAAATAACCTCCTGCGCCGTGAAATTGCCAAGATGAAGCTTCAGCACAAGCCCATTGTGGTGGAGGAGCCGGGCGTGTTCAAAAACTACATTTTCTACAAGGACTCTGAACTGCTCACCCAGTTGCGCTACTACCCTTATGTGCAACTCACGGTCATCGCGTGTTTGTCCTTGATTGCCTACTATGCCTTCAGTTACTCGCGCAAGGCCGAGCAGAACCGCGTGTGGGTGGGCCTGGCCAAAGAGACGGCTCACCAGTTGGGCACCCCGCTTTCCTCGCTCATGGCGTGGTATGAGTACATGAAAGGGAGCCCGCGTTTTGACAACGAGCCCATTGTAGAGGAGCTAGGCAAGGATGTGCGACGGCTGGAGATTATCACCGAGCGTTTCTCCAACATTGGGTCGGTGCCTATTTTAAAAGACGAGCCTTTGAAAAAGGTGGTGGAGAACGCCATTGGCTACCTGCGCAACCGCGTGTCCCAGAAGGTGGCCTTTTATATAGAGTCTGAGTTCCCCGAGGAGACGACCGCCAAGGTCAACATCCCGCTGTTTGAGTGGGTGATTGAAAACATCTGCAAGAACGCCGTAGATGCTATGGACGGCAAAGGCAGTATCACGCTCCGCATCACCAAGAGCAACACCAAGAATGCCATCGCGCTAGATATCCAGGACACGGGCAAGGGCATCCCGAAGACCAAGCAGGAGGAAGTCTTCGTGCCGGGCTTTACCACCAAAAAGCGTGGATGGGGCTTGGGCTTGGCCCTAGCCAGACGTATTATTGAGAACTACCACCAGGGGAGGCTCTTCGTGAAGAACTCAGAAGTGGGGAAGGGTACCACCTTTAGAATGGTCTTGAATAGGTAAGCCGTTTTTTAGCTTGTTTTGGTGAAAAGAGGCCAAAAACGGATTAGTGGAAGAGGTTGCGGACTCTGTAATACAATTTGCGAGGGGTACGCCAAAAGGAGCCACCGACTATGATTACTTCTCCTGATAATACGTTTTCGTCAACTCCTATCGAAATGATTGCCATTTCTTGTTTCATCAGGTCTGCTAAACTTCTCTCTTGAGTTTTATACCCAATAAAGCTAAATACGACCACTCCTTGATTGAGTCTGTCGCTATTAGGAATATTCATTACGAATTTACCCTTTGCATCAGAAGGTACAGCAATTGTACTGCCTTTAAGTTGAATATATACCCCCGGTATTTCTTCTTTTGTTTGGGCATCCAAAACTTGGCCTTTTATAGTAATGATACTGTCTTGAGTTGGAAGTGTATTCTTATCCTGAGGCTGTACCCCAAGAGTTGTGAATAGACTTTCGTGAGTAGTAGGAGTATTATTTTTAGTTTGAGCCTCCGCCGTTTTAGTGCTCAACCAGGCAGAAAGTCCCAAAGCCACTGCCCGCCACGTCCAGCTTTGGGCAGAAGCTTTAGTTGCGACAAGTTCTCTGGCTAATTGCTTTTCTGTGAACCGACCGCAAGTGTTTCCTTCCTGCTTCGTCAGCCAGCGCACCACTTCAGCATCTGTCATGGAGGTAAAGTCCACCACTGTCTTCTGGCAATTGTGGCAGAACCGTCCTTCGTCTTGGCGCGTCATAGCGTTCCAATCCTCGTGGCAAGGTTCAGGAACTGTGACGGTGAGACGGCTTTTAAACATACAGGCTGTTTTTGGGCTGTTTTCTGGAAATTAGGCGAAAAACTGAATTATTGAAAGAGCTACTCCTTTTTCTTTGGGCTTGAAAGTACCTTTTTGAATCCAGGTTTTTCTGCACAGATGGCAGTAACCACTATTTCTACTCTTGAAATCAAATCAGGGGATAAGCCAATGACTGGGTTTTGATTGGTCAGAAGGTCTTCCAGGGAAATTTCTTGTTTTAAATAGCCAATGTAAGTAACTACCAGAATTTGTGGAATAGGTATTTGATTTTCTGGAACTACAAGGTTGAATTTGCCTTCTGCATTGGTCGATACACCAATAGAGGTTCCTTTCCAATAGAGTGACACACCTGGCATCGGTTCTTTGGATGCTGAATCAAGTACTGTTCCTTTCAGCACTTTAATGCTATCTGTAGATGCAGTTTCTGTTGCCAAGAAAGCCAAGAATGTATAGGGCGGCTGAGAGTCCTTAGCTTCCACTGTCATAGCGCTTAGCCATATAGATAATCCCAACGCTAATATTAATACCCGACATATCAGTCTCTTCTGAATAGCAGAAGCCGCCGTCACTAACTCATTCTCAATCTGGTCTTTTCTGAACCTGCCGAAAATGCGTCCCTGTCCCTGCGGGGTCATAGTGTGCCAGGCCTTGTGGCAGGGCTGGGGGATAGAAACGGTGAGGCGTTGGCTAGGCATGAGACATATAGCTATGTCTAAATATACGCAAGCTTCAACAGTTCTGAATATTTTGACTAAATTTCACCTCCAAAACCTACACCAAACAAACAAAGTGAGTCTAAAGAGCCTTTTCCGTCGCAAGAGTTTGACGGCCTTATTACACACGCCTCCCGCCGATGTGGCTGTCCACCCGGGCACTGTGGAGGAAGGGTTGGAGCGCAACCTAACCGTACGCGACTTAACCTCGCTGGGGATTGCCGCCATTATTGGAGCCGGTATCTTCAGTACTATTGGCAATGCCAGTTTTGAAGGCGGTCCGGCGGTATCTATGTTGTTTGTTTTCACGGCTATTGCCTGTGCGTTCTCGGCGCTGTGCTATGCGCAGTTTGCGGCCACTATTCCGGTGAGCGGTTCTGCCTACACGTACGCCTACACGTCTTTCGGTGAGCTGGCGGCCTGGATTATTGGTTGGGCGCTTATCATGGAATACACCGTGGGGAACATTGTGGTGGCCATCTCCTGGAGCGATTACTTTACCGGACTCCTGAGCGGCGTTGGGTTAGACATGCCTGCCTGGCTTACCATGGGCACCCAGAGCGCTTACATTGGCCACCAGGCGGTGTTAGACTTACTGGCGTCGGGACAGCCTGCTTCGGCCGCAGATCCAGCTACTTTAGAGGCGTACAAAACGTGGCAGTCGGCCCCTAATTTTCTGGGTGGTAAACTGGTGATTGACCTTCCGGCGTTTATGATCAATGCCTTGGTAACCACGCTGGTTTATATTGGTATCAAAGAATCTAAGAACGCTTCTAACCTGTTGGTTATCTTGAAGATGGCCGTGGTGTTGGTGGTGATTGCCGTAGGTATTTTCTACGTAGAGCCTGCCAACTGGAGCCCGTTTGCACCAAACGGCATTGGCGGTGTCTTAAAAGGCGTGTCTGCTGTGTTCTTCGCCTACATTGGGTTTGACGCCATCAGTACCACCGCCGAAGAATGTAAAAATCCACAGCGCGACTTGCCGAGGGCCATGCTCTATGCGCTGGTCATCTGTACTGTTTTATATGTGATCATCACGCTGGTCTTGACCGGAATGGTGCCTTATACAGAATTAGCAGTGGGTGACCCATTAGCCTATGTGTTCACCAAAGTAGGAGTGGATTGGCTGGCTGGCGTGGTAGCGGTAAGCGCAATTTTTGCTATGGCTTCTGTGCTATTGGTGTTCCAGATTGGACAGCCCCGCATCTGGATGGCTATGTCTAGAGACGGTCTCTTACCTCCGGTATTCTCCAAAGTGCATCCGCGTTTCAGAACGCCTTCGTTCTCTACCTTAGTAACTGGTTTCTTTGTGGGTGTGCCGGCGTTGTTGTTGAACATGGACCTGGTAATTGACCTGACAAGTATTGGAACCTTGTTCGCGTTTGCCTTGGTATGCGGCGGTATCTTGATCATTGATCCGCGCGGTACCTCAGACGCCCGCTTTAAAGTGCCTTACATGAACGGCCGTTACTATGTGCCGTTGATTTTGGCTGTGTTAGGCGTTTTAGTGCTTATGTATAACCGTACTGCCATTGATGAATTCTGGACGGCTGTAGGAGGCGAAGGCGGGTATGAGGACTTCAAGCACCAAATCCCAATGATTGTGTTCCTGATTGCCTGTGTGCTGTTAGCATGGGTGTCCTTTATGAAGCAGCTTTCTCTGTTGCCGGTGCTGGGCCTGTTGACCAACCTGTATTTGATGACCCAATTGGGCGTCAATAACTGGCTATTGTTCTCTATCTGGCTGTTAATTGGTCTGGCTATTTACTTCGGCTATAGCCACAAGCACAGCAAGCTGGCTGTCAAAGCGTAACCGTTTCTACTTTTAATAAACTATTGGTCTGCCTTGGGCGCTGTAAACGCGCAGGGCAGACCAGTTTACATTTGAACCTGCTAACTAGTGATTGAAAAGGACCTCCCCGAAAGCCATTTGCAACTCACCTTCCGGAAGGACATGGGCATTCTGTTCCTGCGCTGGTCTAAACAGGTGGGTTCTGCGTTGTTGCGTCAGGGATACCTGCAGGCCCTGGACTTCGCCGAAGAGGTAAAGGCCAACCTTTGGCTGTTTGATTTGCGCGGAAGGGGCGGTGCCACGCCAGAGGATGAGACCTGGATTCTGGAGGAGTTTTACGGGAATGTGGTGGAGCGTCTTCAGCGCACAGGCTATTTCGCGTATCTGGTTTCGCCCACGCATTACGCCCATTTGCGGGAAACCGTGGGCTTTGAGAAACTCGCTAACTTTAGTGAGGTGGTGAAGATTCACCTCTTCGTGTCTGAGCTGGAAGCCATAGAATGGTTAAGGCTGCACAAAAACATATCTTCCGCTCAAGAAGACAGTTAAGTCCTACTTAGCCCGGTTCACCAACAGCACCCCGGCTAGAATCACCGTCATGCCCACATAGTGCATCAGGTGGATGGTTTCTCCATCGGCCACACCCCAAATCAAAGCTACAATGGGCATAAGATAGGTAGAGGTGCTGGCAAACAAGGTGCCTGTCATGTGGATGAGCTTGTTGTAGAGCACCAGCCCAATGGCCGTACTGAAAATGGCGAGCAGCCCTATATAGCCCAAGGCCTCCCAGGCCTGCGGTACCGTGTTCAATTTATGGAAAGCATCTGTCGTGCACAGGTACACAAAGGCAATGGGTCCCACGGTCAGTAAAGCCAGGCTCGCCATGGTGATAGCCGATAACCCCACCAGTTTGTGTTTGATGATGTTGAGGCTTCCGCCGTACATGATGGTGGCCAGCACCACGTACAAGCCATAGAACCCATTGGACGAATTCTCCTCCGCACTACCTGAGAAAATCAATACGGCCGTGCCCACAATCCCAATCACAATGCCCGTCACGCGCAAAGCGGTAATCTTCTGCTGAAAGAAAATGGCCCCGATGATGAGCGTGAACAAGGCCGTCAAAGAATTCAACACCCCCGCCAGGCCGCTGGCCAGCTGCGTCTCTGCGTAGGCAAAGAGAAAAGCCGGAATCAGGTTGCCAATGAGCCCGCTGAAGAGTAAAAACTTCCACTGCTGACGCGTAGGCGCTTTCAAACCTCTCAACGCGAATGGCAGCAAGGACACCGTGGCAATGGTGATTCTAATGGCGCCCAACTCATCTGAACTGTACACTTCCAGCCCTTTCTTAATAAGGATAAAAGACGTGCCCCAGATGAGGGCCAAGCCAAACAGGATAATCCAGGCTAGGAGCGGGGTAGAAGTAGGTGCGGTGGTATCTTTTGTGGTCACGGTGCGTGAGGAGGATGGAAGTAAGATGGCAAAGATAGAAGAAGCTTTTCCGTTTTCGGGCTACTTTCTGGAAAACAGGCTGAAAATGGGATGCTAGTGTAGACACTCGTAGGGGCTTCGCGCAACCGAAGTCTTTTGAGTTTCTGCTTCGTTTATCGTTCAGGCTTTCCTATTGTACTCTTTCTATTCCTGTGGTTGATTTTCCTACCCCCTATTGTCATCCTGAAAGGATCTTGGTAGCAAACTAGACAGGCGGTTGAATGAACGCAGATTCTCCCCTTGAGGGGAGCGAAGAGGGGTGTTTATACAAGCAGATAATACTTTCCGTATCTGCCACCCAACCCCGTCCCTACCAATCTTCTCTGATTTTACTTTCTGCCCGCGTTTGTCCCTTTTCTCCTTGATGAGAAAAGGGACCAAAAGAATCAAGAGCCCCCGAACTCGCTGACCGCTCAAACAGGGCGAGGGCTCACAGAGGCGCACCGTGAGAAGCTATCTGTTTCATGGTGGGCTTACGCCTCTGCCAGTTGACAAGCCACTACTTTCTCCCTCAGGCAAAGAGACTTAGATTGACCAGTCTCTTTGCCCTCGGTCAAGGGCAGGCGGACTGCGGTGGGAGAGGTTGCAATGCTTGCATGCGCTGGGTAGAATGATGCCGTTTTTGCCTCCTTTCATGAAAACTGGCTAAAAACGAGAAGGCCTCAAAGAATTATCTTCGAGGCCTTCTTATGGTATTTATGAATGACTCAAGACTCAGGACTCCATTTCGGCGTATTCCAGCGTGTTGGCAATCTCATCTAAGATGGCGTAGATCTCAGCTGGGTCCTCGGTCTGCACCAAGCGCATGCGGTAGCTTTTCACGTTAGGCAAACCTCTGAAGTAGTTGGCGTAGTGGCGGCGCATCTCAAAGATGCCCAGTTTGAGGCCTTTCCACTCCAGGCTTCGGTCAAAGTGCATTTTGCACATGTCAATGCGTTCCTGGATGGTAGGCGGGGCCAATAACTCACCGGTTTGCTGGAAGTGCTTGATTTCCCTGAAAATCCAGGGGTAGCCAATAGACGCACGGCCAATCATGACACCGTCTACGCCGTATTTTTCTTTGTATTCCACCGCTTTCTGCGGGGTGTCAATGTCGCCGTTCCCGAAGATGGGAATCTTAATGCGCGGGTTTTCCTTGATTTTTCGGATGAGGGTCCAGTCGGCCTCGCCTTTGTACATCTGCACGCGCGTGCGGCCGTGCACGGTCAGGGCCTGGCACCCGATGTCCTGCAGACGCTCGGCTACTTCCTCCACGTTCTTGGTAGAGTCGTCCCAGCCCAGGCGCGTCTTCACCGTCACCGGCAAACCAAACGGCTCCACGGCTTTGACAATGGCAGAGGTCATGGCCACCATCTTGGGAATGTCACGTAGGAGAGCTGCACCGGCGCCTTTGCAGGCTACGTTCTTGACCGGGCAGCCGTAGTTGATGTCTATCAAATCTGGGCCCACAGCGGCAGAAATAGCGGCCGACTCGCGCATAGCCTCAATCTCAGACCCGAAAATCTGGATGCCGATGGGGCGCTCGTAATCAAATATGTCTAGCTTCTGACGGCTTTTGGCGGCGTCCCTGATGAGCCCTTCCGAAGAGATGAACTCGGTGTACATCAGGTCGGCGCCGTTGGCCTTGCACACGGCCCTAAACGGCGGATCACTCACATCCTCCATAGGAGCCAGCAACAACGGAAAGTCCGGAAGCTCTATCTTGCCAATTTTTACCACGTGGAACAGTTTAATAATTTCGCGTAAATTTACGTCAAGTAAACCACACCGCCTATATGAAAGGTTTCATCTCATCGCGTCTGCATCCTTTGACCGCTCTTCTGTTGTTGACGGCTTTTGTCATTGCAGGCTTTTTTGTGGGCATGTTCCTGTCCATGGTGCTGGTGAAAGTTCTTTTTGGGTATGGCATAGTAGAAATGCAACAGCTCTTGCAAAGCCCTACGGATTACCCCGAGGGACGTCAGGCGCTGTTAGTTTACCAGGGCGTGACCATGGTCTGCGGGTTTGCCCTAGGCGCCTTGGCCTTCATCAAATTCAACAAAGGCAACGTGGGCGAGTATCTTTCGCCCAAACCCCAAGTGCCGTTCAACGCCCTTTTATTGAGCGCGGTGCTCATCATCTTGATTATGCCCGCCAACAGTTGGTTGATTGAATGGAATGTGAATTTTCAGTTTCCGGAGTTTTTGAAGGAGATGGAGGCGGGCATGAAAGCCAAGGAAGAGCAACTAAAAGTCTTGACGGAGTACCTGACTAAGTTTGATACGATTGGGTCACTACTCTTCGGGATGGTGATTATTGCGGTGCTGCCAGCCATCTGTGAGGAGCTTTTGTTTAGAGGCGTTTTGCAGCAGGAGTTGATTAGGTGGTTCAAGAACCCACACGTGGGCATTTTGGTGGCATCGTTCATCTTTGGCGCCATCCACTTTCAGTTTTACGGTCTGTTCCCGCGCATGGCGCTGGGCATGGTGCTGGGCTACCTGTATTACTGGTCTAAAAACATCTGGGTGCCTATTGTGGGCCACTTCATGAATAACGGTTTTACGCTGCTCTTTTTGTACCTGCACCAGCAAGGGCAGGTAGATGTAAAGGTAGAATCTACGGAGGCCATGCCGTGGTATTGGTCTTTAGGCTCCGTGGTGATTAGCGGCCTGGTTTTATATGTCTTGCACAAAGGATACAACCAAGTGGCGCATCCGGCAGTAAACGAAGACCGTTTTTAGCCTCTTTTCCAGAAAACAGCCCAAAAACGAAACATCCATCACGCAGGCCGTACAACGCCTATCCAAATTCTATGGAGATACCAACCAAGAAACCTTCCAGCAACCTGCAACAGCGCATTTGGGCCGGGGCCGCGGGCGCCGCTCTTTTTGTAGGAGGCATTTACTTTAGTGAGTGGACCTTCTTTCTGCTGTTTCTAGCTTTGACGGTGCTGGGTCTCTTAGAATTCTACCGGCTTCTTTCTGTAAAAGGGTTTCAGCCGAACCGCGCCATGGGTCTTTTGTTAGGCGTGGGACTGTACGTGCTGTGCTTCCTGATCAAGCAGGACCAGCTAAGCAGTGACTGGCTGTTCCTGTTGCCGCCGGTCATGCTGCTGGTCTTGGTAGCCGAACTGTACCGCAAGAAAGAACAACCGTTCACCAACATCGCCTTGACGCTTACGGGCGTGCTCTACATTGCCGCGCCGTTTAGTATGCTTCACGTGCTGGCCTTTCTGCCAGACCGTTACAGCTGGCAGATCATCTTGGGCGTCATGCTTTTGATCTGGTCCTCAGACACTGGCGCGTACATAGCAGGCAAGTCGTTTGGCAAGCACAAGCTGTTTCCTAGAATATCGCCGGGCAAAACCTGGGAAGGCTGGGTAGGCGGCGTCATTCTTTCTCTGGTGGTGGCCTATGTGCTGTCTCTGTACTTTGAGGACCTGACCCTGGCACAATGGCTGGGCGTGGGAGCGCTGGTATCAGTGTTTGGCGTGCTGGGCGATCTGGTGGAATCTATGCTGAAAAGAAGCCTGGACGTGAAGGACTCCGGTACGTTGATACCAGGCCACGGTGGTATTTTGGACCGCTTTGACAGCTTGATTTTAGTAGTGCCTTTTTTGGTAGCCTTTTTGGAGTTAGTCCGTTAAGCAAGAACAAATACTGAATAGCGCATTGATTTCTGGCTTTGCGTTAAAAAACTTCTAATTTTGCGACCCTAATAGTATCCAGAATTATAAAATTGATAATATGGCCTATAAAGAACCTGCCCCTATAAAGGACAAAGAGAGCCCATTTGAGTCTATGATGTCCCGTTTCAACATTGCTGCTGAAGCACTTGGACTAGATGATGAGACCTATAACGTATTAAAATCGCCAGCCCGTCAGGTGATTGTGAACCTGCCCGTGACCATGGATGATGGCAGCATCCGGGTGTTTGAAGGCTTCAGAGTAGTACACTCTACCATCTTGGGCCCTTCTAAAGGCGGTATCCGTTATGATATGGGTGTGTTTTTGGACGAGGTGAAAGCCCTTGCCGCCTGGATGACCTGGAAATGCGCCGTGGTGGATATTCCGTATGGTGGTGCCAAAGGTGGTATCATCTGTGATCCTAGCACCATGTCTGCTGGTGAACTAGAGCGCTTAACCCGTGCCTATACCGTTGCCTTGATTGATACCTTTGGCCCTGACCAGGATATTCCTGCGCCAGACATGGGTACCGGCCCAAGAGAAATGGCGTGGTTGATGGATGAGTACTCCAAGACCAAAGGCATGACCGTGAACTCTGTAGTGACGGGTAAACCATTGGTATTAGGTGGTTCATTGGGCCGTGTGGAGGCTACAGGCCGTGGCGTGATGGTGTCTGCCATGGCGGCCATGGAGAAACTGGGCATGGACCCGTACCAGTCTACGGCGGCGGTGCAAGGCTTCGGGAACGTAGGTTCTTGGGCGGCTAAACTGTTGTCTGAGCGCGGCGTGAAGATCTTGGGCGTGAGTGACGTGAGTGGTGCTTATTGGAACGACAACGGCATCAACATTGACGAGGCCATCTTGTACAAAAACGCTCACAACGGTAGACTGGAAGGCTACGCCGGCGCGCAGAAAATCAGCAATGATGACCTGTTGACGTCTAAAGTAGATATTCTGGTGCCAGCCGCGGTAGAAGACGTGATCACCGTGCACAACGCAGATAAGATCCAGGCCAAGCTGATTGTAGAAGGCGCCAACGGACCAACGTCTGCCAACGCAGACCGCATCATCAATGAGAAAGGCATCATGGTAGTGCCAGACATCCTGGCCAACTCTGGCGGGGTGACGGTGTCTTACTTTGAGTGGGTGCAGAACCGCATGGGTTACAAGTGGAGCCTGGACATGGTGACCGAGCGTTCTGAGCGCATCATGACCGAGGCCTTCAACAAGGTTTACAACGCGTCGCAGAAATACAACGTGCCAATGCGTATTGCCGCGTACATTGTGGCTATTGACAAAGTGGCCCAGACCTATAAATTCCGCGGCGGATTCTAAGACGCCCAGGCCCTTAGCGGGTAAAAATTTATAAAACTTAAGAAACCGCTTCCCGTCTTTGTAGATAGGAGGCGGTTTTTTTATATTTTTGCTGTAACTATCTAAAAGGAGTACATGAAAATTCACAAAGAAGGACGAAAGATTCTGTTCTTTACCTTGCTCGGCTTGTTGGTCGTTAACCTGGTACTTTATTACTTTAACAGCAACCTCACCTTTAACTGGATTTTCACCGGTGCCTCTGCCATTGTCTTTCTGTTGATCCTCCAGTTCTTCCGGAGCCCGTACCGCAACCTGCTGTTGCATGAGGACTTGGTCATCGCCCCCGCCGATGGGAAGGTAGTGGTGATTGAGGATGTGGAGGAGCCTGAGTACTTCCAAGGCATGCGCAAGCAGATCTCCATTTTCATGTCGCCTATCAACGTGCACATTACCCGCAACCCGGTTTCTGGCGTGGTGAAATACTTTAAATACCACCCGGGCAATTACCTGGTGGCGTGGCACCCAAAGTCCAGCACCAAGAATGAACGCACCACCACGGTGGTAGAATCATTGGCTGGCCCCGAGGTGTTGTTCCGTCAGATTGCCGGCGCCATGGCCCGCCGCATAGTGTGGTACGTGACAGAAGGAGACGAAGTCAACCAGGGTGAGGAGTTCGGTTTCATCAAGTTCGGATCACGGGTAGACATTTTTGTACCCTTGGACACCGAGGTGAAAGTGCAGCTAGGTCAGAAGACCAAAGGCGGCCAGACCGTCATTGCTCAATTGAAAACCACAGTGTAAGTTGGAAATACAATTTACTAGATTTCTATAAAATCAGAAGCGGCTCCTTTCATGAAAGGAGCCGCTTCTGATTTTATAGAAGTTTCGTTTTTGGCTTGTTTTCCAGGAATCAGGCTAAAAACGAAGGTCCTGCTACCTAGTACTCGCTACGCGATACCAAATTAGAACCAGTTCTCGGCTAGTTTCATCAATTGCTCCAAGTATTTCTGGTCTACCTCATCGAAGTCATTGAGGCGGTCGCTGTCTACGTCTAGGACCATTTTCACTTCGCCGTTTTTGATGACCGGTACCACAATTTCAGACTTAGATTCTGAGCTGCAGGCAATGTGTCCCGGGAAGGCTTCCACGTCTGACACTACCAACGTCTCCTGTCGGGTGTAGCAGGCGCCGCACACGCCTTTGTGGAACGGAATGCGCGTGCAGGCCACCGGTCCCTGAAACGGTCCTAGCACCAATTCGCCGTCCTTCACCAAATACGCGCCTACCCAGAAGAATCCGAAGCCTTGGCGCAAGGCCGCCATGGTGTTGGCTAGGTTGGCGATCAAATCTGTCTCCGGGCCTACAAGCGCTTCAATCTGTGGTAGTAATGCTTTATATTTCTCCTCTTTGCTGAGGCTTGCGTCTATTAATAGATTCTCTGCCATGAGTTTAATTTTCTTATGAGTGAATGTGCTGAGGTGCTAACGTGCTAACGTTAAAATAGCATAGCCTTCAGGATTCATTGAGATGCAAAGGTAGCCTCTGGAGTTTCCTGTCACAACTGTAACGCGGTAGAGTAAAGGAAACTCATCGTTTTTGGCCTGTTTTCTAGGAAATAGGCCAAAAACGGATGCTTAAAAGTGATTACGGTAGATGGTCAGTTCGTCCTCGCCAATTCTCTCTTTAAAAGTGAAAACAAGATTTGGGAGTTGCGGGCCGGCTATGCCATCATGTAAATATTTGGGAGACTTGAAAACCCTGATCTCGTCCCAAAGCCCCTTTTCAATAAAAGACTCTAATAAAGTCGTGCCGCCTTCTACCAACACAGACTGCACCTGACGCTGGTACAGATCCTGCATCATCTTGCCAAGCACATCCACATCTTCGGAAAGTGTCACAAAATGCGTCTGCGATTGGCTTTGCTTTTGCTCAAAGGTGTATACCCAAGTGGGATGGGAATTGTCTAAAATATGATGCGTAGTGGGGAGTTGCAGGTGCTTGTCAATGGTAATCCTGAGCGGCGAGGGGCCAGCCCAGTGCCGGACGTTTAAAGTGGGGTTGTCATGCAGGGCGGTGCGCGTGCCTACCAGAATGGCCTGCTCCTGGGTGCGCCATTTGTGCACCAGTTTCAGGGAGATCACCCCCGAGATTTGACAGGCTTGGTGCTGGGGTAGGGCAATGAATCCGTCGGCCGATTCGGCCCATTTTAAAACTAGGTAGGGACGCTTCTGGGTCTGGAAGGTGAAGAAACGTTTGTTCACTTCCAGTCCTTTTTCTTCTAAAATACCAGTCACTACAGCACAACCCGCGTCTTTTAGTTTCTGGATGCCACGCCCGGCCACTAGCGGGTTGGGATCTGTGTTGCAGATGACCACGTCTTTTACGCCGTGTTGAATGAGTAGGTCGGCGCAGGGAGGCGTCTTGCCGTAATGAGAGCAGGGCTCCAAGGTCACGTACACGCGGCTGTGCTGCAGCAGGCTTTTGTCCTGTACGCTGTTGATGGCGTTGACCTCGGCGTGCGGTCCGCCGTATTGTTGGTGCCAGCCTTCGCCGATGATGTTCTCTTCATGCATAATCACGCAGCCTACCATAGGGTTAGGCCGGGCGTAGCCTTCGCCTAAAAGCGCCAAGTCAAGCGCGCGTTGCATGAATTTCTCGTCTACCGTTTCCATAAGCCTTCGTTGATGTGCCGAATATCGGGTGTTTTTTCAGAAATTGCCCAAAACTGGCAAAAGCATGATTCTTCAGCAGCTCCTTCAATCGCTCACTACGCATCTGGAAACGGTCTATGAGGCCCATGAGGCCAGAACCATCGCTGAGTGGGTGTTGCAGCATGAGTTGAAATGCTCTCGGTTTGAGTTGCTCCAGCACCGGTTTTCTGAAGCGTCTATTGAGTTACAAGAGCAGGTCAATGGCTATCTGCCAAGATTGCTCCAACAAGAACCTGTGCAGTATGTCTTAGGCGAGGCTTCCTTTTACGGCCGCGAGTTTCAGGTTTCCCCGGCAGTTCTAATCCCTAGGCCAGAAACCGAGGAACTGGTACAGATGGTCATTCAGGCGTACAAGCTCAATCCAGAAGCTAGGCTGCTGGACATTGGTACCGGTAGTGGCTGCATTCCCATCACCTTGTCCTTAGAGCTGCCCACCGCCCAGGTCTGGGGGTTGGATGTCTCACCTGAGGCTCTAGGCATAGCCCAGCAGAATGGGCACCAATTGGAGGCTAGCGTCCAATGGCTGCAGCAGGACATCTTGCAGGAGATACCAGCATTAGACTCTCATTCTTTAGATGCTATCATTAGTAATCCACCGTATGTGCTGGAAGACGAAAAAGAGCTGATGCGGGAGAACGTGCTGGCCTTTGAGCCGCACCTGGCTTTGTTTGTGCCCAACCATGACCCTTTGCTGTTCTATCGGCGCATTGCCAAGGTAGCGCAGTTGCTGTTGAAGCCCCAGGGAAAACTTTTCTTTGAGATTAATGAGCGGTACGCCAAGGAGACTGCGACCATGCTTGAGGGTTTGGGCTACCAAGAAATAAAATCGGGAAAAGATTTACGCGGGAAAGATAGATTCGTAACCGCTTCTTACGTTTAGCCAACAGGCCTTTTCTGCGCTTTCAACAGGGCATGGGGGAATTATTATAAATACTGTACCTTTGCCAATTAAAAATAATGATATCCTTTTGTCAGGTTTGTCCGTAGGTAGCCTGATTCTCTAGGGTCCTTTTAACTGATGTCAGATACTTCCCCATCCTATTTCGCCCATGCAACTGCCGTCCTTGATGAAGGCTGTATCATTGGCGAGGGCACAAAAATCTGGCATTTCTCCCACATCATGCCTAAATGCACCATTGGCAAGCGCTGTAACATTGGGCAGAACGTGGTCATATCACCAGACGTGGTTTTAGGGGAGAATGTAAAGATTCAGAACAATGTGTCTGTGTACAGTGGGGTGGTCTGCGAGGATGATGTGTTCCTAGGGCCCTCTATGGTCTTTACCAATGTGTTGAACCCTAGAAGTGCCATCAACAGAAGAGGCGAGTACCAAAAGACACTAGTGCAGAAAGGTGCCAGTATTGGGGCTAATGCCACCATTGTCTGCGGAAACACTATTGGTGCCTATGCCTTGATTGGCGCCGGCGCCGTGGTCACCAAAGACGTGCCGCCATATGCCTTGGTGTACGGAAACCCGTCCAAGCAGCACGGCTGGGTGAGCGAGGCAGGCCACAAGCTTGCTTTCAACGAAGAATCTAAGGCCACCTGCCCTGAGACGGGAGAGGTCTACCAGATAGAAAATAATACAGTAACAAAGTTATCCATTTAAATAGAATACTTGTGTATCAGCAACTACTTAACAAAGAGGCCAAACTAGCAGTAATCGGATTAGGATATGTGGGACTCCCCATTGCGTTGGAGTTCGCCAAAAAGATCAGTGTGATTGGGTTTGATATCAATGAGAAGCGTGTAGAGATGATGCGCAACAACATTGACCCAAGCGGAGAGCTAGAGGCGTCTGCGTTTGAAGGCACCGATATCACCTTCACACATGACTTAGAGGTGCTACGTGAAGCTCGCTTCTTCATTGTGGCAGTTCCTACTCCCATTGATGCCTATGCGCTTCCTGATTTGAAGCCGCTTTTAGGCGCTTCTTCTACGGTAGGCAAAGTATTGAAGGCAGGGGACTACGTGGTATATGAGTCTACTGTGTATCCAGGTTGTACTGAAGAGGATTGCATTCCAGTGTTGGAGCGCGAGTCTGGCTTGAAGTTTCATTCAGACTTTAAAGTAGGCTACTCTCCGGAACGCATCAATCCAGGCGACAAAGAGCATACGCTAACCAAGATCGTGAAAGTAGTTTCTGGCTGTGACGCTGAGTCATTGGATGTAGTGGCTAAGGTATATGAGCTGGTGATTGAGGCAGGCGTGCACCGTGCGTCTTCCATCAAGGTAGCCGAGGCGGCCAAGATCATTGAGAACACCCAGCGCGATGTGAACATCGCCTTGATGAATGAGTTGTCCATCATCTTTGACAGAATGAACATCAATACCTATGAGGTGTTGGAAGCCTCTGGCACTAAGTGGAACTTCTTAAAATTCTTCCCGGGTCTGGTGGGTGGTCACTGCATTGGCGTGGACCCATATTATTTGACCTACAAAGCGAAAGCTCTGGGTTATGACTCCAAGATTATCTTGAGCGGTCGTACCATCAACGACGGGATGGGCGCTTATGTGGCCAGCAAAGCCATCAAGATGATGATCAAAGAAGGAAAGGCCATCTCCAAAGCCAAAGTTTTGGTGATGGGCGCTACTTTCAAGGAGAACGTGGAAGACATCCGTAACTCTAAAGTGGCAGATGTCATCAACGAGCTGAAGAGCTTCGGGGTACAGGTGGACGTAGTAGACCCATATGCTGATTCTGAGGAGTTGAAACATGAGTACGGCTTCGCCTTGACCCAGAACCCAACCAACGACTATGACGCAATCGTGGTGGCGGTAAATCATAAAGATTATTTGGGCTTGGACGAGACATACTTCAAGAGCATTTCCACTGATCATCCCATTGTGATTGATTTGAAGGGAATCTATCGTGGTAAGATCAACTCTCTGCCTTACTGGAGTCTATAAGAAAGAAACATGAGTAAAATACTTGTTACAGGCGGGGCGGGCTACATAGGCTCCCATACGGTGGTTGAGTTGGTGCATGCTGGCTACACGCCCATTATAGTTGACAACTTCAGCAACTCAGAGGAGCGTGTGTTGAAAGGCATCGCTGGCATCTTGGGGCATGAGGTAGTTTGTCATAAAGTTGACTGCACAGACGCTAAAGCCCTGCAAGAGGTTTTCACCAAAGAAGGTGACATTGCCGGGGTTATCCACTTCGCTGCTTTTAAGGCTGTGGGTGAGTCGGTGGCAGAGCCGTTAAAATACTACCACAACAACGTGGCCGGCTTGGTGACGCTTTTGCAAGTGATGGAAGCCAACAAGGTGACGCGTCTTGTATTTTCCTCATCCTGCACCGTGTATGGCATTCCTGAGAAGTTACCGGTCACCGAAGAGACGCCTACCCAGAAAGCCAACTCTCCTTACGGGAACACCAAAAAGATAGACGAGGAAATCTTAAGAGACGTAGCCGCCAGCGGAATTTCGCTTAGAACCATTGCCCTACGGTATTTTAACCCGATTGGTGCCCATGAGTCAGCGTTGATTGGTGAACTTCCCTTAGGCATTCCAAACAACCTAGTGCCGTTCATCACGCAGACCGCCGCTGGGTTAAGAGACAGCCTTACCGTGTATGGCACGGACTACGACACCCCAGACGGAAGCTGCATCAGAGACTATGTCCATGTGGTTGACTTGGCCAAAGCACACGTAGCGGCCATCAAACGGTTAGAGAAAGAAGAACCTGCCGCTTTTGAGGTCTTCAATATTGGCACTGGCAAAGGAAGCAGCGTGCTGGAGGTGGTAAAAGCCTTTGAGAAAGCAACGGGCAAACCTTTCCCTTATAAAACAGGACCACGTAGAGCTGGTGATGTCCCGGCCATTTATGCGGATGTGACCAAGGCCACCCAAGAATTAGGGTTTAAAACCTCGCTCTCTCTAGAGGAGAGTTTGGCTAGCTCATGGAAGTGGCAACAACAATTAGGAAAGTAAATATCTAAGAAAGAATGAAAGTATTAATCACAGGAGGAGCAGGATTTATTGGTTCGCACGTAGTGCGGTTGTTTGTCAACAAGTACCCTCACTATCAAATCTTCAACTTGGATAAGTTGACGTATGCGGGTAACCTGCAAAATCTGACTGATATTGAAGATGCTCCCAACTATACTTTCATCAAAGGAGACATCACCGACCAGGAATACATCAACAGTCTTTTTCAAGAGCATCAGTTTGATGCCGTGATGCACTTGGCTGCAGAATCGCACGTGGATCGGTCTATCACAGACCCCATGGCCTTTGTACGCACCAACGTCAACGGTACCTGCAACCTGCTGCATGCCGCCAAAGAGCTCTGGAAGATTGACTATACAGGCAAAACATTCTACCATATCTCTACTGATGAAGTCTACGGCTCTCTAGGCGAGGAAGGAATGTTTACCGAGGAGACCAAATATGACCCCCGGTCTCCTTATTCTGCCTCCAAAGCAAGTTCAGACCATTTTGTAAGAGCCTACTATCATACCTATGGTTTGCCAGTTAAAATCTCTAACTGCTCCAACAACTACGGTCCGAACCACTTTCCTGAGAAGCTGATTCCGCTGGCGCTAAACAACATCAAGAACATGAAACCGGTGCCAGTGTATGGCAAAGGCGAGAACATTAGAGACTGGCTGTATGTGATTGACCATGCCAGGGCCATTGACGATGTCTTCCATAAAGGAGTGTTAGGCGAAACCTATAACATTGGCGGAGTAAACGAGTGGCGCAACATTGACCTCATTCATCTGCTGTGTGACATTATGGACCAGAAGCTTGGCCGTGAGCTAGGCACTTCCCGCCAGCTCATCACCTTCGTGACAGACAGAGCAGGCCATGACCTGCGTTATGCCATCGATTCTTCAAAAATCATGAATGAGTTGGGTTGGGCGCCGTCCGTCACCTTTGAGGAGGGCTTAGAGAAAACAGTAGACTGGTACCTGCAAAATGAAGAGTGGCTCACCAATGTCACCTCTGGCAACTACCAAACCTATTATCAAGAGCAATATAATCGCTAACATCAGCTTCCGTTTTTAACCTGATTCTTAGGAAATAGGTTAAAAACGGAAGTTTGTTTAACTACTTAGGCTCAAATATGTAGTTCACCCGAGCTTGTTAAACACCTATAATTAATTCTTATTTAATTCTCCATCTGTGTACAATCATCCTTTTCATACTGGCTCATTAGAGCAAACTTCTTTTCTAGTGACCGGCGGCGCGGGCTTCATCGGCTCCAATCTGGTGGAATATCTATTAAAGTACAATGCTAAAAAGGTGCGCGTCTTGGACAACTACTCCAACGGCTTCCATAAAAACCTGAGAGCGTTTGAAGGCAATGAGCGGTTAGAGGTCTTGGAAGGCGACATCCGGAACCTGGAAGACTGCATGAAAGCCTGCGAAGGGATGGACGTGGTCTTACACCAAGCCGCCCTGGGTTCAGTGCCGAGAAGTGTGAAAGACCCGGTAACATCTAATGAGGTGAACGTAGGCGGATTCGTGAATATGCTCATGGCCACCAAAGAGCAGAACGTGAAACGCTTTGTATACGCGGCCTCTTCCTCTACCTACGGTGACAGCAAATCGCTACCCAAAGTAGAAGACGTAATCGGGAAGCCGCTTTCACCGTACGCGGTGACCAAGTATGCCAATGAACTGTACGCCGATGTGTTTGGCAAGACCTATGGCATGGAGATTATTGGACTGCGGTATTTCAATATCTTTGGGCCTAGACAGGACCCGAATGGCGCGTATGCCGCCGTGATTCCTTTGTTTATTGACGCGGTGATGAATGGCAAATCGCCTAGAATGAACGGGGACGGAGAACAGACCCGAGACTTTACCTTCGTGGAAAACTGCGTGGAGGCCAACATCAGAGCCGCTTTGATAGAGAATCCTGAGGCCATTAACCAAGTCTATAACATTGCGGTAGGCGACCGAACTTCTTTGAATGACCTGTTCAATATCTTGAAAGATGAGGCCGGTGTGGATATTACCCCAGAATATGGTCCAGAACGAGCTGGCGATATTAGGGACAGCCTAGCGGATATCTCCAAGGCCAAGCGTCTTTTGGGCTATGATCCGCAAATCAGAATTCAGGAAGGTCTACAAAAGACTTTGGCTTGGTTCAAAGACAACCAGGACTTTATCTACAACCAGAAATAAGACATCATGAAAGGAATTATCCTAGCCGGTGGCTCAGGCACCAGATTACACCCATTAACCTTGGCGGTGAGCAAGCAATTAATGCCGGTGTATGACAAACCCATGATTTATTACCCGCTATCTACCTTGATGTTAGCGGGAATTAAAGATATTCTCATCATCTCCACCCCGCATGATTTGCCCATGTTTGAGCGCCTCTTAGGCGATGGGAGCCAGATTGGCTGTAACTTTCAATATGCGGTGCAGGAGGTTCCTAATGGACTAGCTCAAGCATTTGTAATCGGTGAAGATTTTGTAGGGAATGATAGTGTTGCTTTAATTCTAGGGGATAACATATTTTATGGATCAGGCATGATTCCACTCCTGAAATCAAATAGTGATCCTGAAGGTGGAGTAGTTTATGCATATCATGTCCATGATCCTGAACGTTACGGGGTTGTTGAGTTTGATGCAGATTATAATGCCGTATCAATTGAGGAGAAACCTGTAAAGCCAAAATCAAATTATGCGGTGCCAGGTCTATATTTCTACAATAACAGTGTCATCGAGATTGCTAAAAAATTAGAGCCAAGTCCAAGAGGTGAATACGAAATCACGGATATAAATAAGGAGTACCTTCGTAGAGGTACTCTTAAAGTTGGAGTAATAGGTAGAGGAACCGCCTGGTTAGATACAGGCACTATTCAATCTCTCATGCAGGCGGCCACGTTTGTGCAGGTGATTGAAGAGCGTCAAGGCTTGAAGATTGGTGCTATTGAGGAAATAGCCTACCGCATGGGCTTCATCAATGCCGAGCAGTTGCAGCGCGTAGCCGAGCCTTTGCGCAAGAGCGGCTACGGGGATTACCTATTAAACATCTTGAAACACTAGATACAAGCATTCTTAAACCGAAAGAGCCGGCACTTTTTAAAGTGTCGGCTCTTTCGGTTTTGGCCTAGTTGGTGAAAACAGGCCAAAAACGGCGCTTACCCCGGAAAGATAAAGCCCACGATGAGTCCAGTTAGAATGAGGAGCGGGGAAGGAATCTTGGTCCAGAGCAGGAGTGCGAATGTGACTACCACCAGCCCGAAGTTGTAAGGTGTGTTCTCAATGGGGTGGTACAGCATGATGGCAGCGGCGCAGACCATGCCAGAACCCACGGCATTGATGCCTTCCAGTGAGGCTTGAATGACGCGGTACTTGCGCAGCTCCTCCCAAAACCGAATCACAAAGAAAATCAAAAACGTGCCGGGTAAAAAGATGGCCACCGTAGACACAAAGGCGCCCAACAGCAGTCCTAACATGCCATAATCGCGCATGGACAGGGCGCCAATGTAGGTGCAGAAAGAAAAGACCGGGCCGGGCAGGGCTTGTACCAAGGCAAAGCCAGAGAGGAATTCCTTTGAGGTGAGGTATTCCTTGAACTCCACAAACTCGGTGTACATCACGGGAATCAGCACCTGGCCGCCGCCAAAAATGAGGCTGCCGTTCCGGTAGAAGTTCTCAAAGAGCAATACCGCCCTAAACTGAGTAAACCTACCCAGCAAGGCCGCCGCCACCAACACCCCAATGAACAGCAGGAAATTAGCCCATTCTACGTGCATAGGCTCCTTCTTGAGGATAGGCTGTTTCTGGAAGCGCAGGGCCGTCAGACTTCCGCCAATCAGGAGCAGCAAAGGAAACACCCACGGCGACCGGAAAAAGAACGCCAGAATGGCGGAGAAGACCATGATGACAATGCCCCCTTTGGTGAACACTACCTTGGAGCTTATCTTCCAGGCGGCAAAGGCTACAAACCCAACCGCCATGGGCTGAATGAACCGGGTAAACCCCAGCGGGGCGCCTTGGTCACCCAGAATGGAGATGGCCAAAGCCGCAGCCGTCATAATCAAGGCCGCGGGCAGAATCCAAACTAGGAGGGTAAGATACGCCAGATTAGGGCCGCCCACTTTAAAGCCTATGGCCGTAATGGTCTGCGTGGACGAAGGGCCGGGCAGAATCTGACACAGGGCGTTGAGCTCCATGAGCTCCTTCTCATCAATGTAGTTGCGCTTCTCCACCAGGAGCCGCATCATCATGGCAATGTGCGCCTGCGGCCCTCCATACGCGGTGATGGCCAGATAGGCCACGTCCTTTAAGAAGATGTAATTACGAGGGCGCAACAGAGTAGCGTTAGAAGTCGTTTTTGGGCTGTTTTCTAAAAATAGGCATAAAAACGAAAGGAGCCCGTAAGGCTCCTTTCTAAATTGCTAAAAAAACTGAATTATTTCTTCTTCAGGCCAAGCTCTACCAAACGCTCATTCAAGAAATCACCCGCGGTGATGTCTGGAAACTGCTTAGGGTTCTGCTCGTCAATACAACCTTCCAGGCAGGTCAAGTCCATCTCTGAACGAGGGTGCATGAAGAACGGGATAGAGAAGCGGGACGTGTTCATCAGCTCACGCGGCGGGTTCACCACGCGGTGGATGGTGGACTTTAGCTTGTTGTTGGTGTGACGGGACAGCATGTCGCCTACGTTCACAATCACTTGCTCGGGTAGGGCGGTGATAGGAATCCACTTACCGTCGCGGCGCAGCACCTGCAGACCGTCAGCAGAGGCACCCATCAACAAGGTAATCAGGTTGATGTCCCCGTGCTCAGCGGCACGTACGGCGTCAGCCGGAACCGCATCTGGGTTCTCAATAGGGAAGTAGTGGATAGGGCGCAGGATGCTGTTGCCGTTGTGCACTTTGGCGTCAAAGTAGTCTTCAGACAAACCCAGGTAGATAGCCAAGGCCTTCAAAACCTGCTTGCCGGCAGACTCCAGGCGCCGGTAGGCGTCCAGGGCTACCTCTTTGAACTCAGGTACCTCTTCAGGCCAGATGTTGTCTGGGTACTCTTCCTTGATAGGGTCATTGTCGGTTACCTCCTGGCCCACGTGGTAGAACTCTTTCAAGTCACCGGTGTTGCGGCCTTTGGCATGCTCTTTCCCTTTGCCCACGTAGCCGCGCTGGCCGGCCAGCTCAGGCACCTCGTATTTCTGCTTCACGTCATCGGGCAGCGCGAAGAACTTCTTGATGGCCGCATACAGACGCTCGGTCAGGTCATCGCTCAGGCCGTGGTTCTTAAGGGCCACAAAGCCTATGTTCTGGTGCGCGTCTCCCATGGCTTTTACAAACGCCGCCTTGCGGGCAGGGTCGCCAGAGGTGAAATCGGCTAGGTCTAATGAGGGGATTTCCTCTAATAACTTATCGTTCATATGAAATTGATAAACGGTTCTTGAAAAGGGTGTTTATAGCTGGGCAAGTTACAAAATTTCTATCTTTGAAACATTCTCCTGAGTTATACGAAAACTATTGTACTATGAAAAAGAAACACTTGTCTTTTGTAGCCATCGCGGCTATGCTTATGGCCTCTGCCTGCAGCGAGAAAAAAACCACCACTGAAACCACCACCACCGAAGAGCACACCGTTGCGCATGACACCGCGTCTGCAGTGCAGCATAACGGCACCATGGGCACGCCCATGGAGAAAGGCGGTTTGAAGGTATACTCCTACAGCAACTCGGTTGACTTCCCGGACGCCGATCTGGAGCTGAAACAGCCCGAGAAAAACGCCAAGGTAACCGGCGATTCTACCCAGTTCACCTATGAGGTGAAGAACTTCCAGCTCACGCAGCAGACCTCAGACGCAGGCACGCATGAGCACGCCAACTCTAAAGAAGGCCAGCACATCCATAACATTGTGGACAACGAGCCTTACACGGCGCACTACAAGCCAAGCTTCAAGAAGGCCATCAAGCCGGGCCAGCACGTGGTGCTTTCGTTCCTGTCGCGCTCGTACCATGAGAGCATCAAGCACCAGGACGCCTATGACCTGCGCGTGATCAACGTGGGCAACGCCGCAGCCAACGCCACCAAGTTTGACGAGAGCGCCCAGCACCTGTTCTACAGCCGCCCTAAAGGCGAGTACAAAGGCGCCGACACCAAGAAAGTGATGCTGGATTTCTATCTGGTGAACACCACTCTCAACAAAGACGGAAACAAGGTGCGCGCCACCATCAACGGCAACGAGTTTATCCTGGACCAGTGGTTGCCGTACCTGGTAGAAGGCTTGCCCATGGGCGAGAACACCTTCAAGCTGGAGTTGATCAACAGCCAGGGTCAGGTGATTCCTGGTCCATTCAATACCGTAGAGCGCAAAATCACGTTGATGCAATAAGCTCCGCGCCCATACAAACAAAAAGGCAGTCTGAGAACGGACTGCCTTTTTGTTTTTGGCCTGTTTTCTGGACAAGAAGCCAAAACCAAATAGCTACAACGTATACTACCGCCGTTCACATTAGTACCTAATAAACCTATGAAAAACCAATCCTTTCCCCTTGAGCTTCAGTTTGACCCCAAGCAGAGCGTCAACGCAGATGGCAAGCACGTGCGCGACGGCCTCTCAACCGTGCTGCGCACCGGCGACTACCTCTGGGTGAGCTGTGACGAGCGCACGTCTCTGGAGCGCCTGAAGAAGACCGGCGAGAACACCTTCGGGGAGCATACCCACTTTGACTTGTCTGAGTACCTGGACCTGCCCGACGGCAAGAACTCTGAGGTGGACATTGAAGGCTTGGGCGAGTCTGGTGGCTACCTCTGGATTGTAGGCTCGCATAGTTTAAAGCGCAAGAAGCCGCGCAAGGACGAGTCCTTTAAAAAGCAGATCAAGCGTTTGGCCAAAGTCGCGGCAGACCCCAACCGGTACATCATTGCCAGAATCCCCCTGACCAAAGACAAGGACGGGGTTTTCAGCCTGTGCCGGGAGTGCCCAGACCCTAACACACCCGGCGAGGTGCTGCGCGCGGCGCAGCTCAAAGGCGACAAGGACAGCAACCAGCTCATGGACGCCATCCAGGATGACCCGCATATCAAAGACTTCCTGAAGATACCGGGCAAGGACAACGGCTTTGACATTGAAGGCTTGGCCATGCATGAGAACCGCGTGTTTGTGGGCTTGCGGGGGCCGGTGGTACGGGGCTGGGCCATGGTCCTGGAACTGAAACTAGAGGAAACCAAGCACGAGGGCGTGTTGCAGCTGGCTACGTTCAAGGAGACGGGAAAACCCTACAAGAAGCATTTCATTCATGCCAGCGGCAAGGGCGTGCGCGAACTCAGGATCCAGAACAACGACCTCTACATCCTGGCCGGTCCTACCATGGATTTGGACGGCGTCATTGCCGTGTACCGCTGGCCAGACGCCATGCTGCATACCAAAGGCGAAGAGCAGATCGTTCACCTCAAGGAGCTGGAGCATCTCTTTGACGTTCCCCACGGAAGCGGCGAAACCACCGGCAAAGACAAAGCCGAGGGCCTGGCCATTTTTGACGAGAACCACCTGCTCGTGGTCTTCGACAGCCCTACAGATGCGCGCAAAGTAGGCGAAGACAATGTGGTGGCCGACGTCTTCTCAGTAGCCAAAGTAAAATAACCGGCTTCACCTTATCCAGGTCCGTCGTTTTTGGGCTGTTTCCTGGAAATCAGGCCAAAAACGACGGATCTGCTTTTACCTTACATCCTAAACTAAATCACGTATGCGGCCACTTGGGTTTCTGGTCTTCGTCCTGTGTCTTTTGTCTGGAACTGTCTTCGGGCAGGTGAAGGGAGTGGTGATAGACCAAGCCACCGGGAAGCCGGTGCCCTACGCCAACATCTGGGTAGAGAACGAAAACCTGGGCACCACCTCAGACGAGTCTGGCAAGTTCTCCTTTAGCAACGCCACCGCCGGCAAAACCCTGATGGTTTCCTGTCTGGGCTATGACCGAACCAAAGTTGCCGCGCAATCAGGAGCCATGACGGTACAACTGGTGCCCGTGCAGACCACGCTCAAGGAAGTGGTGGTCAAGAAGAACACGCCCAGAGACAAGAAGGTGGTGAATCAGTTGAGTGACCGCACCGAGTTTGCTTTTAGTAGCAACGGCACGCCCTGGATTGTGGCGCAGTATATTCCGTACCAGCCTGCGTTTGCCGCCACTCCTTTTCTGGATGAGGTGGCCCTGGTCACGCTCAGCAACATCAAGAAAGCCAAGTTCAAGGTGCATCTCTACCAAATGGGCGCAGACGGCGCGCCCGGCGCAGATTTATTGCCGGTGCCCTTGGTGGTAGAAGCCGGGAAAGGCGTGCAGAAAGTGACGGTAGACGTGAGCCTCTATGATGTGCAGATTCCCAAGACGGGCATGTTCATCGCCTTTGAGTGGCTCATTCTCAAGGAGAACATCTATGAACGGGTAGACGCAGAAACGGGCCAAAAGCTAAAAGGCAACGTGGCCTATGAACCCAGCCTCAGGACCTACGGCCCGTCGCCCAGCCAGAAACGCAACGGCTGGATTTACGACCAGGGCAAATGGCGATCCACCGACGAGAAAGACGGCGACGGCATCACCCAAGCTTCCCCTCATTTCCAGCTGACGTTGAGTAACTAACCGATGGGATAATATAACCGTTGCATTGCTCCTCCTTATTTTGTCATCCTGAAAGGACTCGGTAAGTGAACTAAAAAAGTCGTTTTTAGCCTGATTTCCGGAAAACAAGCCAAAAAAGATATCCATGAAAAAGGCCACGCTGACTAATTCAGCGTGGCCTTTTTGAATGTCTATAATCTAACGTCTACTATCTAGCGTCTACTTGCCCGGCGTGTCTTTCTTCTTCGCTTTTTCCATGGCGTCATAGACCACCTGCATGATGTTGGTGCGGGTGTTGAGTTGGCTCAGTTTGCTGTTCTCACGGGTAGGGTACACGCGGTTAGAGGTGAACACATACACTAGTCTGTTCACTGGGTCTACCCAGGTGTAAATGCCCGTAAAGCCCGTGTGCCCGAAGCTTTCAATAGGCGCGCTTGGCGCGGCGTTCCCGTTAGGGGTGCCAGGCTTGGAAGGACGGTCGAAGCCCAGGGCGCGGTAATTGTCCGGGCAGAACTGACATTTGCTGAAGGTGCTCACCACGTGGTTCGCAATCAAACGCTTGCCGGCATAAATACCGTCGTTCAAATACAGTTGCATCACCTTGGCTACGTCGTTGGCATTCCCGAACAAGCCGGCGTGTCCACTGACACCACCTAGCATAGCGGCGCCCTCGTCATGGACGGTGCCATGCAACAACTGCTTCCTGAACAGGGAGTCATACTCCGTGGGCACAATGCGCGACAACGGGTACAATTTGTAAGGATTGAACGTCAATGTATTGGCGCCCAGCGGACGGTAAATGCTGTCTTTCAAATAGGTCTCAAAGTCCTGGCCGGTAATCTTCTGGACTACCAGCGGCGCCAGAATGAAGGACAGGTCACTGTACACGTAACCCAGCTTCTCGTTGAGCGGCGAGTCTTTTATCTCCTCGTAAATCTTCTCCTCAGCGTAATCTTTTCTAATGAACAGGTTCTGGGCCACGCGGTACGGGTACTTCTCTGATGAGTCTGGTTTAAAGACATGGCTCTTCAGTTCACCGTTGTGCTTGACGGCATCCTTCCAGAACGGAATCCAGGATTTGAGGCGGGCTTGGTGCGTCAAGACATCCCTAAAGCGCAGGTTGTCTTTGTTAGACTCCTTCATGAGCGGCAGATACTCGCCCAGGGTCTTGTCCACGTCAAAGCGTCCCTGGCCGTGCAAGCGCATGTAGGCCGCCAGAGAGGTGGTAATCTTAGTCACCGAAGCCAAGTCATACAAGTCTGTATTCTGCACCGGCGTCTTGTTCTCATAGGTATGGTACCCGAAGGATTTGTTATAAATCACCTTTCCGTTTTTTGCGACCAAAACCTGTCCACCGGGTGTGGCTTTCTCTCTTATTGCCTGCGCCATTAAAGAGTCAATGCCGGCCAAATCCTGGCTCTTGAGGCCCACGGCCTCTGGGTAGGTATAAGCCAGTCTAAAGCCAGTTTCAGTCTTAAGGCCGTCACCTACTTTAAAGGCGCTGGAAAGTGTCACCGGCAATTTGCCTTTGGCGCCAATGCCGCCAAAAATCAGCTGCGCGGCTAGGTCTTGGGTGATGTCATTCTCCTGGTAACCGGCCACCACGGCGTCGGCGCGTTCAATATCCTCAAACTTGGCCAAGCTGTACACGTTACCGAATACGCCCACAATGGTGCGCTTGCTTCGGATGAGGTCTTTCAGGAAGAGGTTCATCTCGGCGGTGATGCCAAAATTGCTGCTTCCGGCTTTCAATTGCAGTTTGTGCACACCGGCAATCACCAGGTTATAGTCCTTTAGTTGGTCTTTCAGCTTCAGTAGGTCTGCAATGGAGCTAGTGGAGGGCAGGTAGAAGTTGTCTACTTTGGTATAGCGCGCCAGGCCTTTCTGGAAGTCGGTTTCCTGGGTGGTGCCCACGGCCAGCGTGGCAATCTTCAAGGTGTCCAAGCCCTGCAAAGGCAAGATTTTGTTCTTGTTTCTGAGCAGGGTCAGCGAGGCCTCGGTCAGCTGGTTGTTGAGGTAGTTGGCGTACGGGTTGTTCAGGTCCGCAATGAGGTTCTTGGTCTCAATGGGTTTGATGTTGTCTAAGCCCAACCACTGTTTGGCAGCCAGCACTTTCTTGCAACGCAGGTCAATCTCAGCCTGCGTGATTTCTTTGTTGACGATGGCTTTCTTCACCTCTTCAATGGTGTTTTTTACATCCATGGTATTGAGGAGCATGTCATTGCCGGCCAACAGGGCTTTCACGTCTACCACGCCCGGCGCGTAATACTTGGCAACAGCCTGCATGTTCATGGCATCTGTGAAGACCAGTCCTTTGTAACCCATCTCTTGCTTGAGCAATCCCCACACAATGGGCTTAGAAAGGGTAGAGGCTAGGTCTTTGGTGTTGTCCAGCACGGGGATGTTCATGTGCGCGACCATCAAGCTGCCCAAGCCGTTTTTCATCAGTTCTCTGAACGGGTACAACTCCACTGAATCTAAGCGTTGCTTGGAGAAATGAAGCACCGGCAGGCCATAATGCGAGTCCACGTTGGTGTCGCCGTGGCCGGGGAAGTGCTTGGCGTTGGCCAGCACCTGGTTGTCTTGCATGCCCTTCACGTAGGCCAATGCCTTGCGGGTCACGTTGTGTTTATCCTCGCCAAACGACCGGAAGCCAATCACTGGGTTGTTAGCGTTGTTATTCACGTCAATCACCGGCGCAAAGTTCACGTGAATGCCCAGCCTACGGCACTGACGCGCAATTTCGGCGCCCATGTCATAAATAAGTTTCTCATTCTCAATGCCGCCCAAAGCCATCTGGTACGGGAACTTGATGGTACTGTCCAAACGCATCCCCAAGCCCCACTCGCCGTCAATAGACACCATCAAAGGCACCTTACTTTCCTTCTGGTAGCGGTTGGTCATGTGCGCCTGCCGCACCGGTCCGCCCTGAAAGAAAATCAAGCCACCCACTTTATAAGTGTTGATGAGCCTGGAGATAGAGTCCACGTGTGCCTGGTTCTTGTTAGAGTACACCGGAATCATGATCAATTGCGCAATCCGTTCCTCAGGGCTCAGGGTCTTGAACACCGAGTCCACCCAGCGGTTGTTGCCGCCCAGAAAGGGAGGGTCGGTCTTCGGGTTGAACGCCGGAACGGCTGGTTTTTTGGGAGTGGCAGATTTGGCAGTAGCTGTTTTCTTGGCAGGTGCCTTTTTAGCCGGGGCTTTTTTGCGGGTCTGGGCCTCTAGAGAGCCAGTAGCCAGTAAGAAAAACAGAAACAGAAACAGGGGGCGTAAACTATACTTTTTCAAGACGAAGCAATTGTAGGGTGTGTGAGCGGTGATTAACCTGCAAGATAACCTGTTTTTCTCATAAAAGGATAAAACAGTGGCCTGCAAGTTACACCACAACGCCGTTTAGCAGTTGAATAGTGCCATTGGTGGCGTTAATTTCTGCCTCGGCGCCCACGGGTATGGTAAATTTGTGGGTGATGTGGCCAATCATGGCTCCGCTGTAAACTGGTACTTTTAAAGGTTGCAGGTGCTGTTCCAAAACTTCCTCCAAGGTAAGGGAGCCGTAGCTATTGTTGCCAGGCTCACAGTCGCTGCACTTGCCAAACACCACGCCGCTCACCTGGTGTAGCACGCCCGCCAGCTTTAACTGCGTGAGCATGCGGTCTACCCGGTACACATTCTCATTGGTATCTTCCAGAAACAGGATGGCGTCCTTCCAGTTGGGTAGGTACTCAGAGCCAATAATGGAGGTAAGCACGGTCAGGTTACCGCCCACCAATCTGCCTTTGGTCGTGCCCGGGGTGATGGTGGTGATGCGGTCTTTGGTCAAGGCCAGGTTGTCGCCTAGTTCCTTGGGGTTCTCAAACAGGGCCGGCGCGCCGTCAAACAGCACTTGCTTGAAGGAATCCACGGAGAACTTGTTCCAGGTGGCAGAACCCACTGGGCCGTGGAAGGTCACTAGGCCGGTCTTGGCAGTGATGGCCAGCAGCAGCGAGGTAATGTCTGAATAGCCAATAAAGGCCTTCGGGTTACGCTGAATGGTCTTGTAGTCCAACAGAGGCAACAGGCGTGCGCAGCCCCAACCGCCATGAATGGCCAAGATGCCCTGCACGCTTTTGTCCGCGAACATGGCGTTCACGTCCTCGGCGCGGGCCTGATCGGTGCCGGCCAAGTACCCGAACCGGTCAAAGACATGCTTGCCCAGCTTTACCTTCAGGCCCAAGGCCTCCAGAGACTCTACCGTAATCTGCACCTTTTCCTTGCTGAATGCCGCGCCCGCCGGACAAATCAGGCCCACGGTATCATTGGGTTTCAGGCGCGGGGGCAAAATGGTCTTGGGGCTCTTATCAACCGTCTTAGAATCAGAAGAAGAAAAACCCAGCAGGGGAAAAGAGGCGGCTGCCAGGGAAAGGGAAGCCAACACCTCGCGGCGCGAACGGAACGTCATAAGCTCTACAAAATTTGCGAACCTGAAAATAAGCAGTTTGCCCGTAGCACCCAGTTTTTACCGGGTATTTTCTTGCCATTCGTTTTTGGCCTGGTTTCCAGATTTCAGCCTAAAAACGATTTTTTTACCGCGGTGCTTTACCCATCCAGAATTTTTAAGGTACTTACCTTGGCAAATTCAAGAACCATGTCTTTATACTTCCCCAAAGCATTTAATAAACTGTTGCCGGTGCTAAGCCTCTGGGCGGTGATGGGCTGCTCCACTAGCAAGCCTGCCTCTGCCATAGAGAGCGCTCCCGCCGCAGTGACCCCGGCTGTGCCCACACCGCCTCCCTACGGACCCGCTGAAATCAAACGGCAGGTCTTAGCTTCTGAAGCTTTGAAGAACCGGTTTGTGGGCTTTGCCTTGTATGATCCCGAGCTCAAGCAGATGGTGGTAGAGCACAACGCTGACAAGTACTTTGTGCCTGCCTCCAATACTAAGCTGTTCACGTTCTACGCCAGCCTTAAAATGCTGGGGGATTCTATTCCGGCCTTGAAGTATGTAGTGCGCGGTGATTCGCTTATCTTCTGGGGAACTGGTGACCCTACCTTCACGCACATGGATGTGAAGAACTCCCTGGCCTATGATTTCCTGAAGAACCGCAAAGAGAAACTGTATTACCTGGAGGCACCGTTTGAGAGCGAGCCCTTCGCGCCCAACTGGTCTTGGGACGACTACAACTACTACTACCAACCCGAAAGAAGCGTTTTTCCCATCCATGGGAACGTGGTCAAGTTCGTGAAGAAGGCAGGCGTAGCTTCTTACTCGGTGACGCCCAAGCGCTTCAAGGCCTCCACAAAAACAGACACGGCCCGCAACGTAAATAAAGATGAGTTTGTGAGGGCCTGGCGAAGCAATGATTTCCAGTATTTCCCTCGGCACGCGCCTGCCAGTTTCTCGGTGGAAGTGCCGTTCATTCCCTCGCCAGACATGACCGTGAAACTGTTGGCGGACACCTTGAAGCGGTCGGTGACGCTGTTGAAACAACGGGCCTTGCCGAAGGGCGGGCAGACGTTTTATGGATTGCCAGCTGACACCGTGCTCAAGCGCATGATGCAAGTGAGTGACAACTTGTTTGCAGAGCAGTTGATGGCCCTTTGCTCCGGCACGCTGTCAGATACGCTTTCGGTGGAGCGGGGCATCCAGCATGCCACCAAAACCTATTTGGCTGATTTGCCCGACGCGCCTATCTGGGTGGACGGCTCGGGCTTGTCGGTGAAGAATATGTTTACACCGCGCAGCATCATTGCGCTCTTGAAGAAGTTACAGCAGGAAAGACCCACAGAGCGCTTGCTGACACTTATGGCCACTGGCGGACAGCCCGGCACCTTCAAATCCATTTACCAGGCGGCGGTGCCCTTCGTCTTCGGGAAGTCCGGGACGCTGTCCCATGTGCACAACCAGAGCGGTTACATCAAAACCAAAAGCGGCAAGCTGTTGCTCTTCAGTTTCATGAACAACAACTACAGCGCCACCTCCATAGAAATCAGGAATGAGATGGTGCGCATCATGACCGAAGTGCACGAGAAATACTAGACCGCGTTCCGCTGAAAACTAAAAAGCCGTTTTTGGCCTGATTCCTGGGAATCAGGCCAAAAACGGCTTTTGTGTGTTATGCTCAAGGAGTTCTCTTTACTTCACGGCAGGCGCTTCATACAAAGCCGAGGTGCGCAGGTCTTGGAGCGCGGCCTGGGCCGGAATGCGTTTGGCACGCAGGAAACGGTTCAGTTCATAAGCGTCAAAGTTGGCGGCTTTGGGGTCCATGCTACTAATGCGCACGCGGCCCGCCGAGTGGATGAACTCATGGTTGCCAATCCACATGCCCACGTGCACCACGCGCTCAGCCTTCCCATCCTTGGCCGGCACCCCGAAGAACAGTAAATCGCCGGGGCGCAGGTTCTGGAAGCCGTTTTGGGTGTCCAGCAGTTCCCCCACATGTACCTGCTGTGAGGCGTCACGTGGCAAAACCAGGCCGTTCATGAAATAGACCGTCTTGGTGAAGCCGCTGCAATCCACGCCTTTCAAAGAGGTGCCTCCCCACAGATACGGCAAGCCCATCAACCGCTTGGCAGAGGCTACCAGATTTTCCTCAGAAGGCTGCCGCGAAGCCACCCAATCCTTATACAAGACCGCATCTGCCACCGGCACAAAACCGGTGCGGCCATCGGGGAATTCTACTTCGTAAAAGTCTTTGGTCTTATTTTTCAGAGCTAACACATCGCCGTACACCAAGTCAGAAACCGTGGCGCTCTGCGGCTGCGCCGAGGCCTGGGCAAAGCCAAACAATTGCGTGTAGAGCAGTTTCTCTTTCTGCTGCCAGCTTGCAAAGCCGGCGGCGTCCAAGAGCTTGATGCCGGCCGCGTCTACCCAAGACAGGTATTTGTCTGGGGTCTGCACCAGGTACCAACCGTCTTTGTATTTGTAGACGTTCAGGGGCGTGCCCATGGTGGCCTGCGTGGCCAGTTCGGCGGGGTGTTTGGGTTCACTTCTCAGGTTGGCCACTGACAGCGTAACCACGGCAAAATGCTTTCCCTGGAGACTAGCCTCGGGCAATACCTGAATGCTGTCTTGGAACGGAATACCCGCCGAGGTCAGGCGGGCCAGCAGGGCGGCTTTGGCGGCGGGCGTGTTGGTCTCGCCGCGCAGTACTTGGCCGTTGGGGCTCACTTGAAACAGAACGGTGCGTTTGTCGGGCGCAAACTGCTGGCGCACGGCCTCAATGTGCGGCATCAAGGGCGAAGGCGCAGACGTAGTTTCTGACGGCGGTGTTTTGGCGGTGGCGCAGGCCATCAGAAACACCAGAAGATATAAAAGGGGGCTGTTCTTCATCATACAAACATGGATTCCTAAAGATACAGGTTCTCTCTGCAAAAAGTAGGCTTTGTCTTCAACAGGCAGTTGCCAATCCAAGTTCTGGGAAGGGCTGCCGTTTTTGGCTTATTTTCCGGAAATGAGGGCAAAAACGGCATGTGGGCATTGCTTATCTTTGTAAATAATCTTAAACGAAACACAGCATGACCAGCGCCCCGGCACAAGATACCGTCCACATCATAGACTATACCCCCGCGCACGCCACCCATTTCAAAGACCTGAACCAAGCCTGGATTGAGCGCTACTTTGAGATGGAAGAACTAGACCACAAATCCCTGGGCAATCCAGACAGCTACATCATCCAGAAAGGCGGGCACATTCTCATGGCCGAATACAACGGCGAGATTGTGGGCACCTGCGCGCTCATCAAAATGGAGAACGACACCTTTGAGCTGGCCAAGATGGCCGTCACGGACAAGGCGCAGGGCCTCAAGATTGGCCGCAAGCTAGGCGAAGCCGCCATTATGAAAGCCAGAGAACTGGGCGGTAAAACCTTGATGCTGGTCTCTAACCGCAAACTGGAGACCGCTATTCACCTGTACCATCGGTTGGGTTTCGTGGAAGTGCCCATTGACAGCCAAGACTACAAACGCGCCGACATCAAGATGGAAATGCCGCTCTAATACTTACATTTGAGAGATGGCACGGGCAAGTGTCATGACAGTTTTTAAATCAGTTTTCCTCTTCAAGTTTCATGAAAAAAATAGTTCAGCTGCTGGTGGTGTTCGCGCTACCGGTGGCAGTGCAGGCGCAGACCGCCGTAGTGCAGGATAAAAGTAATCTAACCCCGCTGGTAGGAGTGAGCGTGGTGCCCACCACGGGCGGCGGCACCGTGCAAACCGACAGCAGAGGACGGTTCAGGCTAGACGAGTTCCGGCCATCAGACAGCCTTCGGTTTGAGCGCTCAGATTACCAGCCGCGCACTTTGGCGGTGAGTCAGTTAAAGACCATGCAGTACCGCGTCTTGCTTTCAGAGAGAAGCTATTCTCTCAATGAGGTGGTGGTGTCTGCCAGCAAGTTTGAAGAGAAGCGCGCCGATGTGCCCCAGCAGATTCAGGTGTTGAAATCCCGCGAGCTAGCCTTCCAGAACAACCAGACCACGGCAGACGTGTTGCAGCAAAGCGGCCAGGTGTTGGTGCAGAAAAGCCAGGCCGGCGGCGGCAGCCCCATTCTGCGTGGCTTTGAGGCCAACAAGGTCTTGATGGTGATGGACGGGGTGCGCCTGAACAACGCCATTTACCGCGGCGGCCACCTGCAGAACGTGATTACCGTAGACAATGCCGCCCTGGAGAAAGTAGAAGTGGTGTTCGGGCCGGGCTCGGTGGTGTACGGCTCAGATGCCTTGGGCGGAGTGGTGCATTTCTATACCAAGAACCCGGTCTTATCTGACAGCGTTGGGCAGACCAGGTTCACCGGCAATGCCTATACCCGCTATTCCACCGCCAATCAAGAGAAAACCGCGCACGTAGACGTGGCCTTCGGTGGGCAGCGCTGGGGAAGTTTGACCAGCCTTACCATTTCAGACTTTGACGACCTGCGCCAGGGCGCGAAGCGAAATCCGTTCTACGGGAACTGGGGACTTAGACCATTCTATGCCGAACGCGTCGATGGAAAAGATGTGATGGTGCCCAATGACAACATCAATGTGCAGAAGCAGAGCGGCTACCAGCAGTATGACGTCTTGCAGAAAGTGCTGTTCCAAGCCAGCCCTAGTACGTCACATGTCTTGAACCTTCAATATTCCACCTCATCCAATATTCCCAGGTATGACCGCTTAACCGAGGTGGACGGTAAAGGCATTGTGAAAAGTGCCCAGTGGTACTACGGTCCGCAGGAGCGCCTCATGGCCGCGTACACGGTTGCCACCAAAGGAACAGGCTGGCTGGAGAACCTGCGCACCACGCTGGCCTACCAAAGCATTGCTGAGAGCCGGAACAACCGCAGCTTCGGGAAGACTTTGCTGCAGCACCGCAAAGAGCACGTGGACATCTTTACCCTGAACGTAGACGCCAGCCGTTTGCTGGGCGAGCATGAGTTGCGCTACGGTCTGGAGGGTACCTACAATGACGTGCAATCCCGCGCGTACGGCGAACACATAGACACTGGCGAACGCTCTGCCCTGGACACCCGCTACCCGAGCGGTGGTTCTGACATGCGCTCTGCCGCCGCCTACTTTACCCACACCTGGGAAATCAGCCCGCGCTGGATTCTGTCTGACGGCATTCGTATTAGCCGCGTAGAACTGAACGCCGATTTCACCGATAAGCGGTTCTTCAATTTCCCGTTTGACGAGGTGAGCCAGAAGAACACCGCCCTGAATGGTAACCTGGGACTGGTGTTTCAGCCGGGGCATGACTGGCGACTGGCGGCCGTGGTCTCCTCTGGTTTTAGAGCGCCTAACGTGGATGACTTAGCCAAGGTGTTTGAATCAGTGGCTGGGCAAGTAGTAGTCCCTAACGCTGACTTGAAACCAGAATACACTTACAACACAGAGCTCACCCTTGGCAAGACCATCCAGCAGAACATACATCTGGAGGGAACCGGTTTCTATACCTGGTACCGTGACGCCATCACCACGCAACCCTTCCTGTACAATGGTCAGCCCGAGATTGAGTACAACGGCCAAGTGAGTCGCGTAACCGCCAATGTGAACGCCAACAAAGCCTACATCTACGGGTTCTCAGGAAGCCTCTCAGCCGACGTGACGCAGGCCTTCAGACTGGCTTCCACGCTTACCTACACCTACGGCCGCATCCAAGCCGAGGCTAGCGAGATTCCGCTGGACCACATTGCGCCGGTGTTCGGGAAGACTAGTTTGTATTTGACTCTGCCTAAGTTCAGGTCTGAATTTTTTGTGCAGTACAACGGCTGGAAACGCCTGGAAGACTACAACCCCGTAGGCGAAGACAACTTGCAGTATGCTACTCCGCAGGGCGTTCCGGCATGGTACACCTTGAACCTGCGCACCTCGTACCAGTTTCATCCTAAGCTACAGGTTCAGGCTGCGCTGGAGAATATTCTGGACCAGTTCTACCGCGTCTATGCTTCTGGTGTAAGTTCTCCCGGTAGGAATTTCGTGTTGACGTTGCGGAGTAATTTTTAGAGTAAAATAATGATAACTCAAACAGCAGAAATGAAAGGCCAGCCCGTAAAGCTGGCTCCTAGAGCCAGGAGAATAATCGCTTTTCTAATAGATCATTTTGTCATTACTTCCCTTTTGGTGGCATTAACCTTTTTAGGTATTGGTCCAGATTTTTTGAATGAGCGCCCAGATATTTCTACACTCTTGAGTTTAGTTCTTGTGCCTGGTTTTATACTCTATTTTCTGAAGGATTCTATAAAAGGAAGAAGCCTTGGTAAATGGAGCATGGGATTAATGATCAGGAAAAACCATGATACCACAGAGGTTCCATCTCTAGGTAGTTTGTTTGTTAGAAACTTGTTTCTGATTATTTGGCCCATTGAGGCTCTGGTATTATTGGCCAGTCAAGGAAAAAGGAGGATAGGAGATAGAGTGACCAATTCAGTTGTCCTTATTGACCCAGAAAAGCCTGCCCAGTGGAAACGAATGTTGCCTTTGATTGGAGCATGCTTTGCCTTTTGCTTCTTCATTTTAATGTTTGTGGGCGTGGCCATAAAAAGCTCTGATGCTTACAAAACAGCCATTGATGGCATAGAGCAGGACAAAGAATTGCAAAAAGAGACGGGCGGAATTATAGGCTATGGTTGGATGCCCAGTGGTAATATTAGTATAAAAAATGGCTATGGAGAAGGCCAGTTACAAATACACGTGAAGGGGAAGGAGCGTGATGTAAATGTACAGGTCTACTTAACCAAAGACGCCAACCACGGTTGGGAAGTAGAAGAAATAGAAAATTAGAAAGTTGCAGAGTACTTTCCCCGTGTCCCGTTTTTAGCCTGATTTCAGTAAAACAAGCCAAAAACGAAATCCACTATAGAAACCTCACAGCTGTTTAACGCTTGTGAGGTTTTTTATGTAATGGCAAAAAGGACCTGTTAGGTGGGAAGGAATACAGCGAGTAACGGAAACTAGCACAACAACAACAACAACAACAACAACAACAACAATAACAACAATTGTCATCCTGAAAGGAACTTGTGGGCAAGCTGTAATAGCGTTTACTCCATCGCTTAGCTAGTTTGTTCACAAGGTCCTTTCAGGATGACAAAAGAGGAGATAAGAAAAGAGGAAAGGCAAAAGGCTAACACCAGAAGAACTTGCAGCGTACGCAGATTCTAGGAGTGCTTTCCTCTACCACAGATGCATATAAAAGAAGAGCTTCCGTTTTTGGCCTACTTTCTCAAAAACAGGCCAAAAACGGAAGCTCTAAAAATCTTGAATCTTGTGACTTATGTCCTGTGTCTAAAATCTAAATTCTAACGTCTAGCATCTTAAAGACTACTGCACCTGAGCCTTGTCAACGCGCTTAGGCGTTTTCTTGCCGGCTACAAAGTCCTTCGCACCTAAGGCCACGGCTTTGATCATATTGGTCATGTGGGCCAGGTCCAGGCTTTCTACCTCGTCATCCACAGAGTGGTAGAGCTTATCCTGGTCAATCTGCACGGAGGAGATGGTGTGGGCCGGTACGCCAAGGCGGGCCAGGGTGGCATTGTCTGAGCGGTAGAACAGATTCTCCTTTGGATACGGGTCTGGGTGGAAGCTGTAGGCGGTGCCTTTCACGGCCTGCTGCAACAACGTCCCGAAGTCTGATTTGTCAAAGCCCGTGATGTAGGCGGTGTTAGGGCCAAACTTGGAGCCTTTGCCGATCATCTCAATGTTGAACATGGCCACAATCTCGTCTGGGTTCAACTGCTTGGAGAAGTGCTGCGACCCGAAGCCGCCAATCTCCTCGGCGGTGAAGGCCACAAAAATAAGGGTGCGCTCAGGCTTGCCTTGTTTCTTGAAGTGCTTGGCCAGGGTAATCACGGCGGTGGTGCCAGAAGCGTCGTCATCGGCGCCGTTGGCAATAGAGTCCCCGGCTACGGGTTTGCTAATGCCAATATGGTCATAATGGCCAGAGAAGACCACGTACTCGTTGGCGCGCTTGCCAGGGATCATGCCGGCCACGTTGGCCAGTGACATCTCATTGACCTTGTTCTTGATTTCAATGTCAAAAGAAGAAATCTGGGCCTTGTCTGTAAGCACGAAAATCAAGGTAGGGCCTTTTCCTAGCTCTGCCACCGGCGACGCTTGCTTAAAGAAACCGGCGTAGCGGTTGAACATCTCCTGGTGCTTAGGGTGTACCAGAATCATGGCGTCTTTGGTAGAACGGCGCGCCTTGTTAATGGCGGCTCTAAAATCATCGGCCTCGCCAATCACAATGGGCTGGGGGGCTTTGTCTTCCCACTCAATCTTCTGGTGCGTGGTGCTGTAAAAGAAGGCCTCTGGCTTTACCTGGGTGCCGTCAATCTCAATGTCTGCTTTCTCAGAAGTGAGCGTGTACATCTTAAACTCCTGCTTGTAGTCCGTGTCACCGGCCAGAGGAGTGAGGCCAATGCTCTTGAATTCAGCAGAGATAAAATCAGCGGCTTTTTCTATGCCGGGCGTAAAGGTCTTGCGGCCCATCATGTCATCATGGGCCAGGGTCTTGATGATGCGCTCTACGTCTTTCTGGACAATGTGCTTCTGCGCGAAGGCACTGCCCAGGGGCAGCAAGGCCAGACACAAGGCGAAGGTTTTCTTTGAGGTCATAGTTGGTGTGTATGCTGAAATTTGGTAACCTAAGTTTAGGCTTTTTTTCTGAAAAACAGGCCAAAAACGATTTACTCTTGTTCCTCTGGAGGCGTGGGCCGGTGTTCTTCCTGGGCAATAGCGTCTTCTTCACCCTTCACCTCAATGCTTCTATCCTCCAGCACGTCTTCTATGTAGAGCATTTTCACCAGCACCATGATGACCGCCACCATGGGCACAGCCAGGAGCAGACCCCACGGCCCGGCAATAATGCCCATCAAGACCTGGCCCATGATGGTGAGCACCGGCGGCAGGTCAATGATGTGTTTCTGGACCAGCGGTGTGAGCACGTAACCTTCCAGGCTTTGAATGGCGATGAAGAAAATCACCACCGTCAGGGCTTTGTTAGGGTCTTCTACCAAGGCTAGCAAAATGGCGGGCGCGCTGGCTATGAACGGACCAATGTTGGGCACAAACTCCAGCAATCCGGCAAACACGCCCAACAACAAGGCCAGCGGTACGCCAATGATCATCAAGCCAATAGAAGTAAGGGTACCAATCACCAGCATGGCCAGCAAGGTGCCTTTGAGCCAGCCCCAGAGCGTGAACCGCAATACGTGCACCACCTCACGCGCCCGCGGCCTGTGGGCTTTGGGAACCAGCCGTACAATACCACTCGCTGACTCCTGCGGTGAGGACGCCAGGTAAATACCAATCACCAGCACAATCAAGACGTTAGCCAGCGCACCCAAGGAAGAAGAGAACAAGGCGATGGCATTTTTAAACGAGGCGCCTTTGCTGTTCATCAACTCTTCCTGCGTGGGCAGCTGCCTGATGATCTGGTCGCCCATGGGCAGGGTTTTTACCTTGGCTTCTAGTTTCTGCAAAACGTCTGGCAGCTTCTCTCTCAATTCTTGCCCCTGTTCGGCAAGGCTAGGCCCTAGTGCCATGAACGCGCCAGCCGCCAGTCCCACTATCAGCAAACAAACTAAACCCAGCGCCCAGTGGTAGTGCATTCTGGTTTTCCGGTGGAGCCAACTGCTTAAGCCGTGCAGCAAAATGCCAAACAGGACCGCCGCAAAAAACACCAGCAGCACATGGAATGCTATCTTCATGACGGTATGTAAAACCACCAGCAGAATGACCACCAAGGCGGTGAGCAACAACTTGTGTACAAAAGAGACAGAGGCTTTGTCTGAGGGCGAAGTAGGGGTGTCTTGCAGCATACTGTTAAATAGGTATATATTGTTTTTGCCCTATTTTACGGAAAGTAGCTTAAAAACGATGACGTGTATTTTTGCCGGCCAGCAAGGCGTTAAAGGATTCCAAGCTGAAATATAATTTTTGAAAAAATATGGGTTAAATCATAAAGGAACGCAACCATTCAGGCGGTTTCACGATAAAATAGATTCGGTTGCCCGCAAGGGAAGCCAATGATAGAACGAAATTTTTAGTACCACTTAACTTACTTTAATACTATGGAAAACAGAACCAACCAAGCAGGACAACAGTCTTCTGCCTCTTCGCAAAATAATCCATCAGCTAGCAACCAAAATACTTCTTCTGCACAGTCAAGAAGCCAAAACGCTTCTGCCAGCAGCCAGCAGCAGGGACAACCTAGCTATACTTCACAGAGCCAAAGCCAACAGAGCCCTAGCGCACAGCAGCAAAGCCAGTTCAGCGGCCGTGGCCAGCAGCAGGACCGTCAGCAGCAAGACCGTCAAGGTCAGCAGAGCAGCGGCATCTTGGGCAGCATCACCAGCTCATTAAGCAACATCCAGGTGCCACAGGCCGTGAAAGACTTCGGTTCTACTGTGTCACGTTCTTACGGTGGCCTAACCACTACTCAAAAAGTAGTAGGCGGTGCAGCCTTAGCCTTAGGCGCCAGCTACTGGGCAGCCAAGTCTAGCGGATGGGTTGGCCAAGGAAAAGCCAATAAGAACCGCAACAAGTCAGGAAGATAAGCAGAAACGCTTTTTCCTGTAAACAAAGAAGCCGGACACGCATTGTGTCCGGCTTCTTTGTTTTAGTATGGGGTGATGAGGAGAATTACCTTCCGCCAGATCTGCGGCCACCGCCACCAGAACCAGAGCGTCTGTCTCTGTTTCCGCCACCGCCAGAGGCGCTACCGCCGCCCGCTGCACTTCCACCACTACCTGATGGCTTTGGCTTGCGTGAGGACTGTGGTCTGCCCGCCTGCGGTTGTCTGAAGCCTCGGTTACCACCGCCGCCGTTGCCGGCTTTGGCAATTTTGTCCGTAGACTTTCCGCCAGTCAAGGGGAGCTTCTTGTAATCAATGTGGAACGGGTGCTCTTCATCAATCTCAATGGTCTGCTTGGTCAGGCGCTCAATGTCGCGTAGGTATGGCAGCTCAGTGTCATCACAGAAAGAAAGGGCCAACCCTTCGGCGCCCGCTCTGCCTGTACGGCCAATGCGGTGCACGTAGGTTTCGGGCTCATTGGGCAGGTCAATGTTGATCACGTGCGTCAGGTCATCCACGTCAATACCGCGGGCGGCAATGTCTGTGGCTACCAGGGCGCGCAGCTCGTTGTTCTTGAACTGGGTCAGGGCTTTTACTCTTGTGCTCTGGGCTTTGTCACCGTGAATGGCTTGCGCCGAGATGCCGGCTTTGGCCAAGTCCTTGGCAATTCTATCGGCGCCGTGTTTGGTGCGGGAGAATACCAGGGCACGGGAGATATCACCGGTCTCCAGTAAATGTCTTAACAAAGCACGCTTGGCGGTCTTATCCACGAAGTACACTTTCTGGGCAATCTTCTCAGCGGTACTGGAAACGGGCGTCACTTCTACATACACCGGGTCCCGCAGTACGCTGCTAGACAGCTTCTGGATTTCCTGGGGCATGGTAGCCGAGAACAACAGCGTCTGGCGCTTGGCCGGGATCTGGGCAATCACTTTGCGCACGTCATGGATAAAGCCCATGTCTAGCATGCGGTCAGCCTCGTCTAAGATAAACGTTTCCAGGTGCTTAATGGAAAGCAGGCCCTGGTTCATTAAATCTAACAGACGGCCGGGAGTGGCTACGACTATGTCAACACCTCTCCGGATTTGTTCTACCTGCGGGGTCTGGCCCACGCCGCCAAAAATCACGGTGTGCTTAATATTGGTATACCGGCCGTAGGCGGCAATGCTCTCGCCAATTTGCAAGGCCAGCTCACGCGTAGGCGTCAGGATCAAGGCTCTGATGGCTTTGGCTGGGTGCGCCGGTCCTGCTTCGTGCAAACGCTGCAACAACGGCAAGCTGAAGGCGGCAGTTTTACCGGTTCCGGTTTGGGCGCAGCCTAAGATGTCATCTCCGTTCAAGATAGGCGGGATGGCTTGTTCTTGAATGGGCGTGGGATGGGTATAGCCTTCTTCGTGCAACGCTTGCAAAAGAGGCTCAATTAAATTAAGATCTGAGAATGTCATTCTGAATGGAAATGGCCAGTGTTCGGCCTAAATAAAAAAGGCGTGGGCTATGTGCCCGCCGCCGGATGTATGACACAAAAGTACGCAAAAAGATTCAGTTTCCGTTTTTGGCCCCTTTTGGCTAAAACAGGCCAAAAACGATATGGCTTTCATGCAAGGACAGGCAACCTTCACACAGAAAACAGGTTAAAAGGAGGGAAGAAAATCTAAGAAACTATGGCAAAGCGACTAACCTTGAGAGGCACCCAGAATGAAACCATGGAACCTGCTCAAACCAAAAATAAACGAACCAAAACCACCAAGAAGCCCAAGAAGAAACGCATGAGCAAATGGGTGCGCGCGGGTCTGAGTGGCTTGGCCGGCGCCGTAGCCGTGACGCTGGTGCATGAGACCGTGCGCCGGTTCTATCCCAACGCCCCGCGCATGGACGTACTGGGCATGCGCGCCATTGCCAAAGGCATGCGCTACGCCGGCCAGACGCCGCCCAATGACGACAAGCTGCACACCTGGTCTATGGTAGGCGACATCATTTCTAATGGTTTGTACTATAGCTTAGTGGGTGGCGGTAAAAAGGCCTTGGCCAAAGGCACCATTTTGGGCGCGGCCGCTGGTCTAGGAGGGGTCTTGTTACCCGGTCCTATGGGGTTAGGCACTGCGCCTAGCAACAGAACCCGTGAAACCCAAGCCCTCACCATTGGCTACTACTTGTTTGCGGGCTTGGTGTCTGCTGCAGTAGCGGCTAGTTTAAGAAAAGTGCGGGTGTAGCAAAAAGTATTTCTGATACCCAAGGGCTGGACTTTGCCAAAGTTCAGCCCTTTTTGCTTTTATTAGTAGCCTTGAGCACGCGCTTTATTTAAACACCTATGGGCAAGACACTGCTAACCAGCTTCCTCCTTTTTTTGACCAGTTTTACATTTGCCCAAACCTACAATGAGGAGTATGGAGTGCCTATGGTAGTGCTCACCGAAGTGGATCCTTGGCTCATGGTCATCGGGTCTGATGTGCCCACCTTTGTGTTGTATGAAAACGGGCAAATCATCTACAAGAAGGTTGAAAACAGACAGGTGAGGTACTTTACTTTGAGCCTGAGCAAGGAAGAAACGCAAGCCGAGATTTACAAGATGGGTTTCTCAGATAGCCTCTTGAAACTACCCTCTTTTATGGAAGCCAATGGCGCCACAGACCAGCCCACCAATGAGCTTATCTTGAATTTTGATACCACCAGAACGTACAGAGTGTATGGCAACCTGAGAAACGATGAGGCGCGGTCTGCTACGCCCAAAGCTTTCTTAACCGTGTATGATTACCTCAGAAGCTTCTCACATGCAAAGGCCACGCCATGGATGCCAGAGAAAATAGAAGTATTGGTCACAGACTATAGCCACTCTAAGGAGAAAGCCGCCCAGTGGCCTGCCACCTGGCCCGACTTGAAAAGCCCTGATACCGTGAGCAGAAACGAGGAGTTATACAGCATCTACCTGCCCATAGCCCAATTTGAAAGCTTTTTGAAACTGTCTAAATCCCTTAAAGAGAAACAGGCGGTAGAAATTAACGGCAAGAAATTCAGTCTGTCTTATAGGCTTCCGTTTCCTAATATTAAGTAGTCTGTAAACAAGAAACCCGTTTTTGGCTTGTTTCTGAGAAATCAGGCCCAAAACGGGTTTTCCATGATATGCTGCAAAAAGCTTAGCTCTTTTTTCCGGAGCCGCTTTTCTTACCGCCGCCGTCATGTTTGTTCACGGTAGCCCAGGCGCGTTTTTCGGCTTCGTCTTCAGAAAGACCTTTCTTCTCGTAGCTTTCCTCAATATGCTGGGCCTGCCGCTTCTGTTTGTCGGTGTAGGCAGATTTATCTCCTTGTGGCATGGTTTCCTCCTTTCTGGTTAAAATTGAAAAACACATCTAGCTGTTGTATACGAAATCAGTTTAGAAAAGAGACACAAGACGCAAGACACAAGATGTAAGACTTTTAATATAGCACGACAAGAAAATCTTATGTCTTGCGTCTTACATCTTGTGTCTCCAAACTAAGGTTTGCAGTGGCAGAGGACTTCGCGCTGAAGGGGTTTGGTTTTGTAGTTGGGTAGGGTGGTTTCCTTCATGTAGACAATGGAAAGTTCGTCAATCTTCTCATCGCCAACGTGGGTCTCGTTCCAGCGGCGCAGGAGGTAAAAGCAGTAGTAAGGGCGCATGAAGGCGTTGGGCGCAAAGAGGTAGTTCTCTGAGTACTTGCGCCAACGGTCATTCTTAAAAAGGCTTACTACGCTGGCCGGCTTGATGGTGTCTGGCTCCTTGCCCTGTTGGTTGAGGTCTACTTTTTTGTCCTTCAGGTTGATGCCCTCCAGCACGTACCAGCCATCGTCTTTGAACACGTTGGGGGCAAACATGCTCCAGTTCTGGTCCAGCCGCAGCACCAAGGCCACTTGCTGGGTAGATTCAGGCAGTTTGACTAGGTTTGGTTTGTTGAGGGTGTCTACGTTCCACCAGAAGGCAATGACCACGGCAGTTAAGACCAAGACTTCGCGCAGCGCAATGATAGGAAAGTTGCGCGCCCACCTTGGTGATTCCCACTGCACCTGCACCCTAACCGGCGACCTCCACTGCTGGGTGGCCGCGCTCCAGCGCCGCTGTATTTTGGCATAACCCAGCCAGAGCCTTCTATCCAGAAAATCCATGACGGGCGTAGGCAGCAAGCCAATCACCGCCGAGATGCTGATGAGGTAGAACAAGCCTACAAACAAGGTTAGACTGATGCCAATGTGCAAGCCAACAATGGCCAGAATGAACACCATCCTAAACCACGTATTCTTCCAGGGGATGAGTAAGACAAACGGCAACCACAACTCCACAAACATGGTGGCGTGCGTCAGGAACTTCATGAGCTCTGGGTACTGGTACAGCACGCGGCCGCCCGGCATTAAGATCTGGTCAATGCTGAGGGCGTAGTACAAGGCCGTGCCGGTGGTCGTCCACTCGGGTCCCGACTTGAGCAGGGCGGTGAACACATATACCCAAGCCACCTGCAAGAGGTAGGCAAACGTAGCGGCACTGAAGTAGAAGGTAGAAACTGGAGCTGGTTCTGTTTTTAGGGCTTTTCTTGCATCCAGGGAATAATGGCGGTGCCAAGGCAGGAACATTCCCCAGAACAAGAGCATGCGCAAAAGACTATCACCGGACTGGGTGATGAGCGGGTTCCTGTTTTGAATGGACAGCAGTAGAAGCCAGGAGATGACCGTAGCCCAGCGCGTTTTATAGCCTAACATTAGACTTATGGCCGCTGCCGCCGCAATGGCAAACAACACCGCTTGGAACTGCCATAGGCCGCTCAGCGTGTGAAGGGAGAAGTAGTACTGGTTCCAGGCGTTGGCGTGCAGGGTGTGCAGGGGCAGAATGCCCATGTTGGAATAATGGGCCTCTAGGTCGGTGACCCGGGTGAGGATGTCTAGAAGCAGGACGCTGGCCACCCAAATGCGCATAAGGGACAGGGCGCGGGTATCAGCGTAAAACACACGGTGCAAATACTGCTGTAGAAGGTGCATGGTCAATAGGAGGTAGCGTGGCAGGAAATGGAAAAGGCAAAACCAAACGGCTTTGCCTTTTCTGCTTTATGCAAAGTGTTCTTTAACAGAACAGGGAGTGCTTAGCGACCAGTAGTAGTACCAGTGGTGGTTCCAGTAGTAGTGCCGGTGGTGGTACCAGTAGTAGTGCCTGTAGTGGTACCAGTTGTGCCGGTAGTTGTACCAGTGGTAGTTCCTGTTGTGGTTCCAGTAGTAGTACCGGTGGTAGTACCCGTAGTGGTACCAGTTGTAGTGCCTGTGGTTGTTCCTGTAGTAGTACCGGTGGTGGTGCTAGTGGTACCCGTAGTGGTGCCGTCTGTAGTACCAGTCTCAGTAGACATATCTGTAGAGGTTGTGTCTGTAGTGGTTTCAGTGCTTCCAGAGCAAGAAGTAAGTGCTGAAGCGGCTACAAAAGCGACTGCTGCGAACACGTTTAAAAATGTCTTTTTCATAGTCTTTGACAGGTTAAGTGTATAATGTTGATTTGGTTTTAGGTTACGAATCCTCTTTTACGACCTATTCTCAGAAAGGTGCTATATTTTATCTGAAATTTATTCTTTGCCCAAAAAGTCGGTTCTTTGGAAGAACTCAACCAAGCCCGGGGCAATGCGTATTTCCCGCAGGTTCTCTTACCTTTTTCTATGCAAGCTTCCCTGCCCACCACCATCCTGTTTGACGGCGTCTGCAACCTTTGTAACGGATTTGTACAGTTTGTCATTCAACATGACCCCGCAGGCCGTTTCCATTTTGCCGCCTTGCAATCTGAACTAGGGCAGCAGATCCTAAAAGAGCACGGCCTGCACACCCAGAACTTCCAGACGGTGCTGCTTCTGGAGGACGGGAGGCTTTATAAGCAGTCCACCGCCGCGCTGCGCATTGCCCGCCGCTTGCATGGAGCCTGGTCCTGGACGTACGCCTTGGTAGTAGTGCCTTCCTTTCTACGAGATGCCGTGTATGACTTTGTATCCAGAAACCGCTACCGGTGGTTTGGTCAACAGGAAAGCTGCCTACTGCCTACCCCTGAGTTAAAAGCACGTTTTCTCTCCTGAATGTTTACTTGAAAACTTATAAGATTTTCTCCCTCAGTGAGTTACTCTGGTTATTTGCTTGGAATAGCAAAAGGGATGTTTTGTTACTGATTTTACAATCTCTACTAAATCTATAGAGATTTTAGTTTTTCGCCTCGTTTCATGAAAATAAGTCAAAAACGGCGCTTACTTTTGCGCCCTGCTTTCTAAAGCGGCTTTACTTATTTAACAGAATTCACGTGCAAAAAATAGATGCTTTTTTAGCCGAGGCCAGCAGTCTGGCCTGGGGAATGCCTTTGTTGATTTTATTGATGGGAGGCGGGTTGTTTCTCATGCTCTACAGCCGGTTGGTGCCGTTCAGGATGTTGAAACATTCCATTGCGGTGATACGGGGCAAATACCAAGACCCTAATGCCGCCGGACAGATCACCCCTTTTGAGGCCATGGCCGGCGCTTTGGCGTCTACCATTGGCATGGGCAGTATCAGTGGCGTGGCCGTGGGCATTGCCATGGGCGGACCGGGCGTCTTGTTCTGGATGTGGATAAGCGCCCTGGTGGGTATGGCCACCAAGTTCTTTACCTGCACGCTCGCCATCATGTACCGGGGCCGCAATGAACTAGGCGAGGTAGAGGGCGGGCCCATGTACATAGTGACCGAAGGATTAGGCAAGAAATGGAAGCCCTTGTCCATCCTGTTTGCCGGTGCCGGTCTGTTTGGCACCTTGCCGCTATTTCAGGCCAACCAGCTGACGCAGATTTTAACCGATGTCCTCTTAAAACCCAGTGGAGTGGTGGGAGAGGAGAACCTGTTTGTCTCTAACCTTTTGATGGGCATGGCCTTCGCATTTCTGGTGTCCATTATTCTGTTTGGAGGCTTAAAGCGGATTGCCGCGGTGGCTACCAAACTGGTGCCGTTTATGGTGGTGTTATTCTCGGGGTCGGTGATTTACATTGTGTTTTCTAACCTGGAGGCGGTGCCTGGCATGTTCGCCCTCATCTTTGAAGACGCGTTCACTGGCAAAGCCGTGCTGGGAGGCTCTGTGATTCAAATCATCATCATGGGTGCCCGCCGCGCCTCTTTCTCCAATGAAGCCGGAATTGGCACCGCCGACATGATGCACGGCGAGTCCCGGAACAATGAGCCCGTGCGTGAAGGCCTGGTGGCTATGTGGGAACCTTTCATTGACACCATTGTGGTATGTACCATGACCGGCCTGGCTATTCTGGTGACTGGTGTCTGGGACACCAACACGGGCAACGGGGTCTCTATGACCTCAGAGGCCTTTGGTGCCGCCATGCCGCACGTAGGCAAGTATCTTCTGGTGATCTGCGTGTTTATTTTTGCGTTTACGGCCCTGTTCTCTTACTGCTACTACGGCTCCAAGTGCTTTACCTACCTGTTCGGGTTTAAGTACCGCCGTTTCTACGACTACTTCTACATCCTCACCATCATCATCGGATCAGTGGTGACGCTCACCTCAGTGATTAATTTAGTAGACACTGCCTTCGCACTCATGGCCATTCCTACCATGACCTGCGCCTTAGTCTTGGCGCCTAAAGTTCTGGCCGCCTCCAGTGAGTATTTAGGTAGGCTGCAGAGGGGAGAAATTGAGGAGTTTGAGCAGAAACAAGTAGTGCCTACCAAGAAGCAGAAGGCCTAGGTTTAAAATTCCGGTTTTGGCCTGATTTCTGGAAAGTAGGCCAAAACCGGACTAGAAGGAAATGCCTGCCAAAGACAAAGCAGTGCCTGGTCTCTACAGTTGAATTATTACTAAAACAGAAAGGCCGCTCCATTATGGGGCGGCCTTTCTGTTTTGATTATCGTGCAACGCACAAATTACTTACTCAGGTACAGGTTGCGTTCAGAGTAAATCTTAGTGAAATAGTCGTCCTCCAGGTTGTCAATGAAGTAGATGGCCTCACCGGTAGATTTCATCTCGGGTCCAAGCTCCTTGTTTACTTCCGGGAACTTGCTGTGCGAGAAGACCGGCACCTTGATGGCGTAGCCGTCCAGCTTCGGGTTGAAGGTAAAGTCTGTGACCTTGTTGGCGCCCAGCATCACTTTGGCGGCCCAGTTCACATACGGCTCGCCGTAGGCTTTGGCAATGAACGGCACCGTGCGGCTGGCGCGCGGGTTGGCTTCAATGATGTAGACAATCTCGTTCTTGATGGCGAACTGGATGTTGATGAGGCCCACCGTGTTGAGTGCCAGGGCAATCTTCTTGGTGTACTCGCGTATCTGGTTCATCACGTTCTCGCTCAGGTCAAACGGCGGAAGCACCGCATACGAGTCTCCTGAGTGAATACCGGCCGGCTCAATATGCTCCATGATGCCCAGAATCTGCACGTTCTCGCCGTCACAAATCGCATCGGCTTCGGCTTCAATGGCGCGGTCCAGGAAATGGTCTAGGAGTACATGGTTGCCCGGGCTGTCTTTTAAGATGTCCAGTACCTGCGCCTCTAGTTCTTTCTCGTTGATGACAATTTTCATGTTCTGGCCACCCAACACGTAGCTAGGGCGCACCAAGAGCGGGAACTTCAGATCCTTGCACACTTCCAAGGCTTCCTCAGCGGAGGTCACGCTCGCGAACGGCGGGTATGGGATGTCGTTGTCTTTTAACAGGGTAGAGAAGGCGCCGCGGTCTTCGGCTAAGTCCAGGCTCTCATAGGTGGTACCCATGATTTTAATCCCGAAGCGGGTCAGTTTCTCGGCCAGTTTCAAGGCGGTCTGTCCGCCTAATTGGACAATCACACCTTCTGGTTTCTCATGCAGAATGATGTCATAGATGTGCTCCCAGAACACCGGCTCAAAGTAGAGCTTGTCAGAGATGTCAAAGTCTGTAGACACCGTCTCTGGGTTACAGTTAATCATGATGGTCTCATAGCCACATTCGCGGGCGGCCAACACGCCGTGCACGCACGAGTAGTCAAACTCAATGCCTTGGCCAATGCGGTTAGGGCCCGAACCCAGCACTACCACCTTTTTGCGGTCAGAAGGAATACTCTCGTTCTCGCCGTCAAAGGTGCTGTAGAAGTACGGCGTCTGGGCCTCAAACTCGGCGGCGCAGGTGTCCACCATCTTGAACACGCGGGTAATGCCCATGCTGGTGCGCTTGTCGTGCACTTCGCTCTCCTTGCAACGCAGCAGGTAGGCCAGCTGCCTGTCGGCGAAGCCTTTCACCTTGGCGGTGCGCATGAGGTCTGCCGGGATGTTGTCAATGTGGTATTTCAGGATTTCGCGCTCAGTAAGTTCCAGCTCTTCAATCTGCTGCAAAAACCACGGGTCAATCTTGGTTACTTTATGGATGGTGCTGGAGGCTACGCCAAACTTCATGGCGTCTTTGATGGTGAACAGGCGGTCCCAGCTAGGGTTGGCCAGACTGTCCATGAGCTGGTCATAGTTGGTTTTCTCCTTGCCATCGGCGCCCAGTCCGTTGCGCTTAATCTCCAGGCTTTGGCAGGCCTTCTGCAAAGCCTCCTGGAACGTCCGTCCAATGCCCATCACCTCGCCTACAGACTTCATCTGCAAGCCCAGCGTTTTGTTGGCGCCCTTGAACTTGTCAAAGTTCCAGCGCGGTATCTTCACAATCACGTAGTCCAGTGCGGGCTCAAAGAACGCCGAGGTGGTCTTGGTGATGGAATTCTGCAATTCATCTAAGTTATAGCCAATGGCCAGTTTGGCGGCTACTTTGGCAATTGGATAACCCGTGGCTTTGGAGGCCAGTGCCGAGGAGCGGCTCACGCGCGGGTTAATCTCAATGGCGATGATGGTGTCATCTTCTGGGTTCACCGAGAACTGCACGTTACAACCGCCGGCAAACTGCCCGATGCCGTTCATCATCTTGATGGCCAAATCGCGCATGCGCTGGTAGACCGTGTCTGGCAGGGTCATGGCCGGGGCCACCGTGATGGAGTCTCCGGTGTGTATGCCCATCGGGTCAAAGTTCTCAATGGAGCAGATGATGATGATGTTGCCGATGTTGTCGCGCAACAGCTCCAGCTCGTATTCCTTCCAGCCCATGATGCTTTGCTCTACCAGTACCTCGTGGGTGGGAGAGGCATGCAGGCCGCGGGTCAAGGCGGCGTCAAACTCCTCTGGGGTGTTCACAAAGCCACCACCGGTTCCGCCCAAGGTGAACGACGGACGTATCACCAGCGGGAAGCCAATCTCCTGGGCAATCTCCTTGCCCTCTAGGAACGAGGTGGCGGTGTGGCCTTTGCAGACATTCACGTCCAGCTCAATCATCAAAAGACGGAATTTCTCACGGTCCTCAGTGGTCTCAATGGCGCCAATGTCTACGCCAATCATCCTCACGCCGTATTTTTTCCAGATACCGGCTTTGTCACAGTCAATGGCCAGGTTCAGCGCGGTCTGTCCTCCCATGGTAGGCAGCACCGCGTCAATCCTATGCTTTTCCAGAATCTGCACAATCGACTTTTTCTCCAGCGGTAACAGGTAGACGTTGTCTGCCGTGATGGAGTCGGTCATGATGGTGGCCGGGTTGGAGTTGATGAGGGTGACCTCAATCCCTTCCTCGCGCAGAGAACGGGCGGCTTGCGAGCCGGAGTAGTCAAATTCACAGGCTTGTCCAATGACAATAGGACCAGAACCAATGATTAAGACAGACTTGATGGATTGATCTTTGGGCATGGCAATGGGGTATGTATAAATTGCCCAAAGTTAACGGAGAAACTTTAATACCCCCGGAAAAAGTGAGGAAACCTGCGTTTTCTGGCTAAAATAATTCTGCTGGCGTGGTTTGACTATGATGGAAGCTACGCTGAAGGAGCCTTTCCAAAAGGGTGTGTTGCCGCTGTTTTTCGTCTGTTTTCTGGGAAATAGGCTAAAAACGGATTTCGATAAATGTAATCTAGGCAACTAAGAAGGGCTGGCTATGCACAGATTCTCCCCTTGATGATTGCCCAAACGAGAGTTTGAGGCAGCGAGCGGTAGCTCTGTAGAGGGGTGTTTACATCAGCAGCTTAATTCCAGCAAAGAAGTTGATGCGCAAGAGGTAAGGCACTGCCTTGTCCCTGCAATAACCAATTTATATAGTTTTCTCTGTAAGAGGTAGAAGTACAGAATCATTACTTTCAATGCTTACGAAGCAAATGAAAATGTTTGTGTGTGGAATAAAAAGGCAATTGTAAACACCCCTCTACAGAGCTACCGCTCGCTGCCTCAAACTCTCGTTTGGGCAATCCTCAAGGGGAGAATCTGCGTTTGGCAAGGGCAAGTATGGGGAGAGGGTTGCGTCATTTTAGATTGAAAAGGCAAGCTGTTTTTAGCCTCTTTTCCGCAAAACAAGTCAAGAACGATGTGCCTGGGAACTGACTACGGCTCTACTGACGGATTCAAGGAAACCTGCCGGCGCTCCCATTCTGAATACAGCTTCAAGGAAGGAAGCAAATCCTCCAGCAGCCACGTCTGCAACTCATTCTCAGTTTGGAAGGGCACAATCTCCACAGGCAACTCGGTCCTGAAGTGGTTCATGGTAGAGGAATGCACCACCCTGGAATCCAGAATCACGAACGCGCCTTTGTCCTTCTCCCGGCGCACCAAACGCCCGAAGCCCTGCCGCAACTTATGCTGACTGGCTGGATAATAGAACTTGCCCCAGAACATACCGCCTTCCACTTCTTTGCGGTGCGCCACCAACGGGTTGCTGATGGACGGATTGGGCAACCTAAAGACAATCACCTGCGACAGCGTCACCCCCGGAAAATCCACGCCCGACCACATGCGGTCTAACCCCAGTAACACGGAATGCTCCTCTTGCCGGAACCGCCGAATCTCCCAGAGGCTGGTGCCTTCCTGCCGGAGCAGTTCAATGTCATAGGCCGGCAATCTAGTATGGAGCCAGTTATAGGCGGCGTCCATGTCTCTTCGGCTGGTGAAGAGCACCAGGGTTCTGCCGTTCAAAGCTACAATGCATTTAAGCAGGGTCTCCATGGCGGTCTGGTGCCAAGCCTGTTTCTCAGCGGGCGGCATCTTGTAGTCAAAACATGGAATGAAGGCGGGTACCACGGCCTGCACCTGTTCCTGCTGTTCATAGTTGAACGGCGACAACTGCCGAATCTCTTTATCAAAAGGCTCGGCTCGGCCTAGCTGGTTCCGGAAGTATTGCGTGGAACTGGCTACGTACAGTGTGGCCGAGGTGAAGAGCAAACTTGGATAGGCCTGTTGCAAGGTCTCCATCTCATATTGCAGATAGTACGGCACCTTGCTCACGGCCCAATACTGACTGCCTTTCTCCAGCACATGAATCCATTTTCGGCTAGGGAAGTCACTGGTGATTTTTTGCAGGGTGTCCGCGAACTCAGCGGCTTTCTCCCGGTAGGTCTCTAGTCGGCCGTAGGTCTTGTCATCGGGCTTTTTGAGGAACTTGTGGATGCGTTCCAGCTTGCCAGCCACAAACTGAATGGCCGTGCGCAATTCCTGTAAGGTCTGTTCAATATCTGCGCTGTAGTTTCTGGTCACCCACCTGCCTTTTTCCTCAAAAGACACGTCTTCCTGCCAGCGCTGTTCGCCGTTCGGAATGGGCAAGGCCTGCAAGCGGTCGCTGCTTTCTTTCACAGTCTGGCAGTCGCGGTAGATGGAGTCAATCTCGTCCATGACCAGCAAGGCCGTCTCGGTCTCGAAGCCTTTGAGCACGCGGTCGCCTACCACGTCCAGGAAGCCCTTGCGCATGTTGGTGCCCAGCAAAGGACGCAACAAACGCGCCTCCAGCATGCCTAGGTTGAAGCCGGTGCTCAAGGCGTGGCGGGCATTGTCGGGGAACTGGTCGGCCTCATCAATGATGCAGTGCTTGATGAGCTCGGTGAGCTTGGGTGGGAACTGCAATAGCTTGTGGTGGTTGGTCACGATGATATCGGCGGCGTAGGCCAGCTCCATGTGACGGGCATACGTGCACTTGGCTGGCTCATGGCACAGCTGGGGTACGCAGACTTCCTGGGCGTTGGCCTCGGCTAACAACCTGGACGTATCTGGCAAGACTGCCCGTATGTTCTGCGGAATCTCTTCAATCTCGCCCTGGGTATAGTATACGCGCATGACCAGGTACAGCCAGCTCAACCCTTCCTTGATGTAGCCTTTGCCCTGCACCACCAGCTCGTCATAAATGTTGAGCAAGGCAGACAGGCACAGGTAGTTGTTCTTGCCTTTGACAATGGCCGGGCGTAGGTGCGCGTGCAAACCTTCTTTGAAGCGCAGTCTTGGAATCTCGCCTTGTACAATCTGTTCCTGCAGATTTTTGGTAGCCGTGGCCACCACTACTTTCCGGCCGGGGTTCAGGCGCAGAAGCTCAGCGGCGGCAATGAGGTAGCCCATGGTTTTGCCGGTGCCGGTCCCGGCCTCTGCCGCGAAGGTTCCTTTGCCCGCAATGGCCTTGTTGCAGAACAAGGAGTACTGCATCTGCGGGTAGCGCTCCGGCAAGTCATACCGGTGGTACCAGGCCTGCAAAGCATCCTGAATGTTCTTGTTGTTAGGCGGAAGAATGTCCGGTCTTGGTTTGACTGTGGGCGCTTCGGGCACCGTGGGCAACCATTTAGTAAACAGACTTCGCAAATGGAAAGGCAAGACTGGCGTCTCTACCGTAGCAGGCGGGGTGAGCCAGGCCATGTTAGGTGACTCCATTGCTTCCACAGACTCAGTAGCCACCAGCAAGGCCCGCCACGCGCTGGCCGTGTGCAAGGACCCCAAAGCCAACACCTGGCTCAATAACTGCATGAAGAGCGTAGGCTGGCCTTGCTCGTTTTCCGGGGTGCTGGCAATGTTTTGCAGCAGGACTTCTATGAGCCGGTAGAGCTGGTCGTGCAAGGCAGCCAAGGCCCCGTGCATGGGAAGGGAGGCCGGTTTTTTCTGCGCCGCGCTGGATAAGGCCACTAGATCTGCCATCTCCATCAAATTCAAGTGCGGCAGAAAATACGACGACAGCAAGGCCAAATCTGCGAGGACCGGCGGATGGTCCATGTACGCCACCACGTGGTGCTTGAGCCAAGCCTGCTCATGGCGTTCCTGAAAGTAAAAGACGTGCGTGAAGGTGCTTAGGTAGGCTTGGATTTCTTCTTTTTGCTCGGCCCAGGTCTCCGCGTTTTTGGCCTGCTCCTTACTTATTTTGGACTGCTGGTAGGCGCTCCGCCCGAACTCCACCTCTGGGTTGATGAACCACTCCTTCAGCATGCTCTGGCCTCTGTGCAAGGACAGAATTCCCACCTGCAGCAAGCCCTGCTTCCGGCTGTAGGAGCCGGTAGAAAACAGGTGCACAACTGCAAAAGATGGGGAAGGGGAACTCATGGACGCCTCAGTCTCAAACACAGCCTTAAAATTACGGATTATCTGACTGCTAATGAAATGAGCAAGAGCGGGAAAAGAGAAAAATAGACATCTACTTCTTTATCCTCCTGAAAGGGTCTTGGTGGGCATGCTGTTATAGCATTTCCTAACCGCTTTTCTAGTTCGCTCACAAGGTCCTTTCAGGATGACATTAGGTGTGTTATTTATTTAGCCTACATAAGGACGATGATACTACTTTCGTTTTCAGCCTGTTTTCTGGAAAAGAGGCCAAAAACAAAAAGGCCGCACTAACAGCGCGGCCTTTTCTTATATATGCAGTGATATAGGTATGTACTTATTTAGTCTCAGAGAGTTCTGCCAAAGCAGGATAATCTGTGTAGCCTTTTTCGCCGGTTGGGCTATAAAAGGTGTTAGGGTCTGCCTGGTTCAAGGGTGCGTGCTGCGCGAAGCGCTCTACCAAGTCTGGGTTGCCAATGTACGGCACGCCGTAGGCCACTAAATCTGCGTGGCCTGCCTCAATGACCTTGTTGCCGCTCTCCTGCGTGTAGCCGCCGTTGGTCACCAGCGTGCCCTTGTAAATTCCTCTGAAATGCTGGGCCACCTCTTTGATGGCGTGGGGCAATTCGCGGGCTTTGGCACCGGCTTCTGTCAGGTGCAGGTAGGCCAGGGAATAGTCGTTCAGTTTAGAGATGATGTACTCAAACTGCTCAGGGGCGTCCTCTGTCAATTCAATCCCGAAGCCGCCGTGCATGGAAGGGTTCAGACGAACGCCTACTTTGCTCAGGTCAATGACTTCTTTCACGGCATCCAGCACCTCAAACAGAATGCGGGCGCGGTTCTCTACAGACCCGCCGTATTCGTCGGTACGCACGTTGGTCTGGCTGTTGAAGAACTGGTGCAACAGGTAGCCGTTAGAAGCGTGAATCTCCACGCCGTCAAACCCTGCTTTCACAGCGTTGGCGGCGGCGTTCTTGAAGTCCTGCACAATGGCTTTCACCTCAAACGTTTCCAGCGCTCTGGGCGTTACGGTGTCTTTGAAACCCTGCGGGGTATAGGCTTTGTCATTGGGGTTCACCGCCGACGGCGCTACCGGCAACTCGCCGTTATGAAAGTCTGGGTGCGACATGCGGCCCACGTGCCATAACTGGGCGAAGATTTTTCCGCCTTTGGCGTGCACGGCGTCAGTGACCAGTTTCCAGCCTTCTACCTGCGCGTCTGTGTAAATGCCCGGCACGTTGATGTAGCCAATGGCCTTGGCACTGATTGGCGTCCCTTCAGAAACAATCAAACCGGCACTGGCACGCTGCGCATAGTATTTGGCGGTCAATTCTGTAGCTACGTTCTCTGGGTTGGTAGAACGGCTACGCGTCATGGGCGCCATCACCAGGCGGTTGCGTAGGTCCAGGAAATCTGATTTGTATGGGGTTAAAAGCGGTTGGGTATTCATTTTGTTAAAATTTATGTACGAACAAAAGTTGTGTATACAAGTATATGGATAAAAAAATATTAGCGTTGGCGCACTTTGTCCAGCAGGTTGCCCAATAGGGTTGCTTCCTCTTCGGTCAAATGCCCGAATCTGCTTTGGAAGTCCTTAATCACAGAATCAATCTGCTTCAAGAGCTCCAAACCTTTCTCGGTAATCACAATGTCCACCTTGCGCCGGTTGTCAGGGCACTGGCAACGGCTAACTAACCCTTTCTCCAAAAGCTTGTCTACCAGGCGTGTGGCATTGGACTCACGGTCCAGCATGCGTTCTTGGATGACGCCCAACATGCACGGATTTGGGTGCTGGCCCCGCAGAATGGACAATACGTTGTGCTGTTGCAAAGAAACCCCGAACGGACGTACCGTGCTCGCCAACTCCTTGTGCAGCCAGTTACCGGTGAACATGATGTTCACGGCCATCCGGTGATACGGACTGGTAAAGGATTTCTGTTTTATTTCGTCTTCCAGGTTCATCTGTTGCAAAAGTAACTATAACTATTGTATATACAATTGTTGTGCTGGTATGGTTTCAGAAACCAGAAAGAAAGTCAGATTATTTACTAGGGCCTACCAAAGAAAACAGGCCAACCCCGCCGAAGCGTTTTTGGCCTGTTTTCCAGGATTTAGCTTAAAAATGGCTTATTTGTTGAAGGCTTGCTTGAGCGCCATGCCAGCCTGGGCCTGGGCGTTCTTGGCCTCGGGCAGTACGGTAGCCATCCCGAAGAACTCATGCGTGACGCCATCATATTTCTGATAGTCGGTCTCCACGCCGGCGGCTTTCAGCTTGTCGTTCAGGGTCTGTCCCTCAGAGGCCAGAGGGTCAATCTCAGCCGCCACGATGGTGGTGGGCGGAAGGCCTTTCAGGTTGGCGTTCACCAGGTCAATCCAAGGCTTCTTGCCATCTGCTGGGCTGTTCAAATACTGTTTGAAGAACCACTCCATCATGGGCTTGTCCAGCGGCTTGGCCTTGGCGTATTTCTGGTAAGACGGCGAGGTGGTGTTGTAGCTGGCAATGGGGTAGACCAGCAACTGATGCACCGGCATCTGTACTTTCTGGTCGCGGGCCATCATGCTCACGGCGGCGGCCAGGTTGCCTCCGGCGCTTTCCCCCACAACAGCCACTTTCTTAGGGTCGCCTTTCATGGAGGCGGCATTGGCCAGTGCCCATTTGTAGGCGGCAAAGGCGTCGTTGTGGGCCGTTGGGTATTTATGCTCAGGCGCCTGGCGGTAGGCCACGGATACCACAATGGCATCGGCTTGCTCGGCTAAGCCTCTGGCAGAACCGTCATAGGTGTTCAAATCGGCAATGACCCAGCCCCCGCCGTGGTAGTAGACAATGACCGGATACGACGACTTGCCGGTTTTAGGCGTGTAGACGCGCGCATGAATCTGCCCACCCTGCACCGGAATCATCTTGCCCACGGTATCTACCTTGCTGGGCGGCATCTTAATGTTATTTTCCCTCATCAGGTCCATGACCGCAGTGGTGGGCGTAGGATTGGTTCTGGCCTGGGCGGCCGTCAACTGCGGAATAGGTTTGGACCCGTAGCTCGCCAGTTTCTCCATGACGGCCTGCATGGGCGGCGTGATAGTAGAACCCCAGGCTGGTTTAGGACCGGTTGGTTTCAGGCGTACCATGCTGGTGTCTGTGGTCACTGCCTGGGAACCGGTATCCGCAGGAAGTATTTCGGTGTCCATGCCTGCGGCGTCTTTGGCCTCGTCACGTGCGCCGGCTTCACTGTCTACCGTGCGTTTGGGTTCACAGGCGGTGAATAAAATGGCGCCAAGCGCAAGGGTTGCCCAACCCGACTTCCAGAAGGGCAAGGCGAAAGTAGTTGATAGGTTTTTTTTCATAATGTTCAGGTAGAATGATGTTTGTATCTACGGTAAACACTGAGAAAGAGGCACTTGTTTAGAGACCTTTGTAGAAAGGCAGATTTGCTTCAAGAAACGCCTTCGTTTTCGGGCTGATTTCTGAGAAACAGCCAAAAAAAGAAAGTAGGTTACTTGCTGCTGTTGACCGTCAGTTTGTTATCCACCATTCGGTTGTTGTACTGCTGGATAAAGGCTTTGAGCTTACGCTCCATGGGCGTCTGAATCTCAGGCAGGGTGCCCTTCAAGTCCTTTTTAAGGAACTTGTCCTCGCGGTAATTGAAAAGACCCAAGGCGTTGGCACCGTCATGCTGCAGCAGATACTCGCCCTCGGTCCATTGATAGCCGCCCTGGTAGTTCACGGCAAAATTGCCCTCGGTGGGGTTCAACATGTTCTTCCCGAAGGAGAAGTAGGGCTTGTCATACTTGAGGTAGCCCAGCACCGTGGGCATGATGTCCAGTTGCTGTACCACGCGGTCTTTCTCCACGCCTCTAAAACCAGGGTCACCGGGCGCGTAAAACATGATGGGCACGGCAAAGTTTCCCCAGGCCGTCTGGTATTCTGGGTAATAGGTGTACGTGGCCGAATGGTCTGCCGTAATCACAAACAAGGTGTTCTTGAACCAAGGCGCTTTGCTGGCCGTCTCAAAGAATTTGCGCAGGGCCATGTCTGAATAGCCTATACACTCAAAAATCTCATACGGTCCCTTCTTGAATTTGCCTTTGTAGCGGTCCGGTATCCGGTACGGGTGGTGCGAAGTGGTGGTAAACACCGCGCTCATGAACGGCTCCCTAAACGTGCTCAGCTTGCCCGCCATGAACTGCAGAAACTCCTCATCCCAGATGCCCCACATGCCGTCAAAGTCCTCGGGCTTGCCATACTCCGTCATGCCGTAATACTGCTCCACACCCATCAAATTCATGAGCGCGTCAAAGCCCATGGAGCCGTTGGGTGCGCCATGGAAGAACGAGGTCTGGTAGCCTTTCTCCCGCAGGGTGCGCGGCAAACTTGGCAAGGTGTTGCTGACGTACTGTGTGAGCACAAAGGGCTCCTGCACGCTGGGAATACCCGTGAGCACGCTGGGCAGCGCGTCAATGGACCGCCTTCCGTTGGCGAACGAGTTCCAGTAGACCTTGCTCTGCGTCATCAAGGAGTCTATAAACGGCGTGAAGCCCGTGTATTTGCCGTCTTCCAGGTGCTGGTTGTAGCCGCCAATGGCCTCCTTCCCGAAGCTCTCTAAAATAATCACCACCACGTTCTTAGGCGTGAACTGCCCGCTGTCCGCCGGCTGATGAATAGGATTGAACAGCTGTGACAGCTCGGGTTCCTGGTAGTGCGTAATCTTCTGGTAGGTAGGTTTGTTGAGCGTTCTGATGACCGAAAAGGGCGTGTTGAGCACGATGTACATCTCCTGCGGACGCTCCACGTACTGACCTGCGTTGCTCAAGGTGATAGGCCGCGTACTGTGCCGAATGCCGCCTCTAATGGCCACAATGGTCAAACCCACCGTCAGCAACATAAGCGCCGTGTGCCATGGATAGTAATACCAAGGGTTGAGGTTCTTGGGCCGAACCAACTCAATGCGGTTGTACAGCCAAGCCAAGGCCACTACCAGCGCAATCCAGATCACGGGTACGTACCAGAAGTCCACTAGAAAGCTAGTCGCAAACTTACCCCAGTTCTCATTCCCGAACTCCTGCACCACGCTGGCCGTGGTACGCCGCAGTGTGAAGCGATAGTATACAAAGTCAATGCTGTTAAAAGCTATCCCGATGGCATTGCACACCAAAAACACCCATTTCACCACCTTTCTATAGACAGGATGGTATCTGAACGGGAACGGCAGAATCATGAGCACCAGAAACAGTGCGTTGGTGTACAACACCGCCGAGAGGTCAAACTGCAAGCCCGCCAGCATCAAATACAGCAAGTCTGAGAACGACGTTTCCTCAAAGAAGCCTTGGTTAAACACAAAGAACAGAACCCGGCAAATAGTATAGAACAGCATGGCCAGCCCCAGCGAGAGCAGCAAGGCCGCATACACACTTTCCCGCAACGGCCTAGGCCTTAAGAATTTCATCATGGAGTAAAATCAAGAACCGCAAAATTAGGCATACCCCGGCACTTATAGAAATGTCTTACCCGTCGCTTCATTTTTGGGCCGTTTTCTGGGAAACAGCCTGAAAATGAATTACTGGTTGTTGATTGCTAATTGTCAATTGTTATTTGATTTATTTATTCACTCGAGTTAACACCCCCTTTCGCGCCCCTCAAGGGGGAATCCAAATAGTAAAGGCCATACTACTGGCACCTAATCCAGTCTTTCCGGCGAGTCGCCTAAGCAGGTTGCCACCTCTGACAAGACGGCGGTTGAACAAGGCAGGATTGGTTGGCCGGTCAAAGGCGATGCTACGCAGAAGAGACAAGCTGGTACAGCGCGAGGCGGGAAGACGGGGCCCTGCGGCCGCGAGCGCTTGGCGGACAAGATGAAACGAGGCGGCATAAGGGCACCGGAAGAAAGAACCTTCTCAGGAACACCCAACTGCGTGCACAAAAACGGTTATAAAAATCACTATAGCTTAGGAGGCAGTCTAGGTCGTTGGTGAGAACACCAACAACGGCGGCTTAGATGCAGTCAAGCCTCTTTAACGGCAAGATAGATTCTGAAAAACAAGCATTACTCCTAGAAAGCACTACCGCAAACCCATTTCAAGGGAATGTTATTTTACATGACCAGATAGGGGAGAAGCGGTGTATCTTTGTCCTGCTTTGAACAAAGCAAAAAGCAACCTTCCCGCAACACCCAGAAAACGCTTTCCTTTCAACGACTTCTTCTAATCTCAGATACAATGACATTCCCTTTTGTAAAGAAACTAACGGACGTAGCGAAAATGGCTTCGTGGCAAATACAACTTGCAGTAGTAGGCTTGTTGGCCGTGACCAGCTGTACCGCACCCAGGTCCATCATCCATTCGGGGCGCGTGACACCGCACGGGCAGTTCAAGGCTGGCGCTAACTTTGGGGGGAATATAGCCTCTGAGCCTATCGGGCAGTTGAAAGACGTCACCGAGGACGCCATTGTAGCCCTGGCCAACCGCGACTCTGTGTACTATGACGGGCTGGTAAAATCTGCCACCAAAGCCGCCATTGCCTATTCGCTAGACCCAGTGGGCCCCACCTTTGATTTTTATGTGCGCTATGGTGTCTTGCCACGAGTAGACGTGGGCTATAAGTACGCCTCTGGCGTGCACGTGCTGGATGCCAATTACCAGTTTTTAGGGCCAGAAGCGGGCACCAACGCGGGCGCCGAAAGATGGTATGGCAGTGTGGGCGTACAGTACGCGGGCCAGAACTCAGACATCTTTGACAAACTGTTTTTGAACAAGCTGAGCTCGGTGCTGGAGTTTAAGGCCGCCAGAAAAGACGTGTTGGTGCCCTTGACGTTCAGCCGGTCGTTTGGGCCAGATGAGGAGTTCGGGAATATCTCCTTCGGGGTGGCGTACAACCACACGTTTGTGGAATATGGCTTAGTACCGGGCAAGCTGTATGAGAAAGTAGGCGGCGGCAAAGCGGTTAAACTGGAGGGCCTCACCAGAAAGCAGGATTTCGCGTCTTATGGGCTGTTTGTGAACGCCAAGGTGGGGGCCAAGCGCATTTACCTGTTGCCGTCCCTGTCCATGTTCTACCAGAAATACGGTACCTATGAGTTGTTGAAAGGCGAAACCGAGGACTTCTCCGGTATCTCCATCATACCGTCCATTGGCGTGCAGATTGGTCTGGGCCAGGGAAAAGTAGGCAGATAACTACCCATTCATTTTTAGCTTCTTTTCTGGGAAACAGGCCAAAAACGACTCTTGCCAGAAAGTGTCAACAGCATAAAAAAGCCCTTCTCCAAAACTTGGAGAAGGGCTTTTTACATTTGGGCAAGCGTGATTATTTGTTCCGGAAGGTGAGGCCGGTCAAGGCAAGGATGTACACGCCGCGGTCAGCGTCATACTCCAGGGTATAGGAGGTTGGGTAGTAGCCAGGGTCCTCCACAATGTTCAACTGTGGTATGTTAGACCAAACCGGCATGTCATCCATAAGGCTCTGCATATAGGCTAGCGTGATCATCGGCTCAAAGAAGGTAACCTTGTCCTGGTTAGACCCATAGATAAAGGTTTTGGAGAAGCCAGCCGGTGAGAACTCTGGTGAGGTGATGTCTGACCAGTGTACGCCCATGTGCGGCACGGCAAACGGCGCCGGGCCAAAGACATAAGTGGCCGGCAGTACGCCCCGCTCCATCAAATCATAAGCACCCTCATCTAGGCCGCCAGCAATTTTCATGATCTGGTTCTGGTTGATCATGTAAAAGTGGAAGTCAAAGTGCGGCAGGGTGTAAACACCGTCTGGCTCATGTCCCTCGGGGTTCCAGCCAATGGAAATGGCCTTGATGCCAGTGGCGTGCAGTTGGCCAGGCAGCTTCAGGAAATACTCACCGGGCATGTGAGGCAGGTTCTGCAAGGTTTCCTCTGAAATCTCCATGCCCATGGCGGTGGGGTGGCCGTTCATCATCTCTACCCACGTGCGCACGGTGCCGCCCCACAGCATGGTGGTAGGACCGTAATAGGTAGAAGATATGCCCTTGGCCAGGTTCTGGTTGAGGTTGCTAGGAGCTACGTCTTCTTGCGACTCACAGCCAGCAAAGAAGAACAACGTGAAAAGGAGAGGCGCCAGAAAAATGGTTTTTGCCCGCGCGAATATGTTTTTCATAGAAAGAAGGATTAGGTTGTTGTTAGAAAAGAAAACAGTACTTGAAACCCGAGGGAACGGGACCGGTGGGGCTATCTCTCAAGGAAAATGAAATAAGTGACCTCTGCCAGCCCAAGCAAATGGTTGGCAGTTATGAAGGAGGCAACAAGGACAGGGTATAGCGCAATGGTGAGCGTGTACCGCTTCTCTTGGCATATCCTTTTCTAGCACGCATTACAGCGTGCAAAGGAGACGGGGCGTCTTTTGCACAGAAAGGCAGTAGGATAGCAGCTGGCGCGTGTACTAAGGAATGGGGCCAAAGGTATCTGCACCACCAAGAAAAGTCTTGCACAAACCCGACATTCTACCAGTTAAAAAACTAGTTGCAGACCCAGCCAAAGCCCCGCTTCCGTTTTTGGCCTAATTCTTAGAAAACAGGCCAAAAACGCGTTTTATAGAAAAATGTAACAGGCTAGTTCGCTTTTAAAAAGTTAGAAACTCCTGCGGATGCGCCACATACTTAGAAGGTACCACGCCGGTCATTCGTTTGAACTCGCGGTTAAAATGGGCCTGGTCTGAGTAGCCACCCAGGTAAGAAAGCTGCGCCAGTGGTAAGTTGGGGTTTTGGGAGATGAGTTGCAGCACAGAGCTGAGCCGGCTCAGGCGCATATAGGTTTTGGGAGTCAGCCCCAGGTCTTTTTTAAAGGCGCGCTCCAATTGCCGCATGCCAATGCACAGGTTCTGGCTCAAACCCTCTACGCTCACATGGCATTTCTGGAGCCTGATAAGCCTAGCGGCGGTCTGCACATAAGAAGTGGCTTCTGGTTTGGGCGCTGCAGTTTGTAGAAAGGTAGTTAGATAGGCATCTGTCAGGCGCACCCGCTCAGAGTTGGTGGTGGCCTGGCTCAATGACCGACAGAAGGTTGAAAAAGACGCATCCAGTTCTTTCTGGCAAGAGCCCGCATGGTTGAGCAACTCAGACGCAGACAACCCAAACACCCCCGGCAAGGCCTCTGGGTTGAAGCAGATGCCAAACCATTCTTTGCTCTCTGAAGTAGGCAAGGCATGCGGCACCGTCCAAAAGCCCACTTCGCCCACAGCGGGTCCAGACATTGTTTTCTTGCCTTTTCTGGAAGGACCCAAGGGCAGCACCACCTCAATGTAGCTAGACGGGAAAACTCTTTGGGCTTGCGTGCCCTCTGTGTCTGTGTTGGTTCCTGCCCAATAATGGTCTACCACAGATTGAAGCGCAGTGGCCGGCGCATACTTAGTAATTGTTAATCCCATGCCCACATTTCTTACCAACCCCTCTACGCTCGCTTACCCCCTGGACAACCTCCTACGGTTATCAACCTACCTTGCAAAGAAGACAGTGCGCACTGTGTCATTATTTGTAACGCCAACAGATAGAGTTGGTTACAGCAGGGGAGCGGGGCTCTATTCGGTTTTCAATGGAAGTTGCGGACAGGCCGTTTTTAGCCTTTTTTCCTGAAAACAAGCCAAAAACGCAGCTGATTAGGTAAAAGGCCGAAGCTTTTCCAGTAGATACCCACCCGTTCCTTGATTTTTGCCGCCCTTAAATTTTTCGATATACCAGAAAGTAGCGCTTCTATTTATTAAGCCGATAACGTTGAATTTAATAGCTGCTTAAGAAAGTGCCTGCGGGGCCGGGGCGTTGCTGGCGGGTTTGGACTTGTCATCAGGCAGGGGCACAAACTCCTGGTTGTCATTTGGCGGAAGGATGATGCGTCCTTCCTTCCAGTCTGCCTTGGCCTGCTCAATGCGCTCTTTTCGGCTGGAGACAAAATTCCACCAGATGTGCCGCTCTCCCAAAGGCTCGCCGCCCAGGAGCATGAGGGTAGTGGGTTCTTTGGCCAGCAACACTGGGTCTACGCCTTTGTTGAACACCAGCATCTGTCCGGCGCCATAAATTCTGCCGCCCAACTCCAGACTACCCTTGGCAATGTAGATACCGCGCTCTGCGTGTTCCATGGGCAGGCCAAAACGGGCATTGGTTTCCAGCTGGACATGCAAATAGAATAGCGGCGAATGGGTTTTGACATCGTTCCTGAGGCCGTAGGCATCACCAGCAATGAGGCGCATCCAGACGCCGGTATCGGTGAAGATGGGCAGTTGGTCTGGTTTGTAGTTGTGGAAAGCGGGCGCAGCCTCTTCGTCTTTCTCGGGCAGGGCCACCCAGGTCTGTATCATCTCCAGGTTGCCGCCGGCCAAAGTGGCGGGGTCCTCAAACCGCTCTGAGTGCGAGATGCCGCTTCCTGCCGTCATCCAGTTTACTTCGCCGGGCAGAATCACCTGCTCCACGCCTAGGCTGTCTCTGTGCGTGACCTGCCCGCCAAACAAGTAGCTTACTGTAGACAAGCCAATATGCGGATGCGGCAACACGTCCAGGTTGTGCTGCAGCGGCGGTTGCACGTCTACCGGGCCGGCATGGTCCATGAAGATGAACGGGCCTACCATTCGGCGCATTCTAAACGGAAGGATTCTCCGCACGTCCATGCCCGGGGCGAGGGAGGCTTTACGAGCTTCAATGATAATATCCAGCATAGTCCTTCTAATTGGTTTGTATTTAAATTAACGGATTTGCAGCAGAATTTCCATTCAAAAAGTGATTTCGTTTTTGGGCTGTTTTGGTGAAAAGAGGTTAAAAACGGTCTGGTATAAGGAAACGGCCTTTGGCTGCTTCTGGGCAGGTATCTAGTGGATAGTTGGTATGGTTTGGAGCCATGGTGCCACGGGCATGTGTGTTGCGTGGCTGAAGCTTTTATCTTTCGGTTCCGTTAGCCATAGTACCCTTTTGTAGCGCGCACGTTTGAACCCATCCCTTATGGAAATAGGCATCACCACGTTTGTAGAGAATACCCCAGACCCGGCCACGGGCAAGCTGTTGCCACTGCATGAGCGCATGGCCAACCTTATGGAGGAGATTGAGCTAGCCGACCAAGTTGGCTTGGACGTCTTTTCCATTGGCGAGCACCACCGCGAAGATTTTATTGTCTCTTCGCCGGCCGTGGTGCTGGCCGCGGCGGCCGTCAAGACCAAGAACATCAAGCTGTCCAGCGCCGTGACGGTGCTGAGCTCAGATGACCCAGTGCGGGTGTTCCAGGATTTCGCGCACGTGGATTTGCTGAGCAAGGGCCGTGCTGAGATTATGGCCGGCCGCGGTTCCTTCATTGAGTCGTTCCCGCTGTTCGGCCAGGACTTGGATGACTACAACGAGCTGTTCTCTGAGAAGCTAGACCTGTTGGTACAACTGAACAAAAGCGAAAAGGTGACCTGGACCGGCAAGCACCGGCCCTCCATCCATAACCTAGGCGTGTACCCAAGACCGTACCAGGCAGAGCTGCCCATCTGGGTGGCGGTGGGCGGCACGCCGGCTTCAGTGGTACGCGCCGCGGAATATGGCTTGCCCATGGCGTTGGCCATTATTGGCGGCAGCCCTGAACGGTTTGTCCCCTTCACCGACCTCTACAAGCAAGCCTACAAGAAAGCGGGGCATGACGTGCCAAAGCTACAGTTGGCCATCAACTCGCATGGGTACATAGCCGATGACTCCCAGAAAGCCGCCGATGAATTTTACGGTCCCTACGCTTACCTTATGGGCAAGATTGGCAAGGAGCGCGGGTGGTCGGGTATGAGCCGTGAACAATATGACCTCATGCGCAGCCCCGAGGGTTCTCTGCTGGTGGGCAGCCCGCAGCAGGTGATTGACAAGATTCTATGGGAGTATGAGTTGTTCGGGAATACCCGGTTCCTGCTGCACATCAGCGTGGGCACCATGCCCCACGCGCAAGTCATGCACGCCATTGAGCTGTTGGGAACGGTAGTGGCCCCGGCGGTGCGGAAGGCGGTAGGGGAGAAGAAGGGGATTTAACAGCGAAACAATCAGGAATGCGTGGGAGACAAGGCGCTGCCGTTGTCTCTACGGTTTATTTATAGAATACGTCTTGGTACCAGTTCTCAGGATTGTGGAAAATGTAATGGGCTATTTCTTTATGTGCCTTCTCATCTCTAATGATATGGTCATGAAACCGAGACTGCCAAGCAAAATCTGCATGGGTTTGACGCGCGGATTTTGTCACTGCTGATTTATAAGAGCCGATGATGGTAGACAATGTATGTTTGCCTTGGTTCTGAAATCGCAGTTGACCAATGGTAGATAGTTCTGGCGTTGGTTTCGTAGAGACAAGGCACTGCCTTGTCTCCAATGCGTCTCCAGTTGCCTTATCGCCAATTTCTACATTGCCACCTGAAGTCCCATCAAATGGTTTGCTGATAGAAACAATCCCATGCACATGATTAGGCATGACCACAAAAGCGTCTAATAAAACAAATGGGAAATGGGTTGGAATCTCTTCCCAAAATCCTTGAGCCAATTGTCCAATCTCAGACAAGACCATTTCTCCTTCTTGAACCTCCCCGAAGAAGTGTTGTTTATCTTTTGTGCAGATGGTTACAAAGTAGGCCGCGTTCCACCCATAGTCCCAATCTTGCAGACGCGCAGACGGAATTCTATAAGTGTCTCGGAATCTGTCAGACATGGCATTAAAGGAATTTAACCTCCAATAAATACCTGCACAAATTAGAATTTGTTGTAGAGACCAGGCACTGCCTTGTCTCTCAAGTATTTCAGAAATTACCTCTTAGCACTTGCCACCATTCCCTTGTTCTGAGCCTTGGCGCTATCAGTAGTGGCTGGATATAAGAACTCCCGAATGTCCTTCAAGTAGCTCAGGCTTCCGTTGGGCAGGTTGCTCAAGACAATGAGGGTACTGTGGTCTTTGGGATTGCGCAGAAAATAAGTAGAAAAGCCGTGCCAAAGGCCACCATGATACACGGCTGTGTCTCCGTTCCCCAGAGGCTTTATGCGCCACCCGAAGCCGTAGTCTTCATGCTGTTTCTTTTTGAGCCAGGTACCGGTGTAAGCTTCTTCCAGCGTTTCAGGAGATACCAGTTTGTTAGTGTACAACGCCTGGTCCCATTTGTAGAGGTCTTCTACGGTAGAGAAAACGCCTTTGTCGCCCAACACGGTGTCCAGGTAGTCGGTGGTGCGTTTTTGGCGGTAGCGGGTATGGCCAGTGGCTATTTTACCAGTGAGCACCGCCATGTTGGTACTGTAGGTAAAAGAGCTGGTCATGTCCAAAGGCTTGAAAATACGCTTCTGCACAAACTCCGCGAAGGGCATCTCACTCACCTGCTCTACAATAGAAGCCAGCAAGCTATAGCCGGTGTTGCTGTAATTAAAACGCGCATTGGGTTTGAGGTACGCAATTGGCTTGTGCTGGGCCATCAAGTTCAAGACGTCTTTGTTGGTGATGGGCACCTGGCGGTTGGGCCACAGCTTGTCACTGAAATAGGTGTAGTTAGGCAGGCCTGACCGATGGGTAAGGAGCATTCTGATGGTGATGCCGTGGTACGGGAAGTCTGGAATGTACTGCTGTACGCTGTCCTCGTAGCTCAGCTTACCTTCTTCCTTAAGCATCATGATGGCCACGGCCGTGAATTGCTTAGACACCGAGGCCAACTGAAAAGCAGTTGTAAGCGTAAGCGTGTCTCTCTTGTAGAAATCAGCGTACCCGAAGGCGCCTTTGTAGACCACTTGGTCATATTTGGTCACCAGCACCGTGCCGTTAAAGCCTCTCCGCTTATGGAAATACCTGAACACCGAGTCTAAATGGTGGCTCAGCTTCTGCACACTGTCTGCCGTGAATGAAGCCGGTACTGGAACCGTTTGCCGTACTTCCTTCTTTCCCCACAAGGAAAACCGCTTCGTTTCTCCTTTCTCCTGACAGGAAAAAAGAAAAACACAGCCCATCACCGCTACAAGGCTCCTCAGCCGAAGATTCTGTTCTCTCAAAAATGCCATATCTGCTACTACCTACAAGAAACCGATTCTAAAGATAAGAAGGTTGTTTCTGTTTATAAAAGGAAGTTTCTGACTTATCACATATACAATTACTAAATATAGTATACCTAGTTTTTACCTTGTGAGCTCTTGGACTAACTTGATTTTGGCCATTTGTCATTCTCCCAACCAAGATTGTAAGATGGCTTTCTGTTGAGCTGTGGGATTTGCCTCACGAGTGATTTTTATTTTTTGAGCCTGTTTGCCGTCAGTGGGTTTGGATTCCAGTTTAAAGCCTGCGTAGCCCAGATAGGTGGCATAGTCTAACTCTTTGGTGGTGTAGACATATTCAAAAATGGTAGCCAATGATTTGCCTGCAATGGTCTCACAGGTCTGTTGGAACTCGGCGTCTGTGAATCCGCGGCTCTCCTTTTTGTAATACTGCCAGTAGAGCGTTCGCATGACATCATCTAAAGACTTCTTATTCTGCGTGGCTTGTCGTATCTCAAAATCAAGTAATAAACCTACTAACGGGCCTTTGTCATAGTATGAGATGGTTTTATTAGGGTCTTCTCCTTGGGTGCCAAATGGGCCATCTTTCCAAGTATTATAGCTGGCTTGGATCAAGGACTGGTGCCGTTTGCCGGGGTTGTTTTCTACTGCGTTCAGCTTGTCATTGAAGTTAGAGAGAAGCGTTTCTGCGTCTATCAAGCCCGCTCTTTTTACAATAAGGTGGTCATAGTACACCGTAAACCCCTCACTTACCCAAAGCAAATTGGTCTTGCTGCCTTGGTCATAATCAAACGGACCCAATTCCAATGGCCTTATGCGTTTTGCATTGTAATGATGAAAGTATTCATGTGCCAGAAAATTCATCATTCTATTGGTGCTTGTTGCGGTGTTAAGGGACTTGCCGCTAAAGCTGACTGTTGTGTTGTTCAAATGCTCAATACCGCCTTGACCGGGCCCAATGCCAATAAACGTGTACTGCTTGAAAGGAATGTCGCCCATCACGGAAACGGCCGCCTCCACCACCTTCTTGAGTTTGCCCATAAAGGCTACTTTGTCAAACTCACCCATTTGGTAACCGATAAACCGATGCTCCACTTCACCCACATTAAAAGAAGGCAGTTCTTCTAGGTTGCCTAGTAAGACAGGGCAGTCATATAGGATATCAAAGTTTGACGCAGTAAATTCGGTGGTCTTTCCGTTAACAGGTTCTAAGCCTGTGGCAATATCCTTCCAGTTGACGGGCTTTTGGATAGAAACAGATATAGGGGTGTTCAAAAAGCCATCTACATACAAAAAACTGTTGCCGGGGATAAGATATGCATGGGCGCTGTCAACATAGCTGTTGGCCACAAACTGCTTAGCAGTTTTGATGTCATAAGATAAAAGCAAGGGTTTGTTCTTTACGCCCGTTAAGCGCCAGGCATTGTTCCTGACCTTGATTAAGGAGATGTTTCGACCCTTCTCATCTTTAATCACTAGATTTTCAACGGCCTTGGCATAGTCCATAAGCTGGTAGTAGCCTGGCATCCAATTGGGCATCTTGAACAGGATTGTGTCTTGGGGGAGTTTACCCATCTTCAGTTCTACATGGTAGGTGTGGGTGGCAGGCTTTGGAAAAGATACCGTGTACTGGAATAAAGGCTTTTTTACCTGTGCGAAAGAATTATTTGCAATAGGTAGTAGAATCGCAAGTGTTAAAAGCAGCTTACAGGCTAATGCCACTTTTCTAAAACTTGGAACACGACTAAGAAATTTTGCCATATGTAATCTGTGATATAGAAATCCATGTACCTTTTTACACCAACGAAAGGGAGTGGTACCGGCGGTTAATCTATGGAATAATTTTGATTCGAGGATTTGTCATATCTCCGTTTTTCGCCCATTTCCGCCAAAACAGGCCAAAAACGTCGCCCTTTGTTTTCTCCCGGTAGAATCCAGAACTTTACCCCGTGAAATTCTTTCGTAAACTATTGGTCAAGGCGCTCGGGTTTGAGGGCTATCTGCGTCTGGTGAGCCGGATGTACATTATCATGGTAGGCTCGGGTAGAGGGCAGGCCAAATACCCAGAACTGTTTTTCCTGCGCAGAATCATTCGGCCGGGCTATACGTGCCTGGACATTGGCGCCAACCTGGGCTACTATTCTACCTTCTTGTCTAAGCTGGCGGGTCCAACGGGGCAAGTGCTGGCCGTGGAGCCGGTGCCTTTGTTTGGTAGAATCTGGCAAGACAATGTGCGGGCCAGCGGGGTAGACAACCTCACGCTGTTGCCGTTCGCGCTGGGCGGGGAGAACACCACCATTGAGATGGGCACGCCCCTGCGTGATGGGCTTGTGCACCACGGCATGACCAAAATTGCGAACTCGGCGCAAGAGCAGTATGCCCAAACGTATGAAGTGGAGATGCGCGTGCCAGATGAGCTGTTCGCAGATTTGGAACAACTTCATTTTATCAAGTGCGACGTGGAAGGCTATGAGCACCAAGTGTTTGTCCACCTGCAGGAAACTATAAAGAAGCACAAGCCGTTGATTCAGACAGAACTCAACGGAGCTGAGAACCGCCGGAAAGTGGTGGAGATTTTAACCGGTTTAGGCTACGGCGTATACACGTTAAGCCCCCAACGCACGTTATCTGCGTGTGCGCCCTATGAGATTGACAGCTACCAGGACGGCGACTTTTACTTTAAACCAAACCAGAATTAGACTTGAAAACCTTCCTTATACTTTTAGCCATCGGTTTTGCACTGCGGTTTATTATGCCGTACATCATCAAGTATGCGCTTAAACTATTTGTGCAGAAACAGATGCGCAAGGCGCAACAATTCACGTACCAGGCCCAGGCCCAACAACAGCGCGCCTACCAGGCCAACGGGCACGGCACGGCCTCTGCCAGCCCCGGCAACGGTAAAATAAAGGTAGACTACGTGCCCGAAGAGGTGCGTCAGAAGAAAGACTTCCCCGACGGGGAGTACGTGGATTATGAAGAAATAAAATAAACTGATTATCTTTCAAGCCCGATGCTCTCTGCATCGGGCTTTTTTCTTCTATTAGACGCTATGGCCTCTTTTTTACCGGCGAAATTCAACTTCAATCGCCATCTGTTACCGCACCTGCTGGTGCTTCTGTTTTTCTTGCTACTCACGGTAGCCTATTTCTCACCCATTTTCTTTGACGGCAAAAGCCTGATGCAACATGACGTGGTGCAGTTTCAGGGCGGGGCCAAAGAGATAGCGGACTACCGCCAGGCCACCGGCGAGGAAGCCCTCTGGACCAACTCCATGTTCAGCGGTATGCCGGCTTACTTGATAAGCGTGCAGTTTTCGGGTGACTTGTTCCAGTACGTGCACCACATTTTCACGGCGGGTCTGCCTTTGGTGGCTTCCAATGTGTTCATTACGTTGCTGTGTGCCTATATCTTGTTTGCGGTGTTGGGCTTGCGCCCGATGTTGTCGGCGGTAGGGGCCATTGCCTATACGTTTGTGTCTTACAACTTCGCCATCTTAGAAGCCGGGCACAACACCAAATCACTGGCCATTGCCTACTTGCCGTTGGTATTGGCGGGCTTGATTCATGCCTACCGAAAGAACCTCTGGGTGGGCGCGGCGCTGTTCGCCTTCGGGTTGACCATGCACATACGCGTGAATCACTTGCAGATTACGTATTACCTGCTCCTGATTGTCCTCATCTTTGGCATTGTGGAGTTGGTGCATTGGTACAAAGAAGGCCGTACAGCCGATTTCTTTAAGCGTACCGCCATCCTAGCCATCGGCGCTTTATTGGCCGCGGGCGTGAGCTTCGGGCGTATCTATACTACCGCCGAGTACGGTCAATATTCCATCAGAGGGGCCTCAGAACTGAAGCAGAACCCAGACGAAGCCAGCACCGGCCTGGACCGCGAATATGCGTTCCAGTGGAGCTACGGCATTGGCGAGAGCATGACCTTGCTCATTCCTAACTTTTACGGAGGTGCCAGCCAAGGTCCTTTGGAGAAGAACTCAGAAACCTACGCCGCCTTGAGCCAGGCAGGCATGCCAGCCGCTCAGTTGAGCGAGGCCTCTATGCCGTTTTACTGGGGAGACCAGTCGTTTGTGGGCGGTCCCGTGTACATGGGCGCTATCATCTGCTTCCTGTTTGTGCTAGGCTTGATGGTAACACCGCGCCGTTTGTGGGTGTGGTTGTTAAGCGCGACTATTCTGTCATTGTTCCTGGCGTGGGGTAAGAACTTCGCCGGTTTCAACTACTTCATCTTTGACGCGCTTCCGGGTTATAATAAGTTCAGAGCGGTGAGCATGGCCTTGGTCATTGCGCAGGTGACCATGGTGCTGTTGGCTATCTTGGCCCTGTGCCGTGTCATCCAGAACGAGGCCCTTGACCAAAAAGAACTACAGAAGAAAATCTTAATCGCCTTGGGCATTGTGGGCGGTATTTGTGCCTTCTTCTTCGTGTTCAGTGGCATTTTTGATTACGTGGCCCCGGTTGACCAACAATTGTTGCAGTACCAGTACCCGGTACAAGCCATCCGCGCCGACCGTCAAGCGATGTTACGTGGAGATGCGCTTCGTTCTTTGGTATTCATCTTATTGGCCGGTGGTGCGCTATATATGTTCACCAAGCGCAAACTGTCTTCCCTTGTGACCACGCTGATTGTGGGTTTCTTGATTCTGGTGGATTTGTGGGGCGTAGACAAGCGTTATCTGAACGACAAAGACTTCCAGAAAGATTACAGCAAATCGTATTTCACGCCCACCACGGCAGACGAAATCATTCTGCGCGACAAGTCTTTGAGCTACCGCGTGTACAACGTGTCTAATCCGTTCAACGACGCGCGTACCTCTTACTTCCACAAGTCTATTGGCGGGTACCATGGCGCTAAACTGCGCCGTTATCAGGATGTGATTGAGAACCACATTGCCCAAGGCAACATGAACGTCTTGAACATGCTGAACACCCGTTACGCCATCACGGGCAAAGAAGAGCAGCCGGTACAGCAGATTCCGGGAAGCTTAGGCAACGCCTGGTTTGTACAGACCGTGCGCGCCGTAAATTCACCAGATGAGGAACTGGAGACCCTAAAAACCTTTGACCCAGGCAATGAGGCCATCGTGGACGTAACCAAATTCCCGAACGTGAAGCCGCATGTGTACGGAGCCTCGGCCTCCCGCATGACCCTCACGGAGTACAAACCCAACTACCTGAAATATGACGCTGAAGCCACCCAAGACGGAGTAGCGGTCTTCTCTGAGATTTACTACAAAGACGGCTGGCAAGCATACCTGGACGGCAAGCCGGTAGACCACTTTAGAGTAAACTACATTTTACGCGCCATGCCTATTCCAAACGGCAAGCACACAGTTGAGTTCAAGTTTGAGCCGGTAGAGTATACCTTGGGTAACACCGTGTCGCTCATCTCCTCTCTGCTCTTGCTAGCAGGACTGTTTGGCGCCGTGTATGTGACCTTTAAAAGAAGGAAACCAGAAACGGTTTAACCCAATGAGGTGCCCCGTTTTTGGCCTGTTTCTGAGGAATTAGGCCAAAAACGGGGCATTCTTGCGTCTATCCCAAACCCATGACCACTCCGCTCCAGTACTTGTCACACCCTTTGCTCACCCAGAAACAGGTGACCCTGGCTGTACTGCGCGAAGACCTGTTGCACCCCTCCATCCCCGGCAATAAGTGGCGAAAGCTCAAATACAACCTGCAGGAAGCAAGCGTCCAAAACACAGAAACGCTAGTCACCTTTGGCGGCGCTTTCTCTAACCACATTGCCGCCGTGGCCTCGGCAGGGCAGGAGTTCGGGTTTAATACCATCGGCTACATACGCGGGGAGGAAACCTTACCCCTTAATGCAACCCTACAGCAAGCCACGGCATGCGGTATGCAACTCCGCTACCTTTCCCGCGAAGACTACCGGCGCAAAGACGACCCTGCGTTTCAGGCAGAGCTACTGGCAGATATCCCCACTCCGTATTTGCTCCCCGAAGGCGGGACGAATCTCTTGGCGGTCAAAGGCTGTACCGAGATTGTGACCGAACTACAGGAACCTTGGGATGTGCTCTGCGTGGCTTCTGGCACGGGCGGCACCTTGGCAGGCATCATTGCAGGTGCTGAAGGAGCGGGACAGGTTATCGGCTTCCCGGCCTTGAAAGGCGGTGACTTTTTGAAAACCGATGTTGCGCATTGGGTTCAGGCCTATTCTGGCCGAGGGTATACTAACTGGGAACTACAGACGGCTTATCACTTTGGAGGCTACGCCAAACAGACGCCAGAACTGCTAGACTTTATTGAAACGTTTTACCGCCAGCACCAGGTTCTGCTGGACCCCGTCTACACGGGCAAGATGCTATTTGGTGTGTTCGATTTGATTGAAAAAGACTACTTCGCTAGGGGCACCATAATAATTGCGGTACACACTGGAGGTTTGCAAGGCTGGACAGGGTTTAAGGAGCGGTATAAACTGGCATGGCCTACTGAAGATTTGTTGAGCTAAGTAACTAATAAACTCTTCCAATACTTACAGCTCTCTTTAATTTCTGTCATCCTGAAAGGACCTTGTGGACGAACCAGATGGGCGATGGCAATGGAATAATTTGCCTTCATCTTACTTCGTTAATCATATCCTTTGCTTTTGAGAGAGGCCATTACAATTTGCCCACAGGGTCCTTTCAGGATGACAAAGTGGAGTTGTGTAGGTTATGGAGTAGGAGCTTTTTCGTCCCCCTTTGAAGGGGGTAGGGGGATGACTTACTTCTGCTGAAAAAAGTGGAAAATCGCATTATGGTAGAAAAGGATTCCCTCCTTTCATTAAAGCGGTTACAAGTTGTAAAACCTTAATCTTCCCCCCTACCCCCTTCAAAGGGGGACGAAATGCGTCAATTTCTAATTCATAATTTCTAACCTTTACATTTCTCTGTTTTCAGGCTGTTTTCACCAAAACAGCCTGAAAACAGAGAAATGTAACCTTCGGCGTGGTTTTCGCTTATCTTGGCTAGAACTTAACTTAATCTGATGCGACTTCTGTACGTGCTTCATAAGCTCATTCCCTGGATTTTGATTTTCTTAGTGGCCTTCTTAGGCTGGCGCGCCTGTAGTGGTTCTATTAAAGAACTGTTGGCCGGCAAAAGAGATGTTGAGGTGGAGGTGACGCACAATACCATTCTCACTAAGATTGAGGAAATGGGAAAGCTGGAGCTGGTGCGCTATAATTTCAAAGACGTGGTGGAATATAGCAAGGAAGTGTCGCGGTTTCTGCCCAACTCTAAAGTTGCCTTGATTGTCTCAGGCGAGGCCGTGGGCTGTATTGATCTGCAAAAACTTCAGCCTTCTGACTTGCAGTTCTTGGGAGATACTGCCCTGCATATAAGCTTGCCTGCGCCCGAGATTTGCTATTACCGCGTGAACCACACCGAATCCAAGGTCTTTGGCAAGGAGAATACCTACTTTCAGGATGCCGAACTGGTGGACGAGGGATACAAATTTGCGGAGAAGAATGTGAAGCAGGCGGCCCTGAACAGCGGTATTTTAAAGCAGACCTCCATCAACGCTGAGAAAATCCTGAAGCCCATGCTAGAGAACATGACCGGCCGGAAGGTGTACCTCATGCCTAGAGAAACCATGCAAGCTCCACCAGTTCCTAAAAAGCGATAATTAGTCAGGTTGGTAAGTGAATGAGCTTCGAGTAAAATCTATTGTTTTTTGGCTCAATTCCTGTAGAATAGACCAAAAACGAAGTTTGGACTTAGCTAATGCCTCCCTAGCTCGCCTACAAGTCCTTTCAGGATGACAAAAGTAAAATAGCACATCGGCACATTAACTAAATAGCACATCAATCCACCCCCAGTTCCTTCCAGGCATCGTTAATCAGGTCTAGCTCGTAGCCTTTGCTTTGCAGGAAGTAGTTGATTTTCTGCTTGCGGGTCATGGGATTGCGCTCGCCTTCGGTTTTGTGCTTGCGCTCTAGCCAATGGAGCAGGTTCTCCCAATATTTGTCGGGGTCAATTTCTTGGAGGCCTTTCTTGATGCAGTAGTCTGAGATGCGTTTGGCTTTAAGGCCTTGCATGATTTTACGTCGGCCCCAGCGCTTGAGGCCGTACTTGCCCCGAACGTAGGCTTGGGCGTAGCGCTCTTCGTCCAGGAACTTCTCCTGGGTCAGGTAGATAATCAGGTCATCGGCTTCTTCCAAGCCCAGTCCATAGTCCAGCAGTTTGGCGCGCACCTCGTTCTGGGTGCGCTCTTGGTAGGCGCAATAGGCCGCAATTTTGGGCAGGGCCTCTTTCTTGGTGTAGACTTTCTTTTTCTTGGGTGTGAACACGGCAACCAATAAATACAAGCGGGAATATCCCTTTCTATTAACCAAAAGTAGGCAAAAACAGTTTACCCTTGGGGTCGGTTAAGCAATAGAAATGTCTTGGTAGAAAGCACTTCTTTTGCCGTAAATCTCCCGACCTTTGCCCTGCTTAATTCCCCTGCCTCATGACCAAAGGTGCCCAGTACATGTTGCTCTCCACGTTCTTCTTTGCCTTGATGAACGTGTGCGTGAAATACCTGCCCCACCTGCCGTCCATGGAAATTATTTTGGTGCGGTCGGTCATATCCTTAGCTATGAGCTATGCCACGCTTAGGTACATGAACGTGGCGCCTTGGGGAAGCAACAAACTTATTCTGGTGGGCCGGGGCATTACAGGTGTGATTGCACTTATGCTCTACTTTACCACCTTGCAGAACATTCCGCTGGCTGGCGCGGTGACTATTCAGTACCTGTCGCCCATTTTTACGGCGCTGTTGGGGGTGTTTATAGCGAAGGAGAAAGTGCACCCCTGGCAGTGGCTGTTCTTTTTGATTTCGTTTGCGGGCGTGCTGGTGATTGAGGGCGTGGACACGCGCATCTCTACCTATTACCTGCTAGTGGGCGTGGGCGGGGCGTTCGTGTCGGGCTTGTCGTATAATTCCATTAGAAAGCTCAACGCGCGCGAGCACCCCATGGTGATTGTGTTTTACTTCCCGCTGGTGGCCCTGCCGGTTTCTGCGGTGTTTTGTCTTTTCAAGTGGGTGCCCCCGCAGGGCATGGACTGGGTATGGCTGTTCTTGACGGGAATTTTCACGCAGTTGGCGCAGTATTACATGACCAAAGCCTACCAGGCCGAGGAGTTGGCCCGCGTGGCTAGCCTCAATTACGTAGGCATTTTCTACGCGCTGGGCTTGGGGTTCCTGCTCTTCGGGGAGGTGTTTGACGTGTTCTCGTATCTGGGCATTGCTTTGGTGCTGGTGGGCGTCTTGCTCAACATGGAGTACAGCCGGCGTCTGCGCAAGAAAGAAGCCTTGGAAGCCCAGGCAACCGCGTAGTCGTTTTTGGCATCTTTTCCAGAAAACAGGCCAAAAACGGTCGGGCTGGCTTCTCCTGGCAATCTCTTTTAGCTTATCTTTAAGAAGAAGAAAACAAGGGAGGTTTTTCAGCGGTTGCCAGGATTGGTACGGAAACAATATTAAGTATTTTGAATACTAGATATGCCGATAGCCTGTTTTCCTGCGTTCCTCCTGTAGTCTTCATGTTTCTTTCTTACGCTTCGTGTTTATGCCCACCGTTTTGCTTTCAAGAGTCTTCTGGTTATTGCTTTTTTCTTTGCTGGCGCTGTCAAGTGCGCACGCTGGTGTTCTAAAAGGAAAGGTAACCGATGAAAAAGGCGAGGGGATGGGCTTTGCCACGGTCTACATCAAAGGCACCACCATCGGGTCCACCACCAACGAGCAGGGCAATTACCAGCTTACCGTAGAGCCGGGCACTTACACGGTGGTGTTCCAGTACGTGGGCTACAAAAGCCAGAGCCGGACGGTGGAAATCAAAGACACCCCAGAGCCGGTGGTACTTAATGTACAGCTAGAGCAGGATGTGTACGCCGTGGGCGAGGTGCGGATAAGCGGAGACGGAAAAGACCCGGCCTACAGCATCATGCGCCAGGCCATTGCCAAGCGGGAGTATCACTTAAAAGAAGTAGAAGCCTACAGCGCGCATGTGTATATCAAAGGCCTGCAACGCCTTATCAATGTGCCCAAGCGGGTGATGGGCATCATCAAAGTGCCGGCGGGCCTGAAGCCGGGCATCATCTACTTGTCTGAGTCTGTCTCTGAGTTGCATTTCAAGCAACCCAACAAGATGCGGGAGCGCATGATTTCGTCTAAGGTGAGCGGGAACAGCAAGGCCTTCAGCTTCAACAACGCCTCAGATTTCAGCATCAATTTCTACAAGAGCCTCATCAAAGCCAACGGCATCAACGAGCGGGGCTTTATCTCGCCGGTGGCCGGCAACGCCCTGTTGTTTTACAACTATGAGCTCATGGGAAGCGCCCAGAACAACGGCCAGCTGGTGCACCGCATCAAGGTGACGCCAAAGCGCCGGCACGACCCTGTGTTCACCGGCTACATTTACATTGTGGACGACTCGTACCGCATCCATAGCCTGAACCTGTTTGTGACCAAGGCCCAGCAGATTGAGTTTGTGGACACCTTGCGCATTACCCAGCAGTTCACACCCGCCCCGGGCAACGTATGGGTGTTGCAGTCCCAGAAATTCACGTTTGACGTGGAAGGTTACGGCTTTAAAGGCAACGGTTATTTTACCGCCGTGTACAGTAAATACCGTGTGCAACCTGCCTCGTTTGTGAAGCCTTCCGCACCCGCACCAACTGTCACCGCTCCGGTTATCGAGCCTGAGAAACCTATTGCCGTAGTAGTGCCTCCCGCGCCAGAGAAAAGACACAAGCGCCAGCCCAGAGCCAAGAAAGACCAAGTACCTGCCAACGGCGTGCCCGATGATGCCTTTTTCAAGAAGAAAGAGGTGCTGGCCATTGAGGAGAACTCCAACAAACGCGACAGCGCTTATTGGGACGAGATACGTCCAGTTCCGCTTACAGAAGAGGAGGTGTCTGACTACCATGAGAAAGATAGCATTCAGGTGGTCAAGGAGTCTAAGCCTTACAAAGACTCCTTAGATAGAAAGAACAATAAGCTTTCCTTGGCAGACGTCTTCTTGACGGGCTACTCTTATCGAAACTCGTTTGAGCGCACCTCTTACACTGTGGAGCCTATCACGCGCATCTGGCAATACAACACCGTGGAGGGCTTAGTGGCCAACCTGCGCTTGGGCTATACCAAACGCTTCGAGGACGGACGAAACTACTCCATCACGCCCACGGTGCGCTATGGCTTCAGTAATGAGAAATTCAACGCGAAGATTGCCTCCAGTTACCAGTATAATTTGATTAAACGCCAGTCGGTGGGGGTGGAGGCCGGGCGCTTTGTAAGCCAGTTCAACGCGCAGGACCCCATCACGCCCTTCATCAACACGGTCTACACCCTGCTAGCCGAAGAGAATTGGCAGAAGCTCTACCAGCGCGACTACCTGCGGCTATGGCACCAGCGCGAACTAGTAAATGGCCTGCAGGCTACGTTCACAGTGGACTACGCCCAGCGCAGGATGCTGTTCAATACCACCGACTATAACTGGCGCGACCGTCCTCACAAAGAATTTACCCCTAATGAACCTGTCAATGCAGAGGTAGCTTCTACCGCTTTCCCGGAGCATGAGGCCCTCACCGCCTCGGTGGTGTTGAGCTACAAGCCGGGGCAGGAGTACATCTCGCATCCAGATAGAAAAATCAACCTCGGTTCTAAGTGGCCCACCATCACGGCGCAGTACCGCAAAGGGTTGAACGGCCTAGGAGGCAGTGACGTGGATTATGATTTTGTAAGCCTGGGCGTACGGGATGAGTTGGCATTAGGTCTACTAGGAACAAGCAATTACTCGGCTAGCATAGGCACGTTCTGGCGCAAAAAGCAAATGTACTTCATGGACTTCAAGCACTTTGAAGGCAACCGCACCTTGCTTTCCGGTGACTTCAGCGGGTTCCAACTATTGGATTACTACCGCTATAGCACCCAGCGCACTTATGTAGAAGCGCATTACAGTCACCACTTCAATGGTTTCATCTTGAACAAGGTACCGCTCCTGCGCAAACTCAAATGGCAGGAAGTAGGCAGTGTCAACTACCTGCACACAGACGCCTCGGGCCATTACCTGGAGTTGGGCGTGGGGCTGGAGCATTTGTTTAAAGTGTTGCGCGTAGATTTCTTCACCGGCTTCCAGGAAAAGGAGAAGGTGAGTTCTGGGATACGGGTTGGGTTTGGGTTTTAAGAGTTAAATTTCCCATCGTTTAAATATCAGTCTTGTTCGGCAACAACTTGGGCTAAGTTTTTGCAAGTCTCAGATTGAAGTTGGCAGAATCACGTATTCTAAGTATCTAAATACTAATTACATATGAAGGCTCGTGTTTTCCTCTTCCTTGCGTTGGTCTTGTTATCTTATTCTTCTATTGCGCAGGAGACCGATAGTCTTAGGCAAGAAATTGAAAAGCTTGACTTAGCCCACGCCAAGGCCATCTTTACATCTGATGCCAAAGCCCTGGACCAATTGATGGATGATCAGGTGACGGTCAATCACCCCACCAATAGAATAGTGAATGAAAAAGCTGAACTTCTTAAGCTGATGAAAAGCGGGGTGATAAGGTATTCTTCCTTTCAACGCTACCCAGAGAAGTTCTTGTTCTTTAAAGACATGGTGATTGTGATGGGCAACGAAGAAGTGGTTCCTGCCAAAGGCGCGCCCAATGCGGGGAATAAACTCAAAAGGAGATATACCAACATCTGGATGAAAAAGGACAACACTTGGAAGTTAACCGTACGGCACGCCAATAATGAGTGCCTGGACATATAACCTCACTGCAAACAAACGCGCCTCCCTCAACCAACTAGTGCCCAAGAAAACAGAATAGCCCATGAAAGGCAGTGGCCACTCCAGCAGAATCCCTGATCACTCTCTCCTTAAAAAGGAAGACTTTTTGTTTGACTACATGGACAGCTTCCAGCATTATTTCTTTGATAGGGAAGATACCATTGATATAACCAGTGTTGGGAAGATGTTTTTCTCCAGCGGGTCTACCTGGATAAATGGGTTGTTTGCCATTAGAAACAAAGTGGTGGGATGGATTGGCCTGAAAACGCCTGAACATTTAAAGGACAGGAAACCTCAAGCGGAGGCCTTCACCTTTGAACCCGGCCAACGATTGGGCTTATTCAAGGTCTTTGACAAAACAGCACAAGAAGTAGTTTTAGGCGAAGACGACAGACACTTAAACTTTAAAGTCTCCCTTCTGCTGGAAAGCCTACTAGAGGGCAATGGCAAGAAACGGGTAAGCATCACCACCGCCGTCACCTTTAACAACCGCTTCGGACGGTTTTATTTTATGCTAGTCCGGCCTTTTCATAAAATCATCGTCAAAACCTTGCTAAAAAGGATGGTGCAACGCATGGAAAGCACAAAGCCACTACTAGCCAAACAGGCGTGAAGCAGAGGCAAGCACGCACTTTTCGAATGGCACTTCTAGAATTTCATTCAGGTTGACAGCGAAGTAAGCGCTTCCGGTTCTATCACTCGCACCCACCTTTGTTGCCTGACCGTAAATGGAAAGACTCAGGCTTTCAAAAGGAGGCCTCCGAACACATAAGTGAAGACAAGATGGCTGAAAAATATATTGTTCCCGCCCAGACGCGCATTGGGCATGTACACCTGAAGGTGTCAGACTTAGACAGGGCTCTTGCGTTCTACTGTGACCTACTGGGGTTTGAAGTCACCACGCTGTACGGGAGCCAGGCGGCGTTCATCTCGGCGGGCGGGTATCACCATCACATAGGCTTAAACACTTGGCATAGTAAGGGCGCAGCACCCGCGGCCCAAGAAGGAGTAGGTTTGTACCACACGGCCATCCTGTACCCAACCAGAAAAGACCTCGCCCAAATCTTTGACCGACTGCGCCAAGCAAAATATCCCATGACAGGTGCCAGCGACCATGGCGTTTCTGAGGCTTTGTACCTTAATGATCCTGACGGCAACGGCGTAGAGTTATATTGGGACAGACCCAAAGAACAGTGGCCTTCTAAACCAGACGGCTCCTTGGAGATGTACACCAAACCTCTTGACTTAGCTAGTTTATTGAAGGAAATAGAGAGCTAGTGTGTTCTTGTGGAAGATTTAGCTAGAATAAGTAGTCTTCACTCAAGCCATGAAATTGCCGTTTTTGGACTAATTCCCAGAAAACGGACCAAAAACGAAGAGGCCCTGATGTAGATACAACATCAGGGCCTCTTCGTTTTATAGGTAATCCAATTCAAAGACAGAGCGCGCCAACCGAACCAGTTAGAAAAGCGAAACCCGCGGTCCTTGACCGCGGGCTCACCTCTTTCAAACAACCCTCTATCAATAAACTCGATAAAGACAAACTAAAGGGAACGTACCGTCACAGAGATGGTCTGCGTCTCTTCTGGCACAGCAGAAGTGTTGGGGTACGGTTCCACGGAGTGGAGAATCAAGCGGTAGTTCTTCTGGCCCAGGGATACTTCCACTGAGTCGGCGGCCCGGTCTCCTCTGTCATTGGGCGCTGGCAGCTTCTCGCCTAGATATAGAATCTGAGACTTGCTGTTGCCGGCGGCGTCCTTTACTTCTAGCGTGGCTACGGCAGAACCTTGTCTAATGCACATGGCATTCATGGGGCATCTACTGTCTTCTAGGCTTTGAAGCTGTACAGAGAGCTGGTTTAGCGTGACTACCTGCTTAAGTTTTAGTTGCGCGGTCTGGCCAGATCCAGAAGTTACCTTGGGGGAGGTTCCCTCTTTTTCCGTCCCCGGCGAAACATCTGCCCGGGTACAACCCATGGCTAACATTCCGGCAAACAACCAAAGACTTTTTCTCATAAACATCTCCTTAAAAAGTGCCCTGATGGGCGCCTTTACTATGAAGAGCCCTCAAACTGATGATTGGTTGCACGGGCTCAGAAAAATTTTCAAATATTTTTTAGGCCTCCGCCGCCTTCTTTTTCCCGATGGGCAGGTTGTACAAAATCACCGACAAAAAGATGACCGCGTAGGCGATAACTTTTTGGGTACTAGTCACTTCATTAAAATACACGAAGGCCATGGTGAAGTTGATGATGGGGTTGAGGTACATCAAAATACCAATAGTCGCCGACTTGATTTCTTTGAGCGCATACAGGTTCAGAAACAAAGGAATGACCGTGAACACCCAGCTCAAGAGCACAATCTGCCGCACAAAATGCCCCGTGATGGGCACGTCCTCGGCGCCTACAAACCAAGAGTAACTCGGCCCGATGATGCAAAACGCCAACAGCAACTGCAGGGTCAACAGCACAATCTTGTCATAGTCCTTGAGCAGGCGCTGGGTAATCAAATAAAACGCATATGAAGAGGCAATGAGCAAACTAAACAGCAGGTTGGTCAACGAATCTGTGCCCACCAAGAGACAGCTCATTAAACTCAAGGCAACGGAAAGCCACTGGTTGACGCGCAGGTGCTCCTTCAAAATCAAGAAGCCCAGCACCGCCGTGAGAATGGGGCAGAGCAGGTAAGAAAAGGAGCCCGTCTGGATGTCCACGTGGTTTACCACGTAGATAAAGGCCAGCCAGTTGACCGTGAGCAGCAAGCCGCCCAGCAGGGTAAAGGCCAGGAATTTGCGCTTCTCCTTGGGTGCGTGACCCTTGAAGAGGGCTTTGGTCTCCTTCCACTGCTGGCGGCGCGTCAGCAAGGACACCACAATCAAGGTCAGGACGGAGACCAGAATCCTGAAATACAGAATCTGACTGCTGGGGTAGTCGGCTAAGGCTTTTAGGGGAAACGGGATGAAGCCCCAGATGATAAACGCACTGATAGCGGCGCCATAATATTTATTCACTTTCACGTACGGTCGTTCTTTAGAAAGTGCAAAGGTAGGGCTTGCCCCAGACAACGGCTCGTTTTTAGCCTCTTTTCTGGAAAACAGCCCAAAAACGGTTCTGCCCGCTGCAGCAGAAGTTTTACCAAGGCTGTCCCTCCGCGGTGAAACTTGCCAGCCCTTAAGAGGGTAAGAAACGGAGTGCTCCCCTCTGACCTCGCTTCCGGGTCCTGTTTCTTCTTGTATCTTTGGTTTTGACTAACGTTACGCCTATGCTCACCCTTCAAGAAATTTCTCAGGCCACCGGCGGATATGTGGTTCAATGGGCCCAGCTGTACCCGGTCCAGCACCTGCTCACCGACAGCCGCAAACTGGTCAACGCCGCCACGTCAGTGTTCTTCGCCATACGCGGGGATTTCCATGACGGGCATGACTACGTGGCCAGCCTGTATGAACAGGGCGTCAGACAGTTTGTGGTGGAAGACTTGGGAGCGTTTGCCGAGGTGCCTGACCACAAGGAGGCCAATATTCTCTTGGTGACCAGCGGCGTGAAGGCCCTGCAAGACGTGGCCGCTTTCCACAGAAGCCAATACCATTTGCCGGTGGTGGGCATCACGGGCAGCAACGGCAAGACCATTGTCAAAGAGTGGCTGTCGCAGTTGTTGAGCCCCACCGAGCGCGTGGTCAAAAGCCCCAGGAGCTACAACTCGCAGATTGGCGTGCCGCTTTCTGTCTGGCAGATTAATGAGACGCACACCATTGGCGTGTTTGAGGCCGGCATCTCTGAGCCCGGCGAGATGGAGAAGCTGGCCCGGGTCATTCAGCCTACCATCGGCATTTTCACCAACCTGGGCTCGGCGCACAGTGGGGGCTTCGACTCTGACCAGCAGAAGCTGGAGGAGAAGCTGCTCTTATTCCAAGACGTCTCCCAACTCATCTACTGCGCCGACCAGGAATTGGTGCGCCACACCATCCAGCACCAGCACCTTCCGGGCTTCACCTGGAGCCTGAAAGGAAACGCCGCCGATGTGCAGGTGAAAATCAAGTCTACTTCTACCCACAAAACCAAGATAGCCTACACCTATCAGGACCAGGAGCATACCTTGACGCTTCCGTTCACCGACGACGCCTCTCTGGAGAACGCTCTGCACTGCCTCACACTCCTGCTGTACCTGGGCCTGCAACCCGAAAAGTTGAGCACGCCCTTTGAGCGCCTGGCACCCGTGGCCATGCGCCTGGAGCGCAAAGAGGCCATCAACGGCTGCTACGTCATTGATGACACCTACAACAATGACCTGGCCGGCCTCAGGATTGCCCTGGACGTATTGGCCCAACAAGCGCGCCGCGGAAGAAAGACCTTAATTCTCTCAGATTTGCTGGAAGCCGGTCTGGACGAGAAGACGCTCTACCAGCAGGTGGCCTATGACGTCAAGGCGCACGGCGTGGACCGGGTCATTGGCATTGGCGATTTAATCAGTAGAAACCAGCACCTGTTCCCGGCGGGGAGCGAGTTCTACTTCGGGACGGACTCTTTTCTGGGTCAGTTGCGGCCCGAGACGTTCAGGCAGGAGACCATTCTAGTGAAGGGTGCGCGCGTGTTCCAGTTTGAGAAGGTGGTGGCCGCCTTGCAACAGCAGGTGCACGGCACGGTGCTGGAAGTGAACCTGGACGCGCTGGTGCACAACCTCAACTTCTACCGGTCCAAAGTGTCGGCGCAGACCAAAATCATGGTGATGGTGAAGGCCTTCGCGTACGGCGCGGGTTCTTATGAGATTGCCAATCTGTTGCAGTTCCATAGAGTGGATTACCTGGCGGTGGCCTACACAGACGAGGGCGTGGCCTTGCGGGAGCACGGCATCACGCTACCCATCATGGTCATGAACCCCAGCGCAGACAGCTTCTTAAAGATGCAACAATTCAACCTGGAGCCTGAGATTTACTCACCAGACCTCTTGCATCGGTTTTTAGACTATTTCCCCGAAAACAGCCCAAAAACGCCCCGCATCCATTTAAAGCTGGACACCGGCATGCACCGCCTAGGCTTTGACCCGACAGAGCTGGCAGATGCCTTGGAAGTACTGGTGCAGGTGCCGCACGTGCAGGTAGAAAGCGTCTTTAGTCATCTGGCTGGCGCCGATGAGGCCCTGTACAATGACTTCTCCCGGCAGCAGATTGCCGCGTTTACCCAAATGGCCCAGCAGGTGGAAAGTGACTTGGGGTATAAAGTGACCAAGCACATCCTCAACTCGGCGGGCATTGTGCGCTTCGGGCAAGTGGCCGCCTTTGACATGGTAAGGCTGGGCATCGGGCTGTACGGCATAGAGTCCTCAGGCACCGAGCAGGAGGGACTGCAGACCGTGGGCCAGCTCAAGACCACCATCTCCCAAGTAAAGCGCGTGACCAAAGGCGATACCGTGGGTTACAGCCGCAAGGGCATCGCTGACACAGACAAAGTCACTGCCACCATCGCCATTGGCTACGCAGACGGCTATGACCGCCGGTTTGGCAACGGGGTGGGCGAGGTGCAGGTGAACGGACAGCGCGTGCCCATCATCGGCAACATCTGCATGGATATGTGCATGATAGACGTGACCGGAGTAGACGTGCAGGCGGGAGAAGAGGTAATTGTCTTCGGGAAGGAACTGCCGTTGACGGAGCTTTCCATTCGCATTGGTACCATTCCCTATGAATTGCTCACCAACGTAAGCACCCGCGTCAAGCGCGTGTTTTATAATGAGTAGTGTTTAGTGCGAAACTGCCGGACTATTGATCTTGCACAAGATGAGTTACCTCTACAACATTCGTCGGTTCATTAATGGGAGAGTAAAACTGGCGGTTGGGTAACAGCTTTAGATCAGAATTAAAATAATGATTTAATAAAACTCTGAATGTATTTACTGGAGTGAGGTTCTTTGGAAACAGCGCTTTATTCTGATTAGAAACATATATAGCGTTCATTATTCCAAACCTTTCTTTGAGGTTTGTTTTGTTATAATCCTTTTGATGATAATTGGCTCCAGGGCCATGATCTCCTTGCAAGATAATGATAGTTGGCCTAGTCATCTTACGTTTGAGGTGAAGAACCATTTCCTTAAGCTTTTGATTTAGATATTCTACCTGATTACGATAACCTTCTATGTACGCTTTCTTTCCTTCTGGGTGAAGATCAGTAAAAAGGTTTCCATCAAAAACTAAGTTGGGAATCACAGGATGAGGTTTATGATAACTACCATTTTTGTTAAAAACAAAGGGAGGATGAGCAATGAAAACATCTGCAAATACAAAGGAGGGTTTATCTTGACCAATATAGGTTGGTAGATGTTCAAGGATATATAATGTTTCTTTATAGTGACCTAGTCCAGGTTTTTGAACAGGATACTTGATAAAAATGCTTTTGAAAAAAGAGTATTTGCTGTTTAACAGCGCATTGTCTTCAAGTAATTTGAGGGGAGTAAGATTTACTAAAAGTTCTACAAAGGGAGGTGTAGCCTTAAAAGGTGAAATCAAAGTTGCAAAATCAAGCATGCTTTTATTAATTACACCTGAAGTAAAACTAAATAAATTATAATTCTCTGAGGCTAACCATCTGGGTAAGCGAGCGTGCTCAATAGCTTCATGTAATTCCTTATACGACTGTTGAGGATGATAACCCGCTAAATTTTGTATATAATCTAAATTTAAAGAAGACGCTAAAGAGGCTGGAGTTCTAGAATAATTTGAATTACTTTCAGTGGCAATAAAGAAGCCCTCATCTTCTAAAAAAGAAGTAAATCCATCCATCTCGACTTTGTAATCTTTCTTTAAAATATCAGCTCGCCCATATCCATCTAAAATTAGATATACTATATCAGGGCGTTGTTCTGATAATGGACGATGCTTCCATACTAAGGGTTTATATTTTGCTTCAGAAGCATGTAGTGTAGATCTTTTTATATGTAAATAGACTATCTGACTAATAGGTAATAGAACTAGTAGAATTGAAAAAAAATTAATAGTTTTCGTTAATCGGGTAAAAGAACTATTTGATTTAATAAGGAAATACGCAATTGTAATAATCAGAATTGCAAAAGCAGGGATTAAAACACTCTGCTTGATGTTTTCTTCGCCAAACCAATAAATTAATCTTAGATGGATAGCCTGGTAGGAGAAAAACAAAAGCAATAGTATGCTTGTTATAATGCCTGCTTTGTTCCAAGACTTAAAAAGAACCTTGGCAATTATTAGTAAAAGAAATGTGCAAACGATTACGACTAAAGTAGGTTGAATTATTTCCTTTATATGAATAAAGCTTATATTATAAGCATACAGGAAAAGTATTGGGAATATACCTATTAAAAAAGGATGGATTAACCACTTTCCTTTAAGCATGATGGCGTGTCATTAAATACAAGGTGCGTTCGCTGTCTTGTAGAGCTATTTTTTCTAGGATACTAAATTTGGTAGAGAAGGCCTTTTCAAATTCAGATTGGGTGTATTGGGGAAAAATATCTTCTCTGCTTATCAAAAGTCGTTTCACTTGCGAATCTGACTTGGGAATGAATTCTATAATAATGTTGGAACTAAGCTCTGCCAGATAAGAAGCTATTTCTAATAAAGGGATATTCCGGCTAATTGCTAAATGGTGTATAAGTGCCAGTGCCAAAATCATTTCTGGTTTGCTACGGTCAGTCAAAGAAGCTCTTTCCTTATTTCGCCACCCTATTGCAGGACTAGGTTGCGTGATATCCATTATCAATGGGAGGATTTTCTGCAAGTTTTGCTCTTTGTTTTGCAAATAATGTAACTCAGTGGCCCCAATATCAAAATCCATGGCAATCACCTCTGCACCTGATGCAGCAGCAATTTTACTGAATTTGCCTGTGTTTGATCCTAAATCCCAAACAGTTGCCGGCTTAACGTTGTTTAGTAAAAATTCCACTGCCTGTTCTTTCTGCGACATAGCAGCAATTTGATAATTAGTATGGGAATAATAATCAGCCCACAAGGTTTGGCTAGGTTTCCATGTGAGTGATCTTATAGTTGATCTTAAACTCCTAAAAAGTTGCAGGAGCGCATTCTTGGGCATGACGCGGTTAGTGCCTTTATACTGATCAGTTAAATTTGAAAAGGCTCTTTTTTGGGCTATAGCATGAAGATGCACGTGTAAAAGTAAGCCAAAACGTAAATAGGTATGCAGCGGTAGAAGCTTACTTCCTAGGCTTAATGGAATACCTTCTAGGTCTGTTAGTAGTAATTTATTAAGGGAGGTTTCTGTGTGTGTCATTAAAGCAAGCGGTATTAAAAAATGCTCGCAAAATTGCTTATATGGTGCCCATGGCTTGCCTTCTTGGTAAAAAGCAAATGACAGAGTGTCAATGAAAATAGGCTTGCCCCTCAGAAATTGGATATTATAGGATGATGCATCTTTCAATGTCATGCCATGTTTTAAAGCCTCCTCTTGAATTTGCAATGTTAGAAGCGCGGCATCCTTTAGCTGACTGAAACTCCATTCATATGGGTAAGAAATAAAAGGAATCTGCTCGGGCTGAATAACAAGGTGGCCAGCCTCCTTAATGGGAGCAAGGGCTGTCACTGTGTGCGGAATAAGAAATTGCTGGCGAATACAGGCAGCGTAAAGGCCAGAGTCCATTAGGTGCTGGTACTCTTGCTTATATGACTGGTTTACCTGCCTAAAAATACCTGCTTCATTATTGAAGACAAACCCATCAGGGTCCCGGAAGGACCCACCTAAAGCTTCTGCCTGCATAGCTTTTGTTAAGGATTCCTCTTGAATACTCTTTTGAGGAAGGATACTATTTGGCGCCAGAAGGCTTTAATCGCGTAAAGACCACCTAGTAAGCCTGCCAGCAAAATTTGGAATAGCATGCTGCCAGATCCTGGATCAATGTATAAAAGCATAGAGGCGTAACTTGAAGTAATGAGAAAGATGTGAAATTACAAAGATTATCTTATTTAATGTGTAGTGTGTCTATTTTATACTAACATGGATTTATACTAACATGGAGCTTTGTAAATACATGATTCGATTCGCTTTAGTGGAGAGTAGCCGTTTTTGGCCTCATTTCTGGAAATGAGGCCAAAAACGGCTTAAAATAAAAGAAGCCTTGACCGTTAAGGCAAGGCTTCTTCGTTTACTTCTTCTTTATACAATTGGGGACTTGCTTGCCGTCTTTGTCTTTCATGCCGGCCTGTTCATAGCCTTTCCAGCAAGGGTCCTCCTTCTTCTGTTCTTTCTTGGTCTTGGGCATAGCAGTAGAAATTTGGTCCTACTGTATGTACGTTGGCCACTTAGAGGCAGATTTGATTATCTGCGTAATTTAGAAAGCAGGCGCAGAATCTCCAGGTAGAGCCAAATCAAGGTAACCATTAAGCCGAAGGCCGCATACCATTCCATGTACTTAGGTGCGCCAATTTCAGCTCCGTGCTCAATGGTGTCAAAGTCCAGAATCAGGTTCATGGCGGCAATCACCACTACCAAAAGACTGAAGATGATACCGGCCATACCGCTGCTGTGAATCAAGGCCACCTCAATGCCAAAGAACCCGAGTACCAAGGCAATCATGTAATAGGCAAAGATGCCCAGGGTGGCCGTCATGATGATGGACTTAAAACGCTCGGTGGCTCTGATAACCCCGGTGCTGTACAAAAGCAACATGCCGCCAAATACCGTGAAGGTGAGCAACATGGCTTGGTTGGCAATGCCCGGGTAGCTAATCTCCAGGATGCCAGAGATGGTACCTAGGAACAGACCTTGAATGGCGCAGTAGATAGGCGCAATGTAGGCAGCCAGGTGCTTTTTAAACGAAATCAGGAACACCAGACCCAAGCCTACCAGCGGCAAGCCAATCATGAACGGTAAGGGCTCGCCCACAAACTGCAGGAACTCCCATGAAAACAGGGCAAACGCCACCACCACGGCAAACAAGATGGCCGACTTGGCGATGGTGCCTTGCAAGGTCATGACGCCTGCACCGGCAATGTCCTCAGTGCCTGCCGCAGAGACAAAGGCTTCTTCTTTAAGGGTTGGGTTGTTAGAGCTGAATAATGACATAGTTTTTGGTTTATCTAGGTGAAATTTAGAGAAATGCCCATCAAAAAACAATTATGTGTTGCAAAAGCAGGAGTTAATACGGAAAGAGCGCATCTTTTTTGGATTCAACCGGAACACCTAGTACCTTGCAACTGTTTATAACAAGTCTAAATAAAAGCAGACCAGGTGGAAAGCGAGCAAAAGAGCGTTCGGGATTTGAAGATTGGAGAAAGCGGCGTCATCTGTTGTTTAAATGACCCCGAAATGTCTCTTAAATTATTGGAGATGGGCTGTATACCTGGTGAGAAAGTGAAGCTGAACAGCCGCGCTCCGCTGGGGGATCCCATTACCATCATCGTGAACGATTACACCCTGTCCCTGCGTTTAGACGAAGCTGCTACTATCATGCTAAAGGCTTAGTCTATGTCTCAAGTTCTTGCGCCGGCCCCCGCCGCTGCCTCCTCCATTTCTGCAGACGCACCAGAGCGCGTCGCCAAAATTGCGTTGATCGGGAATCCAAACTCGGGAAAGTCCTCGCTCTTCAACCAATTGACGGGCTTAAACCAGAAGGTGGGCAATTTTCCGGGTGTAACGGTAGACAAGAAGACAGGCATCTCGCACTTGACGCCCAACCTGCGCGCGCAGGTCATAGACTTACCTGGCACCTACAGCCTTTATCCTAAATCTTTGGATGAAAAGGTCATCATTGACCTGCTCCACAACAAGAAATCAGACTTCTACCCAGACGCCCTCATTATCACGGCAGACGCCTCTAACTTAAAGCGCAACCTGCTTTTGTTCACCCAGCTCGCGGATTTGAAGATTCCTGCGGTGTTGGCCCTGAACATGATGGACCTGGCAGAGAAGCACGGCATCTCCATTGACATAGAAGAGTTGCAGCGCGAACTGGGTGTGCCCGTGGTGCCCATGAACGCCCGCAACGGCAGCGGCATCGCGGCCCTCAAGATTCTTTTGTCCCAGCCTTTACAGGTGTCCACGTCTTCTTTCTTTGAGATTCCGGAGGATTTGGTGGTGATGGTGCGCCAGATACGCTACTACTTTGAGCTAAGCAATGACTACCTAGCATTGCACTACGCGCACCAGTACCAGAAGCTGTCGTTCCTCTCTGAGGATGACAAGGAATACATAGCCGAGCTGGTCAAGAAATACGATTTCAAATCCAACACCCTGCAGGCCAATGAGACCATTGCCCGTTACGTGCGCATCAATGAGATGCTCCTGGACGCTATGCAGGTCACCAAAGCCGAAAACAACGAGAAACAAAGCAACAAGCTGGACCAGATCTTGACGCACAAGGTCTACGGCTACCTCATTTTCTTTGGCGTGCTGTTTTTGATGTTCCAGGCCATCTTTGCCTGGGCCAGCTACCCCATGGACATGCTGGATTTGGGCATAGCCACGCTGAATTCCTGGATTCAAGGCAAGGCAGAAGGCCCCTTGATTGACCTCCTCACCGAAGGCGTCTTGGCCGGACTGGGTGGGGTCCTCATGTTCGTGCCGCAGATTGCCATCCTGTTCGCCTTCATCGCTATTCTAGAGGAGTCTGGCTATATGGCCCGCGTAACCTTCCTGATGGACAAGATTATGCGCAAGTTCGGGTTGAACGGCAAAAGCGTGGTGCCTTTGATTTCAGGTGTGGCTTGCGCCGTGCCGGCCATCATGGCCACGCGTAACATTGACTCCTTTAAAGACCGCCTCATTACCATCTTCGTGACGCCGCTCATGAGCTGTTCGGCGCGTCTGCCCATTTATACCGTCATGATTGCCCTGGTGGTGCCAGAAACCTATGTGTTGGGCATCTTGAGTTTGCAGGGCATTGTTTTGATGGGCTTGTATTTGATTGGCTTCCTGGCGGCTATTTTCTCGGCGGCGCTCATGAAAATGGTCTTGCGCACCAAAGAGCGCAGCTATTTCATCATGGAGTTCCCTACCTACAAAATGCCGCGCTGGAAGAACGTGGGCCTTACTATTGTAGAGAAAGTGAAAGCCTTTGTGTTTCAGGCGGGTAAGGTCATTCTGGCCATCTCCATCATTCTTTGGGTGCTGTCTTCTTACGGGCCGGGTAACAACATGCAGGTAGCCGAGCAAAGAGCCACGGTAGAAGCCCAAACCCAGAAACTGGCAGAGCAAGACGCAGAGGCGCACATTGCCGGTCAGAAACTAGAGGAGTCGTATGCCGGGCAGTTTGGCAAGTTCATTGAGCCGGCCATCCGTCCGCTGGGTTATGACTGGAAACTGGGCATCGCCTTGCTCACGTCCTTCGCCGCACGTGAGGTGTTTGTAGGCACCATCTCCACCATTTACAGCGTGGGTGATTCTGAGAACATTGCCACGGTCAAAGAGAAACTGAAAGCGCAGAAAGACGAGTTCGGGCAGCCGTTCTTCACACCGGCCCGCGCCTTCTCGCTCCTGATTTTCTACGTGTTTGCCATGCAGTGCATGAGCACCATAGCGGTGGTGTACCGTGAGACCAAAGGCTGGAAATGGCCTATCCTACAGATGCTGTACATGACCGGTTTGGCGTACGTGTCTGCCTTCGCCGTCTTCCAACTATTCTCCTAAAGACCTTTCCGTTTTTGGCTTATTTTTTAGAAAAGAGGCCAAAAACGATAAAAATTATTTTTAGAACGCTGGCCCTAAACGTTGTCAACGGCGTAGGGCTTGTGTTTTAGATGATTTATTTGTACATTTGTGCGATTAAAGAGCAAAGAAGGGGACGCGATAGTCCCCCTTTTTATTTCTTACCCTGTTTGCAAAATGGCTCTAGACGAAAAAATGATTGAAGGCTTCGCGTTGGAGGCACTGCCAGAACCAGACCTTTTTCTGGTGTCTGTGACGGTTTCAGACTCTCCGGTGCGGCCTAAAGTGACTATTCTGGCAGACGGCGACCAGGGCATCAGCATTGACCAGTGCGCCAAGATTAGCCGCCGCGTGGCCAAGAAGATTGAGGAAACCATGGGCGAGGAGTTTAGCTTTGTGATTGAAGTATCCAGCCCTGGCGTAGATTTTCCGTTGACCACGGCGCGTCAGTTCACCCGTAACATTGGCCGCAACGTAAAGCTGAAATTAGCGGACGGTGTGGAGAAGGTGGGTGAGATTAAGGACGCCATGGAAGATGGTTTCTTATTCGCCGAAGAAGTGAAAGTAAAACATAAAGTATCTATGCTGGAGCCCGTACACGTGGCCTACAGTGATATTGTGAAAGCGCAGATTGTAATCTCTTTTAAATAAGATAAGACATGGATAGTTCAGTATTGATTGAATCGTTTGCGGAATTCGCTAAGTTCAAGAACATTGACCGCCCTACCATGATGCGGATTCTGGAAGACGTTTTCCGCACCATGATCAGAAAGAAGTGGGGAACAGACGAGAATTTCGACATCATCCTGAACGTAGAAAAAGGTGATTTGGAAATCTGGCGTAACCGCGAGATTGTGGATGACAACTCAGAGGATATCTGGGATACAGACAAGATTCCCTTCTCTGAGGCCATCAAGATTGAGCCTGACTTTGAAGTAGGTGAAGAAGTTTCTGAGTTGATCAAGCTAGAAGACTTTGGTAGACGTGCGGTGTTGACTGCCCGTCAGACCTTGATCCAGCGCGTGAAAGACCTGGAGAAAGACTTGCTGTACCAAAAATACAAAGACCAGGTGGGTGAAATCATCTCTGGTGAAGTGTACCAGGTTTGGAACCGTGAGGTGTTGATTCTGGATTCAGAGGACAACGAACTCTTGATTCCTAAGACGGAGCAAATCCCTAAGGACCGTTACCGCAAAGGTGACGTGGTTAGAGCGGTGGTGCAACGTGTGGAAATCATCAACGGTAACCCAAAAATCATTCTTTCTCGTACTTCTCCGCAGTTCTTGGAGCGTCTGTTTGAGAATGAGGTGCCTGAGATATTTGACGGTTTAATCACTATCAAAAAGATTGTACGTGAGCCCGGCGAGCGCGCCAAGGTAGCGGTAGAATCGTATGATGACCGTATTGATCCGGTTGGTGCCTGCGTGGGTATGAAAGGATCTCGTATCCATACCATCGTGCGTGAACTGGAGAATGAGAACATTGACGTTATCAACTACACAGATAACATGGAGCTGTACATCCAGCGGGCGTTGAGCCCTGCCAAGATCAGCTCTATCAAAGTAGATGAAGAAAATGGACGCGTATCAGTGTTCTTGAAGCCAGACCAGGTTTCATTGGCCATTGGTAAAGGCGGACAGAACATTAAACTAGCCAGTAAATTGGTGGGCTTGGAGATTGACGTGTTCAGAGAAACCGAAGGGTTTGAAGAAGACATCAGCCTGGACGAGTTCACAGATGAAATCGAAAGCTGGGTGATTGATGAGTTGAAGCGCATTGGCCTTGATACGGGCCGTAGCGTTTTGGCTGTGGGCAAAGAGGATTTAGTACGTCGTACAGAGCTTGAAGAAGAAACTGTAGAGGACTTACTTAATATTATCCGCTCAGAGTTTGAGTCAGAGTCAGAATCAGAAGAAACCAACTAGTGGCGTGGTACTTGTGCCAGATTATTTGACCTAGGGGAGTGGGTGCCGTTTTTGGCCTTATTTCTGGAAAACAGGTCAAAAACGTGAAAACGTACCGGCAAACCCACACCATAGTAAAAGAGTCACGTAATCAAAACAGAACCAAATAAAAACAACAGCATATTGAGCATGTCAGAAGAAAGAACGATGAGGCTTAAACAGGTAGCCACCACCTTGAACATCAGTACCTCTACGGTAGTAGAGTTCCTGGAAAAAAAGGGAGTGGATGTCGAGAATAAACCTACTTCAAAAATTACCCCCGAGCAGTTCAATATGCTGTCGAAAGAGTTTGCTTCGTCTATGCAAGCCAAAGCCGAAGCAGCCGAGTTGAACATAGGGAAAAAGCCTGCTGGGTCTGAGGAGAAGCCAGAACCTAAGAAAACCCAGGAGCCAGAGCCCGAAATGCTCATCAAGAACAGTGCCCCGGTACGGCCGGCGGCAGAGCCAGAGAAGCCAGCGGCGCCCAAGCCTGCTGAGCCAGCTCCGGCGCCTGCCTCTAGCGCTACATTGCCAGGGTTTAAAGTACTAGGCAAGATTGAATTGGATGCCAAAGGCCGTCCAGTGCCAAAGCCGGCTCCGGCCGCCGCTCCGGCACCAGAGAAGCCTGCCGCAGCCCCAACGCCTGCACCAGCACCAGTGGCTGAGAAGCCAGCAGCCCCAGTAGCTCCGGCTCCTGTAACGCCAGCGGCTTCAGCACCTGAGGCGCCTGTAACTCCAACACCAACGCCAGCCCCGGCCGCTCCAGTAGCACCGGCTCCTGCGCCAGTGGCAGAGAAACCGGCAACTCCGGCTCCTGCTCCGGTAGCACCCGTTGCTCCTGCAGCTCCGGCTCCAACGCCAGCCCCTGTGGGTGAAGCGCCAAAGCCAGCTCCAGTAGCCGCCGCGCCTCAAGCACCAGCAACACCAGCCGCCCCAAGTGCACCAGAAGCTCCTTCTGCTGATGCAGACACTACCCCACAAGGCACTATCAAAGCTCAGGCCGACCAACTGAAAGGGTTGACGGTTCTAGGTAAGATTCAGTTGCCAGTAAGTGGTGGTCGTGGCAAAGGCGGTAAGCCAGTAGCCTCGTCTGACGAGCGCCGCAGAGGCAACCAGCCAGGCGGTCAGCCAGGTCAAGGTGGCCAAGGCCAAGGAGGCGGTGACAAAAAGAAACGCAAGCGCATTGAAGTACCTAAACCAGGTGCTCCGGGCGCAGCCAATACTAATCCTAACGCTCCTCAAGCACACCGTGCCGGTGACAGAGCTACCAGCACCCGTCCTTTGGGAACAGGTCAGGCGGCTAACCGTCAACCAGGTGCCGGTGGACCAGGTCGTCCAGGCGGTGGCTACCAAGGCAACCGTCCAGGTGGCGGTGGAGGACGTCCGGGTGGACCAGTTCAACCAAGAGCTGAGCTAACGGATAAGGAAATCCAGGATCAGATTAAGGCTACTTTGGCTCGCTTGAGCGGTGGCAAAGGCGGTAACCAAGGGAACCGTTCTAAATACCGTAGAGAGAAACGCTCTGCCGTGGCAGATGCCGCAGATGAGCGCAGAATGCAGGAACAATTAGAATCTAAGATTCTAAAAGTAACTGAGTTCGTGTCTGCGAATGACTTGGCAGCATTAATGGACGTGAGCGTCAACGAGGTAATCAAGACCTGTATGAACCTGGGTATGTTCGTGTCCATCAACCAGCGTCTAGATGCCGAGGCCATCACCATCATTGCAGATGAGTTTGGCTATGACATCCAATTCGCCTCGGCTGAGGAAGAAGAAAACACTGGTATTGAGGAAGTAGATTCTGAAGAAGATCTATTGCCACGCGCTCCAATTGTGACCATCATGGGTCACGTGGATCATGGTAAAACCTCTTTGCTGGATTACATCAGAAGAACCAAAGTAACTGCCGGTGAGGCCGGGGGTATCACCCAGCACATTGGCGCCTACCAGGTAACCACCGAGGCTGGTAAAGACATCACCTTCCTGGATACACCGGGTCACGAGGCCTTTACCGCCATGCGTGCCCGTGGTGCCAAGGTAACAGACGTTGTAATCATTGTGGTTGCGGCAGATGATAATGTGATGCCACAAACTAAGGAAGCCTTGAACCACGCGCAAGCGGCCGGCTCTCCAATTGTGATTGCCATTAACAAGATTGACAAGCCAACGGCCAACCCAGACAAGATTCGTGAGGAGCTTGCCCAGTTGAACGTACTGGTAGAAGAATGGGGTGGTAAGTATCAAAGCCAGGAAATATCCGCTAAGACCGGACAAGGCATTGATGAACTCCTTGATAAAGTATTGCTAGAGGCTGAATTATTGGAGCTGAAAGCGAATCCTAACCGTCGCGCGGTAGGTACTGTGATTGAAGCCGCCTTGGATAAAGGTAGAGGTTACGTAGCCACGGTATTGGTACAGACGGGTACATTGAAAATTGGTGATATCTTGGTTGCTGGTTCACACCACGGCCGCGTGAAAGCTATGACCGATGAACTGGGCAAACGCCATAAGATTGCCGGTCCATCCATGCCGATTCAGGTATTGGGTATTGACGGCGCTCCGCAGGCGGGTGACAAGTTTGTGGTAATGGAAACTGAGCGTGAAGCCCGTGAAATTGCCGTAAACCGCCAGCAGTTGCAGCGTGAGCAGAGCATGCGCACCAAGAAACACATCACTCTGGATGAGATCGGTCGTCGTTTGGCCATTGGTACATTTAAGGAGCTGAATGTGATTGTACGCGGTGACGTGGATGGTTCTGTTGAGGCACTTTCTGACTCATTGTTGAAACTGTCCACCGAGGAGGTACAGGTGAACATCTTGTCCAAAGGGGTTGGTCAAATCTCTGAGACAGACGTATTGCTGGCCTCGGCGTCAGACGCGATTATCATTGGTTTCCAGGTGAGACCGTCTGTGAACGCCCGTAAACTGGCTGAGCAGGAAGAGATTGACATACGTCTGTACTCTATCATCTACAACGCCATCAATGAGCTGAAAGACGCCATGGAAGGTATGTTGGCGCCAACGGTGAAAGAAGAAGTAACCGCTAACGTAGAAGTACGTGAGGTGTTCAAAATCACCAAGGTGGGTACCATTGCCGGTTGTATGGTGACAGATGGTGTGATTACGCGTAACTCTAAGATCAGAATTGTACGTGACGGTATCGTGGTTCACTCCGGTGAGATCCTGGCCCTGAAACGTTTCAAAGACGATGCCTCTGAGGTTAGAACAGGCTACGAGTGCGGTATCAGTATCAAGAACTTCAACGACTTGGTGCAAGGTGACGTGATTGAAGCCTACGAAGAGCGCGAAATCAAACGTACTCTATAAGTAGAATACATAAATTGAATTACAACAGCCCCACCCGAAAGGATGGGGCTGTTTTTTTATGCCTACTTCAGAAAGGAAGTAATTTCGTTTTTGGGTTAATTTCCAGGAAACAGGCCAAAAATGGAAGACAGAGTTCAGGTTATAAATGGCACCAACAAAAACAGAACCGCCTCTCCTGCTATGCAAGAGAGGCGGTTCTGTTAATAATGTCTTATAGGTATTAAAAGAACAGGAACCTCTTATTTCGTTTTTTCTGGCCTTTCTTGTACAGTTTGCCGTTGGGGTTGTCCCGGTCTATGACTTTTCTGGGCCCCTTGGATTTCTTGGTCTTGGCGTAGTTGGTCTTGTTCTCATACTTGCCCTGTGAGAAACCGCCTTTGCCTTTGTCATAGGTGTTCTTGGCAATGGCCAGACGGGGTCCGTTGTAGACGCCACCGTTGGTTTTGGCCTTGGCAATGGCCTGCTCGCGCTCCAGAAGCATTTTGCGGTCACCGTTACCATCTGGCGCCTGTCCGCGCATGCGCCCGTCCGGTCCTTTTCGCCTTACTTCTTTCCGGGGTTTACTCCGCTTTTTGGTGCGCTGCGCCATGGTGTCTGTGAACACCGCCGTGGTGAGTAGCAGCACAATCGCTAACGCAATCTGTCTGAAAAAAATACGCATACTAAATGTAGTTGTGATGTTGGGAACGTAGGGGCTAACTGTTTGTAAAACGCAACAGTTCCGGTTGGGGGTATGTAAATTAAAGAAAGAATTTTGAGTTCAGGGCCTTCTGCCTCAGGTGTTTCACGTACTTTTTTTGTCTTGCGCCAGAAGCCCATATATCTGTGGGGTTTTCTTTATATTTGCGCCTTTCGTTTTTGAAAAAACCAAAAGTAGAATTTTAGCCATGGCGCACTATAATAACCTTCTGTTAGACAACCAGGACGGCATTTTGTTCATTACCGTGAACAGACCCACCAAAATGAATGCCTTGAACATTGAGACGGTGCAGGAGATTCAGTCGGCTATGCAAGAAGTGTATGACGATGAGGAAGTGCGCGGCGTCATCTTGACCGGAAGCGGCGAGAAGGCCTTTGTGGCCGGCGCTGACATTGCCGAGATAGCAGAATTAAACGAGGTGAACGGGCGTCGGTTTGCCGAGCGCGGGCAGGACGTGTTTTCCATGATTGAAGAATGCCCTAAACCGGTGATTGCCGCCGTGAATGGTTTTGCCCTAGGCGGCGGTTGTGAGTTGGCCATGGCCTGCCATATTAGAGTAGCCAGTGAAAACGCCCGTTTCGGGCAGCCAGAGGTGAACTTAGGCTTGATACCAGGCTATGGCGGCACCCAGCGCCTAACTCAGTTGGTAGGCAAAGGCAAGGCCATGGAACTGATGATGACCGGCGACCTTATCCCGGCGCAAGAGGCCAAGGAGTTGGGTCTGGTGAACCACGTGACCGCCGTTGGAGAACTAATGCCGAAGTGCCTGGAGATTATGAACAAGATCATTGCCAAGGCGCCGTTGGCGGTGGGCATGATTGTGGACTGCGTGAACGCCTGGTATGACAAAGAAGAGCACGGCTATCAGACAGAAGCCAACTCGTTCAGCCGGTGCTGTGGCTCAGATGACTTTAAGGAAGGCACCAGCGCGTTCTTAGAGAAGCGCAAGCCACACTTTAAAGGCGAGTAGTCCGTTAGAAGAATAGCAAGAGTATAATAGAATATAGGTACTCCCGTTTTTGGCTTGTTTTCTGGAAAAGAGGCCAAAAACGGGAGTACCTGTGCCTAGCCCAAAGGAGTTTCAAGAAATGCTTTTCGTTCTCTCATCTTTATCTTACCAATTGCCAACATGAGCATTGCAAAAAAACTGCTAGGGCAGACCGCGGCGTACGGCTTGAGCAGTATTGTGGGCCGGGCCTTAAACTACCTGTTGGTACCGTTGTACACAGGCATCTTCCTTAGGGAGGAGTACGCCGTGGTGACCAAGCTCTATGCCATAGTCGCGTTCCTGAACATTGTCTACACCTATGGCATGGAGACCGCCTTTTTCAGGTATGCCAACAAGCCCGGCACAGACAGGATTGAGTTATACCAGAAAGTGCAGACGATGGTGCTTACCACCAGCCTCACCTTCACGGCGCTGCTGCTCATTTTCAACACCTCCATTGCCGGCAGCCTAGGCTATCCAGAACATCCAGAGTACATTGTTTGGCTGGCCATTACCATTGCCGTTGATGCCATTACGGCCATTCCCTTCGCCCGTCTGCGGCTGGAGAACAAGGCAGCCAGGTTTGCCATCATCAGGCTGACCAACATCTTCCTGGTTATTGGGGGCAATCTCTTCTTTCTGCTATTCTGCCGGCACGTGTATGAAGGCAAGTATTTGCCTGAACTGCGACCAATGGTAGAAGCTATCTACAACCCAGACTTAGGCGTAGGCTACATCTTTTTGGTGAACATGGTGGCCAACCTGCTGTTCATTCCCATGCTCTGGCCACAGTTTAAGGACTTTAAATTCAAGCTGGCGCTAACCGAGATGCAACCCATGTTGGTGTATGCCTTTCCTATTTTAATCATGGGCTTGGCCGGGGCAACCAATGAAATGCTTTCCAGAATCATGTTGGATGAGTGGCTTCCTGCAGGCTTTTACCCTGGCACAACCAATGAGCAGGCACTAGGAGTTTTTGGTGCCAATTACAAGTTGGCCATTATGATGAGCCTCATGATTCAGGCGTTTAGGTATTCTGCGGAGCCTTTCTTTTTCTCACAGGCTGAGGACAAGAACTCGCCGGCTACGTTTGCCGTGGTCATGCGGTGGTTTGTGATTATCTGTGCCTTGGCTTACTTGGGCATTAGCGCCAATATTGATATTTTCCAGTATTTCCTGGGCAAGGAATTCCGGACAGGCTTAGAAATTGTGCCGGTGCTGTTACTGGCCTATCTGTTCAACGGCGTGTATTACAACCTCACAGTCTGGTTCAAGCTCACAGATAAAACCTACTACGGCACCTATATCACCATCTTCGGGGCCATAGTGACGGTGGTGGCCAACTTTCTGCTCATTCCAGTGCTGGGCTACATGGGCAGCGCCATTGCGGCGTTCCTGTGCTATTTCTTGATGGCCGTGGTGTGTTATGTCATCGGGCAGAAGTACTTTCCGGTGCCGTATCCTTTGAAAGCCATTTTTGGGTATCTGTTGCTGGCAACGGGCCTTATCTGGCTGGCGCAAGCGTGGGAGCTGGACAACTTCTGGGTTCGGCAGGTCTACCACCTGGCCTTATGTGCGGTGTTTGTGGCCGTGGTGTGGGTAGTGGAGAAACCAATGCTGCGCACGGTAAATAGATAAATTTGTATATTAGCTGACTATGAATTCTTCGCTTTCTGTTAAAGTCATCAATTTAGGCAAGCACCCGTTGCCGCATTACCAAACCGAGCAATCAGCGGGCATGGACTTGCGGGCCAATCTGGAGGCTTCTATCACGCTTAAACCGTTGCAACGCGCGCTGGTCTCTACGGGCCTCAGCATTGAACTGCCCGAAGGCTACGAGGCCCAGATTCGTCCCCGCAGCGGGCTGGCCTTCAAACACGGGATCTCCATTGTGAACACGCCCGGCACCATTGACGCCGATTACCGCGGCGAAATAAAAGTATTACTGGTCAATCTATCTGATACGGACTTTGTGGTGGAAGACGGCGAGCGCATTGCCCAGATGGTAGTAGCTAGGCACGAGCGCGTGGTGTGGCAAGCCGCTGAAGAGCTGTCTTCTACTGAAAGAGGGGCTGGTGGTTACGGCAGCACCGGTACCAAATAACTTTACCGTTTTTGGCCTGTTTTCGTAGAAAGAAGTCAAAAACAAATTTAATACATCCAAAATTCGGCTTGCCCGTACGTAGGCCATACTTACTCTATTCAAATCACTAGACACTATGAGAATAATAGTACCAATGGCCGGCATGGGCAAACGCATGCGCCCCCACACGCTTACTGTTCCTAAACCATTGATTCCTATTGCGGGCAAGCCCATTGTGCAGCGCCTGGTAGAAGATATTGCCAAAGTATGCCAGGAGCCTATTGAAGAAGTAGCCTTCATCATAGGACACTTCGGTGAAGAGGTTGAGGCCCGTTTAATCAAAATTGCCGAATCTGTGGGCGCTAAAGGTTCTATCCATTACCAGGAAGAGCCACTGGGTACGGCCCACGCCATCCTATGCGCCCAAAGCGCCTTGAAAGGCAACGTAGTTGTAGCCTTTGCTGACACGCTTTTCAAAGCAGACTTTACCTTAGATACTTCTGCGGAAGGCACTATCTGGGTGCAAAAAGTAGAAGATCCGCGTCCGTTTGGCGTGGTGAAACTGAACGAGCAAGGCCAGATCACGGAGTTTGTGGAGAAACCGCAGGAGTTTGTGTCTGACCTGGCCATCATTGGTATCTATTACTTTAAGGACGGCGAGTACCTGCGCAACGAGTTGCAGTACCTGCTGGACAATGACATCAAGGACAAAGGCGAGTACCAGTTGACCAACGCGCTGGAGAACATGAAGAGCAAAGGTTCTGTGTTCATCCCGGGCCCCATCTCTGAGTGGCTGGACTGCGGTAACAAAGACGCTACCGTGTACACCAACCAGCGCTACTTAGAATACATCAAAGACGAAGAAGGACTAGTGGCCGCCTCCGCCAAGTTGAACAACACCGTTATCATTCCTCCGGTTTATATTGGAGAAAATGTAGTGCTTAACAATTCAGTGGTAGGTCCGCACGTTTCCATTGGAAATAACACGCAGGTAGACGGTTCTGTACTGAGCAACAGCATAGTGCAGGAGAACAGCAAGATTAAAAGTGCCCTCATTGCAAACTCAATGGTAGGAAACCATGTTGTCTATGAGAAAGCACCGGCAGATCTTAGCCTAGGCGACTACAACACCCTGCGCGACTAGAGAAGCACACCACCATATATGTTGAAAAGAGGACTCACGATAGTGGCCGCTCTGTGCGGGTTGGTAGTTACAGCAGAGCCGGGCTATGCCCAGTCTGACCGTAAAAAGCAGAAGGAGGGAGCCGTAGAGGCTGCTGCCCAGGTTGCGTTGCCAGCCTTAAGCACTCAGGAGGCCCAACTAAGTGAGTCCTATTTTCTAGAAGGCATGAAGTTCTTCCTGTTGGAGGAATATGCCAAAGCCCTGGACCGGTTTCAACGGGCCTACGCCATTAGTCCGTCCAATGCCGCCGTCAACTACAAGATAGCCGAGACCAGTTTGCTGCTGGGCAGCGCGCGCGGAGCTTTGCCGTTTGCCAAGGCGGCGTTAGAACTGGAACCTTCCAATCCTTATTACCATCTGCTACTGGGTCAAATCTATACCAACCAACAGCAGGTAGAGGAAGCCATCAAGGTCTTCGCGCGGCTCACCCAAGAGCTGCCTAACACCGAGCAGTATCTCTTCAACCTCACCGACTTGTACCTGGCCAAAGGGCGTTTAGATGACGCCTTGAAGACCTTGGCGCAGATAGAGGTGAAGTACGGATACATAGAAGAAGTCTCTTTCAAGAAGCAGCAGATTTACCTCAAGCAGAACAACCTGGCGCAGGCCCTGAAAGAAGGCGAGAACCTGATTATAGCCAACCCAGAGGAAGTACGCTATGTGCTGGCCCAGGCCGAAATGCTGGCTGCCAACAAACGCCTACCCGAAGCCACCGCCATGGCCGAACGCGCCTTGAAAGTGGCCCCAGACAACGCCTATGGCCGTCTCATGCTGGCAGACCTCTTGCGTCAACAGGGGAAAGTGGCAGAAGGCGAAATACAACTGGAAATGGCCTTCGGGAATGCCGGTCTGGACATTGACACCAAGGTGAAGATTCTGGTGGACTACATCAGGCGACTGCCCGATGAGAAGGTGGCTGTGCAAGCCATGAAACTGGCCGAGCTCACCACCAAAGCACACCCGCGCGAGGCCAAGGCCTTTGCCGTGGCCGGAGACATATACGCCAACTCAGACCGCAAACAGGCTGCCCGTGATAACTACTTGAAAGCCGTAAAGCTGGACCCGGGGCACTACAAGATCTGGCAACAGATTGTCTTACTAGACGGCGAGATGAACCAAACCGACTCGCTAATCCTCCATTCTGAACAGGCGCTGGAGTTCTTCCCCAACCAAGCCATGTTCTGGTTCTATAACGGCACTGCACACCTTATCAACAAGAACTATCCCAAGGCCTCTAAGGCATTGGAGTACGGTAGAAGGCTTTCTGCGGGCAACCCAGAATTGTTGATGCAATTTAACATGCAGCTAGGCGATGCCTATCATGCCATGGAGCAGTATGAGCTTTCTGACCAGGCCTATGAGACGGTGCTGGCCATGGACCCGAACAATCCGCACGCCTTAAACAACTACAGCTACTTTTTGTCCGTGCGCGGGCAGAATCTGGCCAAGGCTAAAATAATGGCCAATATCTTGGTATCTAATCATCCTGACAATGCCACGTACCTAGACACCTACGCGTGGGTGCTCTACAAACTGAAAGATTTTCAGGAAGCCAAACGCCTTTTAGAAAAGGCCGTATCCCTGTCTTCTGATGCCACCATCATTGAACACTTCGGTGATGTGCTTTACCAATTGGGGCAGCGTGAATTAGCGCTCAAGCAGTGGGTAAAGGCCAACCAGGTGGGCGGTGCCTCGCAGGTCATCAGTAAGAAGATTAAAGACAAAAAACTCTATGAATAACAAGTTCCTGACGCTTTGGGCTGTTTCTCTCTTTTTATTTGCCAGCTGTAAGAAAGACATTGTCCCAGAAGCCTCCACTGGCGCCGGACCAGAGACCATCAACAAGGTCAACGTGGTCAATACGGATTACAACTACCTGTCTGCCAAAGGAAATGTGCAGCTAGAAAGCCAGAACCTGAGCGCCAACGTGACCATGCGCTTAAAGAAGGACGAAGTTATCTGGGCTTCTGTGTCTAAGCTGGGCATTGAAGCAGTGCGCTTGAAAGTGACGCCAGACTCTGTCTTCATGGTCAATCGTTTAAAGCAGGAATACTTTGCCGGAACCTATGCGCTCTTGCAGGAGAAGTACAAGATTGACGTGAACTTCAAGGAGTTGCAGGACATGCTGGTGGGTAATTTTGTGGCCGGAGATCCTGCCAAGGAGAAATACATGGACATGGGCCCCGTGCAGCACGTGCGCCAATTGCGCAACAACCTGCAGGTAGACCAGTTTGTGGACACTACTCGCTACAAGCTCAAAAGAGTAGAGGTGCGCAACCTCAACAACAAAGACTTGATGACCATGGACTATCAGGAATTTGACAACGTGAACGGCAAACCATTCCCTATGGCTTTGCTCTTAACCATCCAGCAACCAGAGGGAAATACAGCCAAAACAACCGTAGTCGCGGTCAAGCACAAACAGGTTTCAGTATCGGAAACTTCCTTGGATTTTCCTTTTTCTGTACCTTCGGACTATGAACGCAAATAGGCTGGGGGTTTTCTTTCTTTTTTTCTTTCTTTTTATGGTTGGTTCTGTGGGGGTAGACGCCCAACAGAGACAAACCACGCGTACCAAAACCACCACCAGAAAAGCCCCAGTTAGGAAAACAACCTCCAAAAAGGCTCCTGCCAAGACACCCGTTAAAAGCAAAGCCCAGCTAGAGCGCGAAAAGCGGGAGAACCTGCGCCGCATCCAGGAGGCCAACCGCATTCTGGAGCAGACCGCCCAAAAGAAGCAGGCCTCCCTGGGCCAGCTGAACGTGATCAAAGAGAAAATCACGGTGCAGAAGGGCATGATCCGGAACATCTCTTCTGAGATCAACTACCTTGACAAAGACCTGAGCGCCACCGAGGAAAAAGTAGGCGAGACCCAGATGAATTTGGCGCGCCTGAAGGAAGAGTATGCCCAATTGATTTATGCGGCCTCCAAGTCCTCTAACAGCTACAATAAGCTCATGTTCCTGTTCGCCTCCAAGTCCTTTAACCAGATGATGCGGCGCATGAGCTACCTGCGCCAATACACCGAAGCCCGTAAAAAGCAGGCCGCCGCCATTGAGCGCACCCAGCAGAACCTCAGCCAGCACCTTACCACGCTTACCACCCAGAAGCAACGAAAAAAGAGCCTCTTGACCGTGCAGCTGCAGGAAAACAAGAACCTGTTGTCCATGCGTGATGAGCAGGACCAAGTGGTGCAGCAATTGAGCTTGCAAGAACAATCTTTGAAGCAGGAGGTAGAAAAAAGACAAGAGGCCGTCCGCAAACTGGACAGGTTGATTGAAAACTTGGTGCGCGAAGAGATTGCCAGAGCCGCCCGCGCCGCCGAGGCCGCCGCCAGAGCCAAAGCTGCTCGTGAAGCCGCCGCTGCCGCCAAAGCGGGTAAGCCAGTACCTGCAGCCTCAGACAATGATGAACCTGCCGCCCCGCGTAGTAGTAACAAAGTAGCCCTTACCCCGGAAGGCGAATTAGTGTCTTCAAACTTCGCCGGCAACAAAGGGAAGTTTGCCTGGCCAGTGGAGCGTGGGTTTATTTCGCAGCGCTTCGGGCGTCATGCCCACCCGGTTTTGAAAGGCGTGGTGATAGAAAACCGCGGACTGGATATTCAGACGGGGGCCAATGAGAAAGTGCGCACCATCTTTGGCGGCAAAGTCTTGGCGGTACAGACCATCCCGGGCATGAACAACATCGTCATGATTCAGCACGGCGAGTATTTCACGGTCTATGCTAAACTGCGCAGCGTGAACGTCTCTGAAGGCCAGCAACTAAGTGCTAAAGATGTGATTGGCACCGTGTACACAGACCAGGAAGGCACCTCAGAACTGCAGTTCCAAATCTGGAAGAACCAAACCAACCTCAATCCAGAAGGCTGGTTGCTACGGAAGTAATTCATCTTCCTTTGTCATCCTGAAAGGACCTTGTGGGCCAGCTGTAAGGACGTTGCCTAAGTGCAGATGAATAGTTTTATTCGGGATGTTAATATAGAGTTCAACTGCTTAGTTAAAGCCTGTCTAGTTCGATCATAAGGTCCTTTCAGGATGACAAAAGTGAGAGGATTCGCTAGTAGAGTCTAAATACAAAAGAGAAGGCCGATGCTATTGTAGCATCGGTTCTCTTTTGACAATATTGCCGTTTTTGGCCTCTTTTCTGAAAAACAAGCCAAAAACGGCAGCTTTGGTATCTGAAAGTATTATTGAAGTATCGTTAGAAGAAGTTTCTCTTCATCTAGCTAATCCATGTTGTTCTGCACCAATCAGTGACATTTCCATCTTTATTAAGGAGAATATAATAAGATAGTCCTGCTGGGTCGTGAGTCGCATGGGTGTTAATGTACACCAGATAGAGTTCGTCAAACTCTATTGCGTTATAAACAGTGATGTAGTGGGCAGAGCCAAAAAGGTCATATCTCCATTTTCTCCAGTAATGGTTGATTTTTCCATATCTGATTTTCCTGTTCTTTCCCTTAGAGACTTTTGTAAACACTTTAGGTACAGTTAACTTTGAATTCGAGTAGTCGAAGGTGGTGTCAATTAAATGGTTTTGCAGTTGCTTCTCAAGTGATGATATTTTCTTTACCCAGTTGATTCCGCTTGTCTGCACACCGGCTCTTTCTTTATTCTTATTCTCGCTTATCTTACAAAAAGATAGCATCCAGAGCGTGCTTTTAGATGATTCTATATCATGAAAACCAAGTATCACTTTGCCGTCGTATCGAAAGCTACTTACTTTCCTTTCTTTAGGTAAAATATCAGTCCCAAGGAAGTTGACTGCGCTCTGCTCAATACTCAAATCCTTTTTCTGTGAATAAGCATCAAAGCAACTCAAGTAGAGAAACAGTAGTAGTATCTTTTTCAACCTTTATTATTAATGTTAACCTACCGTTTATAAATCAAAAACACCGCCGGCTGTTTGTGCAGATCTGGAACTTTGCCTTTCCAGTTAGCCACGGTCTTGGTTTGGATGAATTCATTGGGGCCGGTGATGTTGGCTGCAATGCAGAGTTTGGTGTCCTTGCTTAAGTTCTGTAGCAGGTCCTCAATCATCTGGCGGTTGCGGTAGGGCGTCTCCATGAAAATCTGGGTTTGGTCTTTCTGCTGCATCTCCTTCTCCAGTCCGCGCAAAGCTTGTAACCGGTCCCGTTTTTCAATAGGCAAATACCCATGAAACGCGAAGGACTGTCCATTGAAGCCAGACGCCATCAAACCCATCAAAATCGCTGAAGGTCCTACTAAGGGCACTACTTTGATGCCGTTCTGGTGTGCCAACCGAGCCAGTTCTGCGCCGGGGTCTGCCACGCCGGGACAACCCGCCTCAGAGACTACGCCGCCGTCCTGGCCTGCCAGCAAGGGCTTCAGCGCTGCCGACAGTTCAGTGTCTGACGAGTCTTTGTCAATGACCGTAATCTGCAATTCTTCAATGACCTGCGTTGGTGCAATGGATTTGATGTAGCGGCGGGCCGTGCGGGCATTCTCCACTAGAAAGTACTTTAATTGCGCGGTGACTTCAGCCACTTGCCGGCAAATGACGGCGTTGGCGGTATCTTCTGCCAAGACCGTGGGGATGAGGAATAGGGTGCCTTTGGTGCTCATCTTAGGCTTGCAGGAACTGGTTGACGATGGCAAAGAACTCCTGCGGCTTTTCGGCGTGTAGCCAGTGGCCGGCTCCTTCAATGGTTTCTATGCGCGCCTGCGGGAACAACTTTTGAATCTCTGCCGTGTCTTGCTCTGGTTTGATGTAACGGGAATTTCCGCCTCTAATAAACAGCGTAGGTTTGTTGAACGGCGTGTCAGAAACTACTTGGTCCAGGATGCTGGGCAGGTTAGCCTCAATGGCGTCAATGTTCAAGCGCCAGCCGAAGGTGTTGTCCTCTTTGCGGTATAGGTTCTTGAGCAGGAACATGCGCGTGCCCACGTCACTCTCTTTCTGGGCTAATATGGCATCTGCGTCGTTGCGGCTTTGCAGGGTGTTCAAATCAATGGAGCGTAGACCTTCCAGAATAGCGTCATGGTGCGGCGGATAGGCTTTAGGGGCAATGTCCGCGACAATCAACTTAGAGAGTTTGTCTGGGTGTTGCACGGCAAAATTCATAGCTACTTTTCCGCCCATGGAATGCCCCAGAATGATAGGGTTCTGGATGTTGTGTTGTTCAATAAACTCAGCCAGGTCATCGGTCATCAACTGGTAGGAGAACTCATCTGAATGCGGAGAGCGGCCGTGGTTGCGCAGGTCCAGCAGGTACACTTGGTGGGTTTCTGAGAATTGCTTGCCCAAGGTCTGCCAGTTGTCTGAGGTCCCGAAGAGGCCGTGCATGATGATGAGCGGCGAGCCTTCGCCCAGGGTGCGATAGTGTAATTCCATATGAATTGTCCTTAGAGGGAAGTATCGTTTTTGGCCTGTTTTACAGAAAACAGATGAATTTCGTTTTAACCGAGTACGCGGCGCGGGGCCAAAGGGCCTTCAGTTGTTCTAGGTCTATGAGCAAAGAGGTAATGGTCAATTGACTTCCGTCTGCCAGCGTGAGCGTGAGGTACTTGTAAGGGCTCCAGAAGAAACTGTTGGACGCGCATTTGGTTTCTTGCACCGCGCGCACTTGAGTGGCATCTAAGTAATACCGTTGGCCCGGCCGTAACAGCAGGGCTACTCCGCTCTTGGCATCAAGCTCCAACGCGCTTTCCTGCTCAAACCGCCAGTACTGGAAGTGCACAAACAAGCTAGGCAGGGAGAACAACAGTAAGGCAGACCCAATCCCCGCAGCCAAGCCTTTCTCCAGCATAGTGTCTGTCTGCGCCCTAGGAATCAAACTCAGAATAGAAGCGCCCAGCCAGGTGCCAATGGCGGACCAGAACACCATCCCGAACTGCCGGGCCGGCGCTAGGTAGTAGACTTTGCTCTTGCGGGAAAAGACCTTCAGTAGGAAGCCCACCACATAATGCGCCAGCACCAGAAAGGCCGTCATCTTTATGATAGTCCCTATCATATGAGGGGCGTTTTTGGGCTACTTTTCAGAAAACAGGCAAAAAACGGAAGTTCTAGCATTAGTAGTTGAGTTGGCGCAGGTACAGTTGAATGGTATTCTCCAGGCCAAAATATAGCGCATCACAAATCAGGGCGTGACCAATGGAAACTTCCTGTAGATTAGGGAGACGCTCTTTCAGGAAACGCAGGTTGTCCAGGTCCAGGTCATGGCCGGCGTTCAGGCCTAGGTTGCATTGCTGGGCTACTTTGGCGGCCTCGGCGTACGGGGCCACGGCTTTCTCGCGGTCTGCCAGGTACTGAGAGGCGTAGGCCTCGGTGTAGAGTTCTATGCGGTCTGTGCCCGTCAAGGCGGCGCCTTCTACCTGCTTGTTGTCTGGGTCTACAAAAATGGACGTTCTGATGCCCTGCTCTTTAAACTGCGCGATGATGTCTACCAGAAAATCTTTGTGCTTGATGGTATCCCAACCAGCGTTAGAGGTGATGGCGTCGGGGGCATCGGGTACCAAGGTTACTTGCTCGGGCTTCACGCTAAGGACCAGTTGGATGAAGTCTGGCGTGGGGTTTCCTTCAATGTTGAACTCGGTGGTGACGGCGGGTTTCAAGTCCAGAACGTCTTGGTAGCGGATGTGGCGTTCATCGGGGCGCGGGTGCACGGTGATGCCCTGCGCGCCAAACCGTTCGCAGTCCAATGCCGTTTGAAGAACATTAGGTCGGTTGCCGCCGCGGGCGTTCCGCAACGTGGCTATTTTATTTATATTTACGCTCAGTTTCGTCATGATTGTCGCGTTTGATTTGGTCACTACCCTCATACGGGCTGGGCAAAGATAAAAACAATTTGACGGCACCCTTCAATAGATGTCTCACGCCGGTTGCCTTTATGGGAGCCTTACAAAATTTAACTATGAGTTTAAAAGCAAACGTAGAAGCAGGTATCAAGCAAGCCATGCTGGCCAAAGACAAGACCCGTCTGCAAGCCTTAAGAAGCATCAAGTCGCAGATTCTTTTAGCCGAAACCGAGAAAGGCGGCGCCGAAGAATTGACCCAGGACGCTGAGATGAAACTGTTGACTAAGTCGGCTAAACAGCGCCGCGACTCAGCTGAGATTTACCGCACCCAGGGCCGTCAGGATTTGGAAGAAGTAGAGTTGGCAGAACTGGCCGTGATTGAGGAGTTTCTGCCTAAGCAACTGGACGAAGGAGATTTGCGTGAGCGTCTTCTGGAAATCATTCAGCGCGTGGGTGCCTTGGGGCCATCAGACATGGGCAAAGTGATGGGCGTAGCCTCCAGAGAACTGGCCGGCCTAGCCGATGGTAGAGCTATCTCCAGCGCGGTAAGCGCATTGTTAAACAATACCAACGCCTAAGTATTACCTGATTGAGCACGTTTGACATGTTTCTGCTTCTTCCGGTGGCCTATGGCGCCATTAAAGGGTTGTGGAAAGGCTTGATTTTAGAGGTTGCCTCTCTGGCCGCGTTGGTGATTATCACGGTCTTTGGGGTGAAACTAGTGAGCATGGCGTCTCCTACCATCAATGAATGGCTGGGCGACAGCGCCGGCTTCTTGCCGTTTTTGCCATATTTACTGGTGTTCATTGCCATCGGGTTTGCGGTGCGTTTCATTGGCCTTCTCTTGAAGAAGACTGTTAATCTCACGCCGCTGGGGCTGTTGGATAAAGTGGGCGGTGCCTTCTTTGGGGCGCTCAAGTGGGGGTTTGCCGTGTGCCTGCTGGTGTACTTCGCCAACAACGCCGGGTTAGACACTGCCTTTGCCACCGTGAAGGAATCCTCTGTCTATCCTTTTTACTTAGAGGCCGCGCCCAGCGCCTGGGCCTTTGTGCAATGGGTGATTCCGGTGGGCAAAGATGCCTTAGGCGCGCTTCAATAAAATTTTCCTTTCCGTTTTTGGCCTGTTTTCTGAAAAACAGGCCAAAAACGGAAATTCTTTTCTTTCAGTATCTACTCTGTGCTTCTGCTCCTGGACAATTTTGATTCGTTCACTTACAACCTCTATGACTATTTTAAACAGATAGGCGTGGAGGTAGAAGTGCGTCGCAACAACGTGTCTTTGGAGGAATTACAGAAGCTTCCCTTAGAAGGTATTGTGCTGTCGCCGGGGCCGGGCACGCCCGAGAAGGCCGGAGTCATGCCAGCCGTTATTGACTACTACCATGACCGGCTGCCCATGCTGGGGATTTGTTTGGGACACCAGGCCTTGGGGCAGTTCTTTGGCGGGCAGGTAGTCAAAGCACTCAGGCCCATGCACGGTAAAATCTCTGAGATTACCTGCGCACCAGACCCTTTGTTTGCTAACATGCCGCAGAAGGTGCAGGTGGTACGCTACCATTCGCTAGTGGTGACAGAGGCGCCGACTTCATTAATACCGCTGGCGCAAACAAAAGAAGGCGAACTGATGGCGTTTAAGCATAACCGATTGCCGCTCTATGCGTTGCAGTTCCACCCCGAGGCGGCTTTGACTACTCATGGGCTCACTATGCTTAAAAATTGGGTAGATATTGTTAATATTACAACCCACTAGAAGTTTTTAAGTACGATTACCACAACCGATTCTCTACACATGGACCTGGAAATAAAGAAGGAAGGCGGGTTTGAATTCATAGACGAGGGCGAAGGCCAAGTGCTGATTCTGTTACACGGGCTTTTTGGCGCGCTCAGTAACTGGCAGGGGGTGGTGTCGCATTTCAGTAAAAATTACCGGGTAGTCATCCCGATGATGCCTCTGTATACAATGCCTTTGCCGCAAGCCAGTGTGCCTGGGCTGGTGGAGTTTGTAGAGGAGTTTGTGGCCTTCAAGAACCTGTCTGACTTGACCCTACTTGGCAACTCCCTGGGTGGACACGTGGCGTTAGAGTATGCCATTAAAAACCCAAGCTATGTGAAGCGCTTAGTTTTAACAGGGAGCTCCGGGTTGTTTGAAGACTCCATGGGTGGCTCGTTCCCTAAGCGCGGTAACTATGCCTTTGTGAAGGAACGCGTTGAGTATACCTTCTACTACCCAGAGACGGCCACCAAAGAACTGGTAGACGAGGTCTTTGACATCACCAACAGCAATCCCAAAGTGTTGCGCATCATTTCCATTGCCAAGTCGGCGCAGCGTAACAACATGGCAAAAGATTTAGTGAAAATCACAGCGCCTACTTTATTAATCTGGGGTTTGAATGACACCATTACGCCGCCTATTGTGGCGCATGAGTTCAACAGACTCATTCAAAACTCAGAACTGCACTTCATAGACCATTGCTGCCACGCCCCCATGATGGAACATCCAGACGCCTTTAACAGTATCTTAGATAGATTTCTGATAAAGACCGCCTCTGTATGATTGCCGAAGAATTGATTAATCAAATGGTGCCTCCGTTAAAACTCTCTGACTCAGGGGAAAAGGCGGTGAGGTGGATGGAAGAGTTCAGGCTGAACCAGCTGCCCGTGGTCAAAAACCGGAAATATCTGGGCTTGGTCACGGAAGACGATGTGCTGGAGGCAAAAAATGGTGACCTTGTTTTAGAACAGATTCCCTTTGACTTTGAGCACGTGCATGTGCAGCAGAACCAGCACTTTTACAGTGTTATGGAACTGGCCATCAAAAACAAGGTGCAGGTAGTACCGGTTCTGGATGAATTGCATGAGTACTTAGGGGTCATCACAGTAAGCGACACCATTGCCGCCTTCGGGCAGATGTCTGCTATGCAGGGACAGGGAGGAATTCTGGTGTTGAGCATGGCGGAACGGGACTACTCGCTCTCGGAGATAAGCCGTCTGGTTGAGTCTAACAACGCCAAGATTTTGAGCGCCTACGTCTCTCCAGATGAGGTAGATGTTTTTCAGATGAAGCTTACCTTGAAGATCAATACCGCAGACCTTACCAGAATTGTGGCTACGTTAGAGCGCTTCGGGTATAAAATTACGGCTCAGTTCCAAGATGCAGGCAACACAGATGAGGACCAAGACCGCTTGGATATGCTCATGCGGTATCTAAATGTATAACCTTCTGCTCTCTAGTTGGCTTTCTAAAAGTCTTTCCTATTTCTGCAATACCCTATGAAGATAGCAATAGTTGGTAAACCAGTAAAGGAAGAGGTGCTGCCCTATGTGAAGCGTCTCTTTGACAACTTATTGCAGCGGGGCATTACCATTACCATCTCAGAAGGCTTCGCAGAATTATTAGAGCCCATGCTGCCTTTACCAGCAACGGTAGAGTATTTTAATAGACAAACCAATTTGCAGGATGTCTCCTATATGCTCAGTCTGGGCGGGGATGGTACTCTTTTAGATGCTGTCACTTACGTTGGGGCCTTACAAATACCCATACTGGGGATCAATATGGGTCGGTTGGGTTTCTTGGCGTCTGTGCCCTACGCCCAGTTAGATGCGTCCATTGAGACCCTGTTAAAAGGGCATTACACGTTTGACGAGCGCTCGCTCATTCATTTAGACAGTGACCAGGAGGTTTTTGAGGGGATTAATTTCGGGTTGAATGAATTTTCAATATTAAAGCGAGATACTTCCTCCATGATTGCCGTGCATACGTATATAGACGGCGAGTATTTAAATTCGTATTGGGCAGATGGGTTGATTGTGGCTACCCCTACAGGATCTACCGGCTATTCTTTGAGTTGCGGCGGTCCGGTAATGATGCCACAGACAAACAATTTTGTCATCTCTCCCGTATGCCCTCATAATTTGAACGTCCGCCCCTTGGTGGTGTCAGACAGGAGTGTGATTTCCTTTGAGATAGAAGGGAGGAGCACCAAGTATCTGGTTTCTCTAGATTCCAGATCAAGGCCTGTAGATGCGTCCATTCAATTGGCCATAAGGCGGGAAGACTTCAATGCACGTTTGGTCAAGCTCAACCAGGTTAATTTCTTAACTACGTTGCGCACAAAAATGCATTGGGGATTAGATCAACGGAATGGGTAACAACCATTTATACATATAATTTGTGTATATAGCTGATCTTTATGTAGAAAAAAATGATAAATTTGCCTGTTGGAGTGCAAGTGTAAATTCCATTTAGAGTGAATCCAGCAAATAGTTTGACGGCATGAAAAACGTATTCTCAGCATTATTAATTTTATTAACTCTAAGTATTGCGTTTTCGCAAGATGCAGAGGCTCAGCGGTTTAGAACTAGAAACAGATATAATTCTGTGAGTGTAAGCCTAAACGCAATGAACTATTTTGGTGACGTGACGCCAGAGGCAGACTTTACCAGTTTACGTTTGAAGTCTACTCGTCCTAGCTTGGCGGTGAGTTACTCAAGAAAGTTCTTTCCTAGAATTTCGGGACGTGCCTCCTTTAGCTGGGGCCGGATTACTGGTGATGATGCTAAAAGTGCCTCTCCTGATGAAGCAGAAAACTTGCCTAGATTCAGACGTAACTTAAGCTTTAGAAATGATATCAAAGAGCTGAGTGTAGTAGGGGTGGTTGATCTATTTGAGAACCGTCGTTCTTATTTGCGCCGTCCAGATTTTACTCCATATGTGTTTGCTGGAGTTGCTGTTCTGCATCATAATCCAAAGGCTTACTATGATGGTGGTGCCATTGCTACTGGATGGTATGAGTTGCAGCCATTAGGAACTGAAGGGCAATATTCAGACGCAGAAGGGTATCCAGAGCCTTATTCAAGAGTGCAGTTTGCAATTCCTTTGGGGATTGGAGCTAGATACAGAATAGATAAACGTTGGGATATTGCTCTAGAGATTGGTTGGAGAAAAACCTTTACAGATTACTTAGACGATGTAAGCGGTACCTATGCCAATAAAGCTGATTTGAAATCTAATGAAGCCATAGTGCTTTCAGATAGAAGCGCGGAAAGCGGATTAGGCCCCATAGTTACAACAGGAGGTTATCCGCATTTGAGAGGTTATGGGCTTAAAGGAAATCAGCGTGGTGATATTACAGATGATGACTGGTACATCACAACTGGCGTAACTCTAAGTTATATTTTAAGACCTGCAAGAAGAGGACCTAAATTCCGTTAATAGAGAGAATCCAAACTTGACTAAATGAGAATACAGATTTTACGGACACTCCTTATTTGCCTTTGGGTCCAAATAGGGAGTGTTTTTTTTATGCATGTTTCTGCTCAGAATACGGAACGAAGTACCAACGAATTAGGGATTGGCATTGGCGGAATCACATACAAGGGAGATGTTTCTCCCAGATATAGACTTTTAAGCAATCGTCCGGCGCTTACTCTTTTCTACAAAAGGGATGTGTCTAGAGCACTGGTTTTGCGGGGCAGCCTGTTAGCTGGCAAAGTAAAGGCCAAGGATACACAATATGAAGACTTGCCTCTTTCTGATTATAGAAAGGCAGAGGTGACTACCAGCGTTTTGGAATTGGCAGTTGGGTTTGATTATAACTTCCTGAACTATTATGATTTCAGGAGGCACATTAGATGGACACCCTATTTTACATTAGGCGTAGCCGGTCTAGCATATAACAACAAAACCACTGCTCCAAATCCGGTTGTTCTCTATCCAGAGAATGGAGGGAACAACGAACCCTATAAAACCTCTTTTACAATGGCTGTTCCCATTGGGGCGGGGATTAAATATGCTTTGACGCATAGATTGAACCTGGGGGTGGAGTTCGGGGCTCGGTTTCTCTTGACAGACAAGTTTGACAACCTCACCAACCAGAATGAGAAAGTCATGAATCCGCATGACAATGATTGGTATTTCTATAACGGGGTAAGCCTCTCATATACCTTCTATAAAATCAACTGCCCTTTATTTTAAAAGAAATCAATGCCTTAATATAAGGTATACTGGAAAGGGTATGTCTAATATTGGCAACCTTTTCCTAAATTGCATTGAAATTTCTTTTTAATGAGCCTGAAGGAAAAGATAGATCTAGGCAATTTGCCACAACACATTGCCGTTATCATGGACGGAAACGGGCGTTGGGCGAAGAAAAAAGGCAACCTCCGGATCTTCGGACATCAAAATGCCATTACTGCAGTGCGGGAAACGGTAGAAGCTTCTGCTGAGCTGGGAGTGCAGTATTTGACGCTATATGCCTTCTCTACAGAGAACTGGTCACGGCCGAAGCAAGAAGTAGAAGCGTTAATGCAATTGTTGGTAAGCACCATCAGCAAAGAAACTGCTACCCTGAATAAGAACAACATTAGGCTGCAGGCTATTGGAGATACAGCCTCACTGCCCAACTCCTGTAGAAAACAATTGGAGGAGGCAATTGCCAAAACCAGTCAGAATACCAGAATGACGCTGGTGTTGGCCTTGAGTTACAGTGGCCGTTGGGATATTACCAATGCAGTAAAACAGGTAGCACAAGCCGTGAAAACTGGGGAACTGCTTCCTGAGAACATTACAGAACAAACTGTAGAAAAATATTTGGCCACTGCTGGTATGCCAGATCCAAGTCTGTTGATTAGAACCAGCGGAGAACAAAGAATCAGTAATTTCCTGCTCTGGCAGTTAGCCTATACAGAATTGTACATCACAGAACTGTTATGGCCAGATTACAGGAAAGAACATCTATATGAAGCCATACTTGCCTACCAACAACGGGAGCGCCGTTTTGGAAAAACAAGTGAACAATTACAAAAAGCAAATTCTTAATGAGTAAGTATTTTTGGCTGTTATGCCTATTAGTTATGTCTAATGCGGCATCAGCACAAGTAAGGCTTGGCGTTGGCAGAAGCACTCCACAACAATCTCCTTCTACGTTAGATTACAGCAATCCCAAAAGGTACACCATTGGCGGTATCACGGTGAGCGGTGCCAAATTCCTTGACCCTAATACGCTTATCTCCTTGACAGGGTTAGACATAGGGGATGAGATAACAGTACCCGGTGAAGACATTGGGTTTGCTATCCAGAAATTATGGGACCAGGGTATCTTGGGTGGCGTAGACGTGCGCGCTACTAGCATTGAAGGCAACAAAATATTCTTGGATTTCTTTTTGACAGAGCGTCCTCGCCTGTCAAGGTTTGATTTTACCGGTGCCAGCAAATCACAAGCTGAGGATCTAACGGAAAAAATCTCTCTGAGCAAAGGTCGTGTGGTAACTGATGCGCTTTTAAGCTCCACCCGTACCGCGGTAGAGAAATTCTACCAAGAGAAAGGATATTTGAATGCCCAAGCCACTATCAAACAAAGCCCAGATTCTATTATTGCCAACAGCGTTTCCCTAGATATACAGGTGAACAAAGGCGAGAAAGTAAAGATTGCGGAGCTTAACATTGAAGGCAACGAGGCCATCAAAGACAGCAAACTCAAAAAGAAGCTGAAAGACACGAAGGAGAAGAAGTTTTACAAACTATTCACTAGCGGCAAATTCCAGCAGGCTAAGTATGAAGAAGACAAAAAGCTTCTGATTGATTACTATAACACACAAGGCTACCGTGATGCCACCATTGTGTCTGACTCTGTTTATAAAATCAGTGAAGACCGCATTGGTATTAAGTTGGTCATTGAGGAGGGAAGCAAGTATTTCTACCGTAACATTACCTGGAACGGAAACTACTTATATGATGACGCCTATTTGAGCCGAGTACTTGGCTTACAGAAAGGTGACGTTTACAACAAAGAAGAACTGGACAAACGTCTCAACTACAATCCTAACGAGTCAGACGTTACTTCTCTTTACATGGATGATGGTTACTTGTTCTTCCAGATTGAGCCGGTAGAAGTAGCCGTAGAAGGTGACTCTATTGACATTGAAATGCGGTTGAGTGAAGGGTCTCAAGCCAAAATCAACTCTATCAACGTTTCTGGCAATACCAAAACCAGTGACCACGTGATTTTGCGTGAACTGCGCACCTTACCAGGGCAGAACTTTAGCCGTGCAGCGTTGATCAGGTCGCAGCGTGAAATTGCCGCTTTGGGATATTTTGACCCAGAGAACATCGGTATGAACCCTATCCCTAATCCAGCCAATGGAACGGTAGACATTCAATACACGGTAGAGGAACGTCCAAATGATCAGATTACTTTGTCTGGTGGTTGGGGCGGTGGCCTTGGTGCGGTTGGAACAGTAGGTCTTGTACTGAATAATTTCTCTTTGCGCAAAGCCGGTGATTTCAAACAATGGCGCCCGGTACCGTCAGGTGATGGTCAGCGTCTAGCATTAAACATTCAGGCCAACGGAAAGCGCTATCAGTCGTATTCGCTTTCGTTTACAGAGCCGTGGTTAGGTGGTCGTAGACCAAACTCTTTGACAGTAAGCTTGAGCAAGTCTATTCAGCGCTTCAATGATCTAGACGAATTCAACCAGCAGAGAGAAGCCTATATTGACATCAATGGGGTTTCTGTAAACTTGGGACGTAGGTTAAGATGGCCAGATGACTACTTCAGTTTGAGTAACTCATTGTCTTACTACCGTTATAACATGAGCAATGGCTCCACTATCTTTAGGGGCTATGCAGAGGCAGACAGTATAAAAGATGCCAACAACTTCTCTTTTATTACTGCCTTCTCTAGAAATAGTATTGACAACCCAACTTTCACCAGATCTGGGGCATCCTTGAGCTTAACGGCCACATTGACACCTCCTTATTCTTTGATAAAAGGTAAAACCAACTCCTTCCAGTGGATTGAATTCCATAAATGGATGTTAGATGCGTCTTGGTTCCACACTTTGGCAGGGAATTTGGTATTGAATACAAGAGCCCACTTCGGGTTTATTGGCACCTACAGTTCAAAAGGAACTATTGGGCCGTTTGAAAGATTTAAACTAGGAGGCTCTGGCCTGGGCGGTGGTTCTTATATTGTGGCTACTGACTATGTGGGCTTGCGCGGATATGAAGATGAAAGCATCACGCCGCTTTCTGCCAATGGTCAGATTTCAGCGGGTGGGGTTGCCTTCAACAAATACGTATCTGAGTTACGCTACCTGGTGTCACCAAACCCAGCGGCAACGGTATATGTGTTAGCATTTGCCGAGGCAGGTAACAACTTCCCTAGCATCAGGACATATGATCCATTCAAGTTGTATCGTTCTGTAGGGGTGGGAGCCAGGGTGTTCATGGCGGCCTTCGGGTTGTTAGGATTTGACTATGGTTGGGGCTTAGACACCGTGCCGGGTCAGCCAAACGCCAACGGTGGTCAGTTCCACTTTATGATTGGACAGCAGATCAGGTAATATAAAAGAGGAGATAGCATGAAAAGAACGCTTGGTTTTCTATTGGTAGTGACATTGTTCCTGGTGAGCAGTCAGACCTCCCATGCGCAACGGTTCGGCTATATTGACTCAGAATTTATCCTGCAAAAGATGCCTGCATATTCTAATGCCCAAGCTGAGGTAGACAAGTTGTCTGCCGCCTGGCAAAAGGAAATTGAGAACATGCGGGCAGAGGTTGAGAAGCTTAAGAAAGCGTATCAGGCAGAAGAGATTTTGCTTACCTCAGAAATGAAAACCAAGCGCTTGGAGGAAATCACCAAGAAGGAGAACGAGGTGAGAGAGTACCAGCGCAAGATGTTCGGATTTGAAGGAAGCCTGTTCAAAAAGCGTGAAGAAATGATCAGGCCAGCCCAGGACCAGCTGTTTGAAGCCGTTGAAAAGGTGGTGAGACAGAAAGGCCTGAGCTTTATATTTGATAAGTCATCCAGAGACGTGGTGATGCTGTACACAGACCCACGTCATGATTACACAGAGTATGTGCTGGAAGAACTGGGACTGGCGTCTAAGGAAGCCAATTCACAGGGAGCCAGACCGGCAGATGCTTTGATAGACAAACCAGAAGACATACCTCCGTTGCCTGAGGCGGCCACAGAGAATTCGCCTTCTAAGAACACCAAGCCTGCCTCCGGCACTAAAAAGCCGCCAGTTAAAAAGAAAAACAATTAAACAAACAAAGTAACTTACAATGAACAAATTGAAATCTCTGTTGGTGGCCGCTTTTGTATGCGTGAGCATGGCTTCATTTGCACAGACGGGTACCGTTAAGATTGGTTACACCAACGCGAATTACATTATCAGCCAGTTGCCTGAGAGCCGTCAGATTGAGTCTGATCTGAAAGCGCACAGCGGTCAATTGGAGAAAGAACTTCAGAATAAAGTGAAAGATTACCAAGGCAAGTTGGAAGCGTATAACAAAGGAGCTGCCGCCATGACTGACGTGATCAGAGCTGATAGAGAGAAGGAATTGACTACGCTTCGTTCTTCTATTGAGGAGTTCCAACGCAACGCAGATGCTTCTTTGCAGAAAAAAGAGCAGGTGGCGCTTGAGCCAGTGATGAACAAAATCCAGAAGGCCATTGATGAGGTTGCCAAAGAAAACGGCTATACCCACATCTTTACCGCTGAGGCTTTGTTGTATGGTCCAGAAGACGGAAACAACTTCACTGACTTGGTATTGAAGAAATTAGGCGTAACGCCAGGTGCTAAGCCTGCGGGCCCAGCTGCTTCTACTCCTAAGCCAGGTGCTACACCAGCCAAACCAGCTGCAACGCCAGTTAAGAAGAAAAACTAAACGGCGTCTTATTTAACGGAAAAGCCGATGGTGATGCACACCATCGGCTTTTCCGTTTTTTGCCTATTTTACCCAAAACAAGCCAAAAACGACATGATCTCTTCTCTGGACCAGGAAGATGAAGCTGCCAACAGCCTAGATTCTGACGACCTCTTTGAACACCACCGCATTGTCGTGGACAAAGGACAGGCCCTGCTGCGCGTTGATAAGTTCTTGATGGACCGCTTGCCCAACGTGACACGTAACAAACTGCAGGAAGCTATCAAGGCCGAGTCTGTGCGGGTGAACGGTCTTTCTATTAAGGCTAGCTACAAGGTAAAGCCCTTGGATGTGATTACCATCACACTAGCAGACCCTCCTCGTGACACAGACATAGTACCAGAAGACATTCCTTTAAACATTGTCTTTGAGGACGAGGACCTGATGATTATAAACAAGGCCGCTGGCATGGTGGTGCACCCAGCGTACAACAACTGGTCTGGCACCTTGGTAAACGGATTGGTGTTTTACCTGCAAAATCTGCCCACCACTCGCAACGGCGAGATCAGGCCAGGTTTGGTGCACCGCATAGACAAGGACACGTCAGGGTTGCTTGTAATAGCCAAGACTGAATTGGCCATGGCGCACCTGGCACGGCAGTTCTATGACCACTCCATTGAGCGCACCTATTATGCATTGGTGTGGGGAGTGCCTGCTCAAGAGAAAGGAACCATCACCGGTCACGTGGGGCGCAGTGCCAAAGACCGCAAGGTGATGGCGGTCTATCCAGAGGGAGACTTCGGGAAGCACGCTGTGACGCACTATGAGGTGCTGGAAAGCTTTGGCTATTGTAGTCTGCTTAAGTGTAACCTGGAGACGGGACGCACGCACCAGATTAGAGCGCATATGAAGTACCTAGGGCATCCGTTGTTTAATGATAGTACCTACGGCGGGGATAAGATTGTCAAAGGCCAACATACGGGCTCTTATAAGGCTTTCGTGCAGAATACGTTTGATGCTTTGCCTAGGCAGGCACTGCATGCCAAATCCCTAGGCTTTATTCATCCAAGAACCCATGAATTCCTGCAATTTGAGTCTGACCTACCCGAAGACTTCTTAGCCGGGTTAGCTAAGTGGCGTCAATACGGGAAACTCTTAGAAGACCGAGCTCAGCAGTAAGAACCGTTTTTGGCCTGTTTTCTAGAAAGTAGCCTAAAAACGAAGCCATAAAAAAGGGTCGCTCTAAGCTAGAGCGACCCTTTTCTGTTAATAGGTGTTTGATATTACTTCAGCGCTTTCAAGCCATTGATGGCATCAGCGTTGGTTGGATCTAAGGCTTGGGCCTCTAACCAGTACTTGGTGGCGTTGGCTTTGTCCTTCTTAGTGTAATAGTAGTAGCCTAAGTAGTTGTTGGCAATCACCAAGTCCTTCTTGTATTTCTCTTTGTCAGCTGAGGTCAACTCAATGAACTTCTCATAGTGAGGCTTAGCCAGTCCTTGCTTGCTGTCAGTGTCAATGTAGGCATTAGCACGGGCTCTCCAGAAGTGACCGTACGCGTAGTTCGGGTTCTTGGTGGTGATGATAGTATAAATGCTATCTGCCGTCTGGAACTGGTTGTTCAACTCATGCGCCTGACCAAAGTAGAACAAGTCTGTGTTGGTAGGAGGAGTAGTGCTGAACTTCGCCTTATACGCTTCTATGGCCTTAGGATAGTTCTTCAGCTTGGTGTACTGCTTCGCTAGTAAATCATCATACAAAGGATTCTTAGGATCTACCTGTTTGGCCTTCATAATCAAGTCTACCGCCTCTTGGTTTTTGTTGTTCGCCACCAAGGCGTTGGCATAGTACTCATAGTCAGAAGGAATACGCTTAGACTCATCATACTTGCTGAAGTAGGCAGTCATAGCCTCCAAAGCCTTCTCGTTCTGCTTGGTGTCTACTAAAATGTAGCCCTTCAGACGGTTCATGGCAATGTTGTTAGGATCTACCTTTAGCGTATTGTCTATCTCTGCTTGTGCCGCGGTGTAATCTTTGGTCAAATACAAGATAGAGGCATACTTGGCACGCGTCTCTGGCGTGTTCTCAGCCATGGTCACGTACTTCTTGATGTACTCAGCGCTCTTAGGCAACTGGTCTGCACGGTAGTACAGCTCCGCAAATTCTAAGTAAGCCGGTGCGTAGTTGGCGTCTGCCGCAATGGCCGCGTCTAAAGACTCCTTAGCCGCTGTAAAGTTACGGGACTGGCCATACAACTGACCTCTGCGTAAATGGGCTTTGGCAAATTTAGGGTTGGCTGCAATGGCTTTGTCATAGTTAGAAAGCGCCTTGCCACCATCTTTGCTCTGCTTTAAGTACGCATCGCCTAAGGCTACAAAGGCTGCAGCATTCTTAGGATCTTTCTTTACCGCTTCTTCCAATACTTTAATGGCTGGTGCCAAGTCTTTAGCGTCTGCGTCTACATACGCTTCACCAATGCTAGCCATCACACTTGCATCTTTGTTCTTGGTGAGGGCCAAGGCTTTGTCAAAGAACTGTTGCGCTCCAGCGGCATCACCTTTCAGTAACGCCTCTTTGCCTTGTTTCACTAAACCCATGGCAGGGCTGTCCTGCATAAGGTTTGTATAGGATACGTAAGCTGAGGAAGCACTATTTTCAAACTCACCAGAACGTTGCCCGTCTACACCATAGGCAAGGACTCCGGCAGTTGGCAAGAAAGCCACTGCTAAAATCCCATACTTTTTCCAGTTCTTAATCATTGTGTTGTGTGTGGTTAGAGTTATAAGTAATTGTTGTAAGCTGTTGTCTATTCTTCTTCTTCAGAGAAACCTACAATCCGTACCGGCATAGAGGCTGGCACCAATCCAGATTTCAATACTATTCGTTGACCTTTGTCTCCTGCCACAAAGGATGCAAAACCTGTGCCAAGACCTGTTCTAGCTTCACGGCTTATAATAAAAACCTGTCTGGTTAAAGGATAAGTTCCTTGAGCCAGGTAGGCTTGGTAGGGCTGTACGTAATCCTCAACGGACGTGGGGGCGTTTTTAGTGCTAATGCCTACCACATTTACCTTTTTCAAGAAACTGGTGGTGGTGGTGTCATCGCGGTCACTTATCCAGTTCACCCCAATCACGCCAATGGCATTTTTGTTCTGGGCAATGTAGTCTACCAGGTTTCTATTAGACTTGGTAGCATAGGTATTAGAAGGCAAAGGCTTCTTGAGGTTGATAGAATCCAAGATGTAGCGCGCCGTGCTAGAGTTGCTGTTGTCAAAGACAATGGTGATGGGGCCGCTGGCCTTGGCACCGCTCACTTGACGCCAATCCGTGAATTTACCGGTAAAGATGTCGCGCACCTGCTGGAGCGTCAACGTTGTGTCTGTGTTGGATTTGTTGATGATTAGGGCAATACCGTCTGTGGCAATATGTATGACGGTGGGGGTAATCTTTTCCCGGGCAAAAGCGTCTTTTTCTTCTTGGTTTAAGCGGCGGGTAGCCACTGCCAGGCGTATGCTGTCCTGCAGAAGCGCTTGCATTACTAGTCCCTCTGACTGGTACACAGGCTTAATCTTGGCGTACTTGTATAGACCCATAAAGGTGTCTATATGGGACTCCAGAATAGGGGCGAAGGACTCATCCACTCCAATTTTAATCTCACCAGAGGTAGGAGTGTCAGCAGGGGAGGAGCCGCCTTGGTTACAGGATAGAAACGTGCAAACAATAGCGATGACTCCTAGACGGAATAAAATATTAAACTTCTTCATCTCTGCTGGAAGGCTTTTTAAAGTAGAGTTGATAGCTTCTCACAAATCTAAACAAACCATATAAGAACAGCATTCCGCCAAAGATGTATTTGCTGTTCTGGGCGACGTTCAATTGTTCTTGGCTGGAGAATATCACAAAAAGGCCAACACCCAGATACACCAGAGCCATGAACATGGAGGCGTATTTTAAGGCAGAGCCCGATTTGGCACGCGCTGGTTTGACCGGTCTTTGGTAATTCTCCATAGGATAGTATACGTTTTATTTAGAGTTTCTAGCAAGAACCTGTTTGGCCTTTCACTTAAAAAAGAACTCCGGAAACAAACCATGCCGTGGCTTAGTTTATTTCCGGAGTTGGGTAAGCCTTTCAGCGTTGTGCTGAATTAATTATTTGATGGCAATACGGTAAGGGATTGTGTATTTCACAGACACCTTACGGCCGTTTTGCTCACCTGGATTCCATCTTGGCATGCTCTTCACAACGCGAACAGCTTCCTCGTCTAATCCATAACCAAGCTTCTTCAAGATCTGTACATCAGATACTTCTCCTGTTGGGCCTACTACAATAGAGAGAACTACGGTACCTTCAACACCTGCGCGCAAAGCGGCAGATGGAACGCGGTAATTTTTCTGAAGGTATTTGTACATGGCATCTTGTCCACCTGGGAATTCAGGCATCTTTTCTACCGCTACATATACTTTGTCTTCAAAAACCTCTTCTACTGGACCTGTGCCTTCGTCAATACCTTCTAAGGTTGGCGGCGCATTAGGATCCCCTTTTACAGTTTCAGTTCCTGCGTCAACTTCTTTCAGTTGCTCTTGGTCCGGAATTTCTTCCTCGCGTACTTCTTCGTCACGTTTTACAACCGGTGGCGTAAACTTGATAGTTGAACGCACGGGCGGCGGTGGTGGTGGCGCATCTGGTGGTGGTGGCGGTGGCGGAACCACTTTCTCTACAGACGGTGGCGCTTCTAAGTCCACTACTGTGATTTTTGGTGGCGCTTTCACCACATCACTATCACCAAAAAGCGCTTTCCTGATTACCGGAGCACCTAAGGCTATCACAAACAGAACAATGGCAATGACAATGGCTCTGTTAATGTGAGTGTTGTAAATCTTACGAAGGCGATACGCACCGTACTCTTTGTTACGGCCTTCAAAGACCATATCATCAAGAGAAGCGGTAGCTAAATAATTGCTATTGTCCATTATCTACCTCCTTTTTGTGTAAGTAAAGTGGCATCTGCATTGTCCATTTCTACAATGGCGTACTTCTTGGTATTGGTAATGGTCATCTCATCCAAGACATCCACCACGTTCTTATACGTAGAAGTTTCATCTGGCTTAATCAGAACCACAAGCTTAGGGTTTGCCTGAGTAGCCTCAAGAACAATTTTACGGATACCGTTTTTAGACCAGTCAGACTGGATTAAGTCAACTGGGTTTACGCCATCATTCAAGCCTTTGTAATAGAAGATTTTGTCTTCATCTCCTAAGAGAATAGTCATTGCATTGGATGCTTTCAATGGCAACTGCTCTTCTATGTTCTTTGGCTTAACCGGCATGTTGATCTCCATCGTTTGCGGCTTCGCAAGCGTGGTAGTCATCACGAAGAATGTTAGCAAAAGAAAGCCCAAGTCCACCATAGGTGTCATGTCAATGCGAGTTGACATTTTCTTGGCCCGTTTCTTACCGCCTGAGTCTCCGGACTGCTGTTGTATTTCTGCCATGTCGTTAACTTAGGTTAAAGGGTCGGTCTGGTTTCCATGTCGGTTACCAGGTTGAACCGGTTAATCTTTTTCTCTTGCAAGATCTCAATCACACGTCCTACGGCTGGGTAGTCAGAAGAACCGTCACCTTTCACGGCCACAATGGCCTTAGGGTTAGAGTATCTGGTCTGCATGATCCAGTCGCCTAGTTCGTTTCTAAGAGAGTCTGTAGGGATGCCTGGCTGGTTTACTCGCTTCTGCTCCTCAGGAGTCATGTTCAAGAAAGACTTTAAGCTGGCAATTGGCACACCAAAACTAGCACTTCTAGAGAAAAGCTCTTTCTCCTCGTTAGTAAAGGCAATACCGTACTTCTCTCCCATTTTTTCAATGAGTTTACGTCGGGTGTTGGTTCCGTCTACGTTGTAGAAAACACGTCCTTCTTTTCCAACAGAGATGGTAATCACGTCAGAGTCAGGGAGTTTGATTTCAGATACAGAAGACGGAGTGTCCACCACCAGCACTTCTTCTGGTGCGAACTTCGAAATAAGCATGAAGAACGTTACCAGAAGGAATGCTAAGTCCACCATGGGCGTCATGTCCAGGGAGGGTGATGTTCTATGTACTTTTACTTTAGGCATTTTTCCTTCTATTAACTTAAAAAGCTAATTACATTCTGTTGCTTTCACCATGCTGAGCGGCATACGTCTGAATGATGCTGAAAGAAGCCTCATCAATGCTGTATGTCAACTCATCAATTTTGCTGGTGAAGTAGTTGTAGGCAACGATAGCGATGGTTGAACCAGTAATACCAAGAGCCGTGTTGATCAAGGCCTCAGAGATACCGTTTGCCAGCTGTGTTGCATCTGGGGCTCCACCTGCAGTTGCAAGGGCCGCGAACGCTTTAATCATACCCAATACTGTACCAATAAGACCTACTAGTGTAGAGATAGAGGCAATAGTAGAGATGATTACCAAGTTTTTCTCAAGCATTGGCAACTCAAGGGCAGTAGTCTCTTCAATTTCTTTCTGGATAGCCAAAATACGCTGATCCTTAGTCATTGATGTGTCAGTGTGCATTTCTTGGTACTTCAAAAGACCGGCTTTCACCACGTTGGCTACAGAACCTTTTTGCTGATCGCAAAGGGCAATAGCACCATTGATATCATTCACGTTCAATTTCTGACGTACGTTGCGCACAAACTGCTCAAGACCTTTAGTACCTTTTGCTTTAGAGATTGTCAAGAAACGCTCAATAGCAAACGCTACTACCAGGATAACGATAGAGATCAAGATAGGAACGATGAAACCACCTTTGTACACCTGACCTAGGTAATTACCAGGAAGTGGGTGATTGGCATTGTCTCCACCTTCAAAGTTAGCTGGGTTACCAAGGATGAACATATAAATCAAGATAGCAGCGATAATTGCAATCGGAATTACGATGCTGGCGAACATTGAGCCTGCTTTGCCGTCTTTTTTCTGTACTGGTTTTGCAGTTGCAGGTGCACTCTTTTTTTCCATTGTGTCTAAGAATTTAGGTTTAGTTGTTTTGTGTTACTCTGTGAGTTGTTAAAAAATTTGTTATTACTAAAAACGCTCATAAACGCTATTCCCATCTGTTTGTTCCAAAACTTTGAAACCTAGCTTGTCTCTTCATGAGCAACATAAATACAAGCCTAGGGATTTTAATGCAAAATATCAAATATAGTGGTAAAAAACATTAGTTCTTTACCGGTATACTCTAAGATAATTGCAATTAAAATCTATTTTAGATTAAAGTTGCTTGGCTTGGTTCCAGTAAACTTCCATTTGCTCCAAGGTTAGCTCATTTATCTTTTTCCCTTCTTGCTGGGCGCAGGCTTCAATGTGCTGGAATCGTTTGATAAACTTAATGTTGGTCTTCTCTAACGCTTCTTCTGGGTTTAAATCTAGAAAACGGGCGTAATTAATTAAAGAAAACAAAACATCTCCCAATTCATCTGTGGCCTTGGCCGTGTTTTCTGGGCTAAAGGAAGGAGCTTCCACCTCGGCCTTAAACTCAGCTAGCTCTTCTTCTACCTTCTCCCAAACCTGATTGGGCGTGTCCCAGTCAAAACCTACCCCGCGGGCCTTCTCCTGTATTCTCATGGCTTTCACCAATGAGGGTAACGAGGCAGGAACGCCGGACAAAACAGATTTATTTCCCTCTTTGAGCTTGAGGCTCTCCCAGTTTTTCTTTACCTGCTCTTCTGTAGTAGCCTCTGCGTCACCGTAGATATGCGGGTGCCTAAACACCAGTTTGTCACATTGGGCGTGCAGCACATCGGCTAAATCAAAAGCGCCTTGCTCAGAGGCAATCTTGGCGTAAAAGGCCAAGTGCAGCATCACATCTCCCAATTCCTTTTTGATCTCAGGCAGGTCTTCTTTTAAAATGGCGTCTGAGAGCTCATAGGTTTCTTCAATGGTGAGGTGCCGCAAGGTGGCCATGGTCTGCTTCTGGTCCCAGGGGCATTTCTCCCGCAGGTCATCCAAGATGTCCAAGAGTCGGTTAAAAGCATCTAGCTGGGCTTGGCGGGCGGCAGTCATGGGTCTACGCTGTTCTTCCATAAGCCAAAGATACATCCAAACCCAAATGAATAACCAATGCTTGACGGTAACTTAATCTTTTAGTAACACATATAACAACAACTAAACCTTCTTAGGCACGTTTGGGGCCGTAGCAGCTAACTGCTGTCTATCTTATATATAAGTACTGCGGGCGTATGCATCTTTCGTTTCGTTTAAGGGATTCTGACTATAAGATGCAGGGGTCTCCCATTATCCATAAAAAGATTTTAAATTTTTTTTAAGCTGCTGGTAGGGGAGGGGGTCATCTGGCGGTCTATGGATAGCGGCACCTGCCATTTTGTAAAAGAGAAAATGTCCGTTTTTGGCCTGCTTTCTGTAAAACAGGCCAAAAACGGCAAGGGCACACCAGATGGCAGGTGCTCCACAAAATTGGGGTAGGGAGTAGTGGCTCCACTAATATTATTAGTAATCCCCTTGTGTGGCCTTATAAGGGCTAAGGGCAAGAATATAAACCAGTTGGGGTGTTTTTTGAAATCAAGTATTTATAAGGGATTGGCAGGGATGTCATCAAACTTTCAAATAATAGGCAAGGTTTTGCTACTTTTGTAGGATATAATTGAAGAACACGTGGCGTTAATAAAATCTATTTCAGGAATAAGAGGTACCATTGGCGGGGAAGTAGGCGAAGCACTTACACCATTAGATGTAGTTAAATTTGCGGCCGCTTTTGGCACGTGGGTACTACAGACCACCAATAACAACAACATTGTCATAGGCCGTGACGCCCGTCTCTCCGGAGACATGGTGAACCGACTGGTAGTGGCCACCTTGCAGGGCTTGGGCATCAATGTGATTGACTTGGGTCTTTCCACCACCCCAACCGTAGAGATGGCCGTGCCTGCTAAGAAAGCCGGCGGCGGGATTATCTTGACGGCCAGCCACAACCCCAAGCAATGGAATGCGCTTAAGCTCTTGAACCAGCACGGCGAATTCATCAATGACCAGGAAGGTAAACTGGTGTTGGAGTTGGCAGAAAAAGAGTCGTTCCAATTTGCCGAGGTAACCAAACTGGGCAAGTACACCCAAAGCGATAAGTTCCTGAAGCGTCACATTAAGGCCATTACAGATTTACCTTTGGTAGACGTAGAGGCCATCAAAGCCGCCAACTTTAAAGTAGTGGTAGACGCGGTGAACTCCTGCGGAGGTTTTGCGGTGCCACAACTCTTGGAGGCCTTAGGCGTGACGCAGATTGAGAAATTATACTGTGAGCCAGACGGCAACTTTCCGCATAACCCAGAGCCGCTGCCTGAGAACCTAGGCGAAATCTCCCGTATGATGGAGAAAGGCAAGTTTGACCTGGGCATTGTAGTGGACCCAGACGTGGACCGCCTGGCCTTGGTCAATGAAGACGGCAGCATGTTCGGGGAGGAATACACCCTGGTGGCCGTGTCTGACTACGTGTTGCAGAATACGCCGGGCAATACCGTTTCTAACCTTTCCTCTACCCGCGCGTTGCGTGATGTGACTGAGAAATCGGGCGGTACGTACTTTGCCTCTGCCGTTGGCGAGGTGAACGTGGTAAACATGATGAAAGCCCAGAACGCGGTAATTGGCGGCGAAGGGAACGGAGGCATCATCTATCCAGAGCTGCACTACGGCCGTGACGCCTTGGTGGGCATTGCCTTGTTCTTGACGCACCTGGCTAAGTCTGGTTTGAGCATCTCTAGGTTAAGAGCCAAGTATCCTAATTACTATATCTCTAAAAACAAGATTGAATTAACGCCAGACATTGACGTGGACGCGGTGTTGGCCAAAGTGCAGAAGCAGTATGCCAAGCAACCAGTCAACACCATTGACGGCGTTAAGATTGAGTTTGACAAAGAATGGGTGCATTTGCGCAAGTCCAACACGGAGCCCATCATCAGAATCTACGCTGAGTCTGACTCACTTTCTACGGCAGACCACCTGGCCAATAAAATCATTGGTGATATCAAAGACATCATCTCTGAGAAAGCATAAGTAAGAGGCCGCACCCGTTTGAGAGAACTAAGTGCGGCCTTTTTCCCTTTATACCCTATATATTGCATGTGTATGCACCTCCCAAATTGTTTCATCTGTTGCTGTTGCCATAATTAATACCTTTTCACCATGCGAGTTTACCTGGACAATGCGGCCACCACGCCCTTAGACAAAGAAGTTTTTGAGACCATGGCTCCCTTTATGCTGGAGCACTATGGCAACCCTTCCTCCATTCACTCGCACGGTAGGCAGGTGCGCGCCGCCATTGAAGGCGCCCGCAAAACCGTAGCCAGCTTGATCAATACCTCACCGGCAGAGATTTTCTTCACGTCGGGTGGCACAGAGGCAGACAACGCAGCCATTATCTGCACCATCCGTAGTTTGGGCTTACAGCAGGCCGTTACCTCACCTTTAGAGCATCACGCGGTGTTGCACTCCTTTGAGTCATTGGAGAAGCGCGGCGAAGTGCAGGTAACCATGCTGCGAGTAAGTGACAAGGGAGAGTTGGACCTGGCGCACCTAGAGGAAACGTTGGCCAGCCAGCCGCGCACCTTGGTGTCCCTTATGCACGCCAACAATGAGATAGGCAATCTTAATGACCTGCAAGCCATTGCAGACATCTGCAAGAAGTATGACGCCGTGTTGCACTCAGACACCGTGCAGACCATGGGCCATTACAAGCATGACGTACAAGAGCTGGGCCTCAATTTCTTGGTGGGCTCAGGGCATAAATTTCACGGGCCTAAGGGCGTGGGCTTTATCTATGTAGATTCGGCTATTAAAATCCATCCCTTGATTCAGGGCGGGTCACAGGAGCGCAACATGCGCGGTGGCACAGAGAACGTGTACGGCATCATTGGTTTGGCCAAAGCCCTGGAGATTGCCTACCGTGACATGGACGAGCACCACCGCCACATCCAGAGCCTGAAAGACCGCATGATTCATAAACTGCGCGAGGAGATTGAAGACGTGCAATTCAACGGCTTGTCTGCCGAAGGCGATAAAAGCCTATACACCGTCTTGAACGTGAGCCTGCCGGCCTCAGAGATGAATGAAATGCTGTTGTTCAACCTGGACATCAACAAGATCTCAGCCTCTGGCGGGAGCGCCTGCACCAGCGGCGTAGACTTGGGTTCACACGTGTTGCGCGCCATGAACGCAGACATGAACCGCGGCAACGTGCGTTTCTCGTTCAGCAAATACAACACCGCAGAAGAGATTGACTACACGGTGGCCACGCTAGCCAAGCTGTACCAGAAAGTAACAGTGTAATCTACATTCAGTTTCAAAGTGAGAGCCCCGCCTTATAAGCGGGGCTTTCGTTTTTAGGCTGTTTCCCCAGAAATAGCCTAAAAACGACTTATGCGTGTGGAACATGATTTTTAGAGGTTAAAGCAGGTATTTTGAAATTGTTTCGGTCAGTTAGCCGTATAATTCGTCTAAGATTAGGAACACTAGAACCTAATACCAGAAGTTAATGTTTTAACCAAACGTATTTTGTGTAGTATTACCACAGGATAGTGTGCACCCCATCCTTTCAGCAGCAGTATGAATCCAGAATTAGAGCTCGTTTCAAATTATAGTCAAGAGAATCAAAAGGAGGACATTTATAGGCTGTTGATTGAAGGCATTAAGGACTATGCCATTTTCCTGATAGACCCCGAAGGCCATATAGCCACCTGGAACGCAGGTGCCAAGAAAATAAATCAGTATGACCAGGAAGAGGTCATGGGCAAGCACTTCTCTGTGTTCTATACGCCAGAATCCATTGCCAAAAACTACCCAGCGTATGAGTTAGAGCAAGCCTTAAAGAACGGCCGCTTTGAGGACGAGGGCTGGCGGGTGCGCAAGGACGGTATTGTCTTCTGGGCCAACGTCATCTTTACGCCCATCTACAATGAAAGCGGCAAACACCTGGGCTTTTCCAAGATTACCCGTGACCTCTCTGAACGCAAGAAGGCCGAGGACGACCTCTACAAAGCCTATGAAAATCTAAAAGACAGCGAAGAACGGTTCCGGCGCTTGGTAGAAGGCGTTACAGACTACGCCATCTTCATGCTGGACTCTGCCGGCCACGTGGCCACCTGGAACGAGGGCGCCCGTCGCATAAAAGGGTATGAGGCCCATGAGATCATCGGGAAGTACTTCGGTAAGTTTTATAGCCGTGATTCTGTGCTGGACGGGTATCCAGAATATGAGTTGAAGGAAGCCCGCGCCCACGGCCGCTTTGAGGACGAGGGCTGGCGTTACCGCAAAGATGGCACCGCTTTCTGGGCCAATGTGATCATCACCGCCATTTACAATGACAAGAAGGAGCTGATTGGCTTCTCTAAAATCACCCGCGACCTTACCGAGAAGAAGCAACTGGAGGAACAACTCTTCAGGACCAACGAGGAACTGCGCGAAAGCGAAGAAAAGTCCAGACTTCTGATAGACAGCGTGCAGGACTATGCCATTCTCATGCTCAACACAGAGGGCTATATCATGAGCTGGAACACTGGCGCCGAACGCATTAAAGGCTACACGGCCCAGGAGGTGATAGGCAAGCACTTTTCTGTCTTTTACCCTAGAGAGGCTATTGAAAATGGGTTTCCGGCGTTTGAGCTGAGCAAAGCCATACAAGACGGCCGCTTTGAGGACGAGGGCTGGCGCGTACGCAAGGACGGGGCCGCCTTCTGGGCCAACGTGGTCTTATCACCGGTGTACAACTCAGACCATAGGCTGCTGGGCTTCGCGAAGATTACCAGAGACTTAACAGAGCGCCGCCGCAACGAGGACCTCATGCAGAAAAACAAGGAGCTGGTGCGCATCAACAACGACCTAGACAATTTTGTGTACACGGCCTCGCATGACCTCAAATCCCCAATCGCTAACCTAGAAGGGCTGCTGCTTGCCTTAAAAGAGGACTTGGGCGCAAACTGTGTGCCGCACCAGAACATTTTGTCCATGATGGACGGCTCTCTGCAAACCCTGCGCAAAGTGATCAATGACCTTTCTGAGGTAACCAAGCTGCAGCAGGCAAAAGATGAGATAGAGCACGTGAACCTGCTACAGCTGCTAGAAGAAGTGAAGGCCAACCTGCGGGATACCATCAAAACCAGCAACGCCGAAATTGTAGTGGGGGATATGGACTATGAAATGCTATCCTATTCCCGAAAGAACATGCGCAGCATTCTGTATAACCTGGTGTCTAACGCCATCAAGTACCGCGACCCGCAACGTGCGCCCAAGGTGACGCTCAGTACCAAGGTGTCAGAAAATGGGGACTTCATTCTCTCTATCATAGACAACGGGCTAGGGATTCCAGCACACCAAGTACCTAAGATTTTTGCCATGTACAAGCGTGTGCATGACCATGTAGAAGGCACGGGTATTGGTCTTTATTTGGTTAAAAAGATTCTGGACAACTCTGGCGACGACATCAAAGTGTTCAGCACGGTAGGGCAGGGCACCGCTTTCCATTTGCATTTCAAAAACCAGAAGGTTTAATAAGAGGTAGATTTTAAAGAATCACATTTCCGCTAGGGATAGAGCCATGTTCTAACCTTAGCGGAAATTTGTTTTTAGCCTCTTTCCCAGAAAACAACCCAAAAACGCCTGCCCAGAAAATGCCTAGCTATAAATAAACTGGGAACGTTTAGCTTTGTAGGATTATTTAGGTTCTCATGGCACTTATAGGCAAAGACATACCAACGGCAGTTTCTTATTTAACCCAGGGCAATTTAGTGGCTATCCCTACTGAGACGGTGTACGGACTAGCCGCCAACGCCTATGATGAGGCCGCCGTGGTCAAAATCTTTGAAGCCAAGAACCGCCCCGCCTTTGACCCGCTCATTGTGCATACCCACTCCATCCAGGAACTAGAGAAGATTGCCCGCCAGGTGCCGGACGTAGCCTATAAACTAGCCGAGCGCTTCATGCCCGGCCCTCTTACGCTCATTCTCCCCAAGTCAGAAAAAGTGCCTTTGCTGGTGACCTCGGGCCATGACTCAGTGGGCATCAGAATCCCTAACCATCCACTCACGCTAGAATTGTTGAGGCAATTACCGTTCCCTTTGGCCGCGCCCAGCGCCAACCCGTTTGGCTACGTGAGCCCCACCACTGCCCAGCACGTGCAGGACCAACTAGGCGACCGCATTCCCTACATCTTGGACGGCGGCGCCAGCCACATAGGCATTGAGTCTACTATCATTAGAGTTGTGGGTGATGAAGTGGAAGTGTTGCGCTTAGGCGGATTAGCCTTGGAAGAACTGGAAGAGGTGGTGAGCATCTCGAAGGCCAATATCAAAACCTCCAGCTCAAACCCCGCCGCGCCCGGCATGCTGAGCAGTCACTACAATCCCGGCAAAAAAGTGTTCTTAGGCGATGTGGCTCAAAATCTGGAAAGGATAGAAGATAAATCCAGAGTAGGTATCATCTCTTTAGATAAGCAGTTCTCCGGCATTCCTGCCCAGCACCAAATCCAACTCTCAGTCACAGGTGACTTAAGCGAAGCGGCCCGAAACCTGTTCTCAGCCTTACGCCAACTAGACACTCCTACAGTAGACATCATCCTAGCGGAACGTATGCCAAACCAAGACTTGGGTCTTGCCATCAATGACCGTTTACAACGCGCCAGTTTTCAAGGAGAAGAGTAATAAGAGCAACCGTTTTTTACCTATTTTCTGGAAATTAGGTAAAAAACGAGAAGCATCTCCTTTAAGTAGCCACGCTCATTCAACACAGATTCTCCCCTTGAGGGGAGCGTAGAGGGGTGTTTACACAAGCGGGTGCACATCGCTAATAATTAGGTCATAGGTTTTAATTTGACCTAATCCTGATCTTCTACAATCAACATGAACTCACGGGAAATGCTATTAAACACCTACCCGTGGTCTTTTAAATAGATAACCACAAAATGTAGACACCCCTCTACGCTCCCCTCAAGGGGAGAATGCACGGTTAGAGGAAGCTATTCCATTTTTGAGCTATTTCCCAGAAAGCAAGCCAAAAACGACCTCAACAAAAAAGGCTCCCGTTCATCCAAGAACGGGAGCCTTTTACTTTCTAAATCCTGAAACGACTACAAGTTGCGCAAGATAAACTCGGTCATTTTGGTGAAAAGGTGAATGGTAGTATTGCCTCCGCTGATGCCATGGTTCCGGTTAGGGTAGTAGGCACTTTCAAACGGACGGTTAGCTTTTACCAAGGCGTTGGTCATCTCAATGGAGTTCTGGAAATGCACGTTGTCATCACCAGTGCCATGGATGAGCAGATACTTGCCTTTCAGGCGGTCTGCGTAGAACACTGGTGAGTTCTTGTCATACCCGTCTGGGTTCTCCTGCGGGGTCTTCAAGAAGCGCTCAGTGTAGATGGTGTCATAGAAACGCCAGTTGGTCACCGGGGCCACGGCAATGGCCGCTTTGAACACATCGGCGCCTTTGGTGATGGCCAAAGAGCTCATATACCCCCCGAAGCTCCAGCCCCAGATGCCAATTCTGCCTTTGTCCACGTACGGCAGGTTGCCCAAATGCTTGGCACCTTCAATCTGGTCAATTACTTCATAATGGCCCAAGTTGCCATAGGTCACTTTCTTGAAGTCAGCGCCACGGCCGCCGGTTCCGCGGTTGTCAATCACGGCCACAATGTAGCCTTGGTTGACAAGGTAGCTGTGCCACAGGTAATTTCTGCCTCTCCAGCTATCCACTACTTCCTGACTGCCCGGGCCGCTGTACTGGAACATCAACACAGGGTATTTCTTGTTCGGGTCAAAATCTGCTGGTTTGATGGTGTAACCATTCAGGTTCACTCCCTCTGACGTCTTGAACTGGAAGAACTCTGCCTTCGGCAAGTTGTAGTTGGCTAAAGTAGTTTTCAGGCTTTCGTTGCTCTCCAAAACCTTAATCTGCTTTCCGTCTGAGGTGTGCAAACTTACCACCGTTGGGCTGGTGATGGTAGAGTAGTAGTCCAGATAGTATTTGAAGTCACGGCTCAGGTTGATGGTGTGCGTTCCTTTGGCCGGGGTCAGGCTTTTCTTGTTCTTGCCGTTCAAGCCCATGCTGTACAGATGGCGCTCCAGGGGAGAAACCTCGGTAGAGGTGAAGTACACCAAGCCGTTCTTCTCATCCACGCCATAGAAGCTGGCCACTTCCCAGTTGCCTTTGGTAATCTGTCGAACCTGCTTGCCATTCATGTCATACAGGTACAGGTGGTTGAAGCCGTCTTTCTCTGAGCTATGCACAAACTGCTTACCGTTCTTCAGGTAGGTCAAGTCATCCGTGATGTCAATGTAGGCTTTGTCTGTTTCCTTCAAAACTACCTTGCTCTGACCAGTCTGGGTGTTGGCGTGCAGAATCTCCAGGGTGTTCTGCAGGCGGTTCATTCTTCTGATAGAAAGAAGGTTAGGCGTGTTGGTCCAGTTGATGCGCGGAATGTATTGGTCGGTCTCATTGCCGGTGTCCATCTTGGTGGTCTTACCAGAGCCCAGGTCGAAGGTGTAGATGGCCACGGTGGCGTTTTTCTCACCAGCCTTCGGGTATTTGAATTTGTAGTCTGTGGGGTACAAAGGTCCCCAGGTCTGCATGTTGTACTCAGGCACCTGGCTCTCATCGAACTTGTAGAAGGCAATCTGGTTGCCCTGCGGTGACCAGAAGAAGGCCTGCGCGAAGCTGAATTCCTCTTCGTACACCCAGTCCGTACCGCCGTTGATGATGAAGTTCCACTTGCCGTCATTGGTAACTTGGCGCTCCTGCATAGAGGCCAGGTCTACGTAGAACAAGTTGTTATCTCGCACGAAGGCCACGTACTTGTTGTCTGGCGAAAACGTAGCATATGACTGTTTTCCGCCTTGGCTCAGCTTCTGTAATTTCTTGCTGGCACGGTCATACACGTAGAAATGACCTTTGCTACTTCTACGATAAATCGGCTCATGCTCGGTCTCAAACAGGATTTTGGTCTCATCTGTGCTGAACGTGAAATCATCATAGTTCAGGATTTTACCGTCTACTTTGATGTCCTCGCCCTCAATGATGGTGCTCACCGGCTGACCCGTAGTCACGTCTACCTGCACCACGTCCACGCTCTGGTTTTTCTGGTCGGCTACCTGGCTGGAGTAGAACTGGCCGTTGCGCATCCAGTTCACGCCGTACACAGACTTGGCCTGGAACGTGCCCTTCCGGAAGATGTCTTCTAAATCAAAGCTTCGCTTCTGCTGGGCCTGCGCCTGTAGGGCGGTGCCCACTACGGCCACTGTCAACAGCCAACGTTGTATGGTTTGTCGCATTTTAGTTTGTTAGATAGTTCTCAGCCTTAAAAATAGGGATTTATTTCGGCTTTGGCCTAAGAACGATGGGAAGGCGTTTTTCGCCTGTTTTGAAGAAAAGAGGCGAAAAACGAATTGCTTCGGCTGAGCGGTGGAAAGTTATCTTACTGCGGAAATGTAATAGGTGAGACGCAGTATTCTTTTATTATAATAACTTAATTCCGGTTGTTCTGCCATAGGTTTTTCCACCAAGACTTCTTGTTTTCACGGCTCTTCTGCTCTGCTTCAAAACGTTCTCTGGCTTTTCTATTTGCTTCTTCTAGGGCAGAATCTGCCTTCTTATCCAGTTCGAGCCACTCCGGATAATTATCTATTGAATAGTCTTTATAAAGGGCAAGGAAATCAGCTACTCGTTGTCTTACAGATTCTAGGCTACCATGAACCTTAGTGTGGGCCATGTCAAAGTATTCTGCAATTGTATAGATTTCCCAAACCTCTGATTCAGATAATTCTACATTGTTTAGAAGATGGTACATTGTCTTGACAATAGCCTCAAGTTCATCTCCCTGTGTAAATCTTTTATGAAGAAGGCCAAGAATAGCTTTCCCATTTGCTAGCATGGCTGAATCTAATTCTTCACCAATTAGGGTGATGGCGTCATTTTTTGATTTGGCGAGGGATAATTCAATGAAGAAATAGTCAGGCTCATTTTTAGTTAGAATGAAGCCATCTGCCCATTTAGTAACCTCAACTTTGTCAATAACTCCCGCCGCTAAGCCTGCTTTAAACAAAGCCAAAAGCTCTTTGTAATCCTTGGGGTTGGTCATTTTTATAATTGGGTTGATATGGACTACAACTTCACGCACACATTCTGCGCCTCAGTGAAGAAGCGAAGGGCTTCCCAACCGCCTTCACGGCCCACACCGCTTTGCTTCATTCCCCCAAAAGGGGTGCGCAAATCTCTCAATAACCAAGTGTTTACCCAGACCATGCCGGCATGCAGTTGATGTGAGACGCGATGGGCGCGGGTAAGGTCATTGGTCCAGACGGAGGCGGAGAGGCCGTACTCGGTGGCGTTGGCGTAAGAAATGGCGTCTTCCTCAGAATCAAAAGGAATAAGCGTGACCACTGGCCCGAAGATTTCCTCAGTGTTGGTTCGGCAGGAGTGAGGCAGGTTCTCAAAGACGGTGGGTTGCAGGAAATATCCGTTGGCACATCGGCCTTCCAGTTGAACGCGTTCCCCGCCTGAGAGCAAAACACCGCCTTCTTGTTTGGCTAGTTCTATATACTGCAAGACTTTCTGCAGGTGCGCTTCTGAGACCAAAGCGCCTTGCTTGGTGTCAGCCAGCATAGGGTCGCCCACGGTTAAGGCGTTTACCTTTTCCAGGAAAGCGGTTTTGAATTGCTCATACAGCGGGCGCTCTATTAGAATGCGGGAGCCGCAGAGACAGATTTGGCCTTGGTTAGAGAAGGCGGCCTGTACCGCGGTGGCCACGGTTTTCTCAAAATCACAATCAGCGAAGATGACGGTGGCATTCTTGCCGCCCAGTTCCAAAGACAGTTTCTTGAATAAAGGCGCCGCGGTTCTAGCAATGGTCTTGCCAGTTTGGGTACCGCCTGTGAAGGAGATGGCTTTGACTGAAGGATGTTCGCAGAGAGGAGCGCCCACCATGGGGCCGGTGCCGTGCACAATGTTCAGGACGCCGGCGGGCAGACCGGCTTCTATGCACAGCTCAGACAAAAGGTAAGCAGTGTATGGCGTGATTTCTGAAGGCTTAGCGACCACGCAGTTTCCGGCGGCTAGGGCCGGGGCAATCTTCCAGGTGAACAGATACAAAGGCAGGTTCCACGGGGAAATGCAAGCCACCACGCCCAAGGGTTTGCGCACCGTGTAATTCACGGCAACGCCCTCCATGAAATGCGACTCAGATGCGAAGTGCTGAATGCCCGTCCCGAAGAAATGCATGTTGCTGCTGGCCCTCGGGATATCCACGGTCTTGGCCAGCCACAGCGGTTTCCCGTTGTCGGTGGTCTCGGCTTCGGCTAAACGGTCTAGGTGTTGGTCTATGAGCTCAGAAATACGCATCAAATACCTCCCCCGCTTCTCTGCCGACAAATTTGACCACGCTGGGAATGCTCCTTCCGCCGCTTCAATGGCCGTCAATACATCCAGCTCCCCAGAATCCGGAATCTGGGAATAGATCTCGCCGGTAGCCGGACTAATATTATGCAAGTATTGGCCTGAAGCAGGCTCTACCAGTTTTCCGTTGATGTAATTCTGTAGGTGAAGCATAATGGTGAATGAATTTAAAGTTAATTTAGCATTATGCCTGTGTGTTAAAATGAGCTCTGATTATAAAGGCAATTCCAAAGTAAGTAGTAGAAAATTGTAGAAAGCAGAATGCTACCTATAATTTGTGCAAAAAGGAGTTTGGTATCTGTATTCTTAAGATACCAAACAATACCTCCAATGGCTGTGCAAATAATTTCAATTAAGAATCCTCCCCATTCATAAAAAATAATCAATAGCCATGAAGAAAGAACCAAGCAAAATATACCAAGAGCTACAAAGAAATCAAGGTTAATATTTTGCTTAAATGACCTTGAGACGGTGGCAAAGGATACTATTAGGAATGGAGTAAATAGAAGGAACATAATAGGGATTAAATACACAGCCATTCCTCCGGCTCTTACCCAAACTGTAGTTAGGATTATGGAAGCCAAAGAAAAGCCAATTGCTTGGTAAATGCCGAGCCAGTGGTTAATCCTTTGTAACTCCATTACAGGTTCCCCGTTCTTCCTCCGTCCACAGGTATGTTAATGCCATTGATGTACCCAGCGGCTGGCGAGGCAAGGAACGCGGCGGCGGCGGCTACTTCGTGCGCTTCCCCGAAGCGGTTGGCTGGAATCCCAGACAGCAACTCGGCTTCCACAGACTGACGCGGTTGGCCGGTTTTCTCCATCTTGGCTTCAATGAGCGAATGGTGGCGGGCGGTGAGCGTTGCCCCGGGCAACACGTTGTTCACCGTAATCCCGAAGGGTGCCAGCTCAAAGGAAAGCGTCTTCGCCCAGTTGGCCACGGCGCCTCTAATGGTGTTGGACACGCCTAGGCCTTTGATAGGCTGTTTCACCGAGGTAGAGATGATGTTGATGATGCGGCCGTACTTGGCTTCTATCATGTACGGCACCGTGGCCTGCGCCAGCACGTGGTTGCAGATGAGGTGCGCCGCGAAGGCGTTTTCAAACTCCTCTACCTGGGCATTGATGGCCGGTCCGCCGGCTGGTCCGCCGGTGTTGTTGACCAAGATGTGGGCCTGTCCCATTTCCAGCAAATGCGCCTCAATACGTTCCTGCACCTGTGCGGGGTTGGTGAAATCTGCCACCACGTACCGGTGTTGTTGCCCGGCTACCGTATCCAGTTCTTGTACCGTTTCCTGCAGGCGGGTCTCGTTGCGGGCTACCAAGGTGACGGTGGCGCCCATGGCCGCCAGCTCCAGGGCAATGGCCTTTCCTATGCCCTGGGTGCTTCCGCAGACCACGGCGTGCTTGTTCTCTAAGTTCAAGTCCATATGTGAAGATTTCTGAGTCTAATTTACACGTGGTCAAAATAGTGAATTATGCGGGGAAGTGCCTCCTCTTTGAGAAAGCCTTCTCCTTTTACGAAATTGCCCTGTTGTAATTTGCCCTCCTTGCCCTTTTTCAATGCAGGCCAACCTGCCGTTTTTGGCGTGTTTTCCAGAAAAGAGCCCAAAATCGGAGGTCTATCTTTTATGAGAGAGGTTTCGTACCTTGGAACGGTCTCCTCCGCGGAGGTTCTTCCATCTTTCACCTTAGATTTTTAGCGCCATGGCCATCCAACCTGCCTTTAACATTCACCAATGGATTGACGAACACCGCCACCTGCTCAAACCGCCGGTGGGCAACCAGCAGGTCTACAAAGACAACAAAGACTTTATTGTGATGGTGGTAGGCGGACCCAACTCGCGCAAAGATTACCACGTCAACAACGGCGAGGAGTTCTTCTACCAGCTGGAGGGCGAGATTACCCTCAAGGTCATTGACGAAGGCGAATTCAAGGACATTACCATCAAAGCCGGCGATATCTTCCTGCTTCCGCCCAACGTGCCGCACTCGCCGCGCCGGGGACCCAACACCGTGGGCCTGGTTCTGGAGCGCTACCGCGATGAGAAAGAGCTGGATGGTTTCCAGTGGTACTGCGAGAACTGCAACACCAAACTCTACGAGGAATACATCCCTGTCTCTGACATTGTAGGCCAACTGCCCGTGGTCATGGACGCCTTCTGGGCCTCAGAAGAAAAACGCACCTGCAGCAAGTGCGGTGAAGTGATGCAGAAGCCGGCGCCGGTTCAGTAAGCGATAATTCATGATATTATTGAAGTATCTGTGTCAAACTTAAACATGTTCTTGATGCTCTTCGGACTTATTGTAACCGGCATCTATGCATGTCTTGGATTTTATAAGTTATTCAGGAAGAAAAATTGGACATATAGATTACTAATCTTTTCAGGTTTGCTAGCTTCCTTTCAGTTGCTTTTGTCAATTATAAAAGATGGTATACTTGCCCCAATTCCTAGCGATACTCTTTATGGGCCCATCACTTATATGGTTTCTTATTTGCTGTTGAGGAAGATGTATGTAGCCATTTACAGGGTAGAGCCTACCTATAATAGATGTGCTTGGTATGACCCTGAAGATAAAAGGAGACAAAACTTGCTAGACATAGTAGTACATGTTCTGCCATTTCTATTAAGCATTACCGTGGCTGTACAATTGGCTATTTTAAAATCTAATTGAATTCTCTACCCATTGTCATCCTGAAAGGACTTTGTGCCCGAACTAGCTAGGCAGTAGCAAAAGTCAATTGGCCTTCTCTAATTTCCTTAATCAAACTAACATCAATTCACTAATGGATAATAATCAAAGAGAACACATCATCCATCAATACTTAGAAGGCTACAATCAGTTTGATGTAGAAAATATGATAGCCCACTTTGATGAGAACATTGTCTTTGAAAACGTGTCCAATGGTGAGGTGAATATGTCCTTACATGGCGTAGAGTCTTTCAAAAAGCAGGCCGAGCAGGCAACCACATATTTCTCTTCCAGAAAGCAAACGCCCATCTCTTTCCAACACCAAGACAACCAGACCGAGGTTGCCCTAGACTATCAGGCCATCCTCGCCATGGATTTCCCCACGGGGCAAAGGAAAGGCGATGAGCTGAAGCTACAGGGGAAATCCGTGTTTACCTTTTCGGGTGATAAGGTGATTAAGCTGGTGGATATTAGCTAGAGACATTTACTAAAGGAAAGCCTGTAATTGCACAGCTATAAATGAACGTTATGCCTTAAAAGCCCCAGATGCCAAGACCTCCTGAAAATATCAATGCAGAAATAAGCCCTAGAGAATTTGAGCTTTTAGTGAAAGATTATCTATTGAACTTAGGGAAAGAGTTAAATACTTTCACTGCCACGCATGATATTAAAATTCATCGAGTTGACGGGGAATATCAAATAGACGTTTTTGCAGAATTTGAGTTTTTAGGAGCTTCCTTCAAAGTCCTTATTGAATGCAAGAGATATAAAAATAAAGTTAAGAGAGAGGTTGTTCAGTTACTGTTTGATAAGCTAAGGGCTACTGGTTCACATAAGGGTTTAATATTTTCTACTTCTGGGTTTCAAGAAGGAGCAATCACTTTTGCAAAAGAGCATGGAATAGCCTTGATAAGAGTAATTGAAGGCAAGTATAATTATTTTACAAAGTCTACTAACCATCCAAACTTTCAGCCTCCACCTTGGGCGGATACTCCAAAATATGTTGGTGAGTATTGTAATGATAAGTACATAGCATACTTGCAGGATGGACATTTAGAGCCACTTAAAGAATTTCTATTTGACTAACCTCTATGTTTAATATCAGCCAATTGGTGTTCAGATATTTTTCAACACAAAGGCCCGCCTTCTCTAAAGAAAGCGGGCCTTTGAATGTATCTCCGTTTTTAGCCTTTTTTTTAGAAAACAGGCCAAAAACCAAAGGTTATTCCCCGTCTTCGGCGTCTTCTTTCATGTTGTGGTACACGGCCTGTACGTCTTCGTCTTCTTCCAGACGGTCCAGGAGCTTGGTCATGTCCTCTTGTTGCTCTGGCGTGAGTTCTTTTAATACCGTTGGGTAGCGCTGTAGCTCAGAGCTTTTTACGTGGAGGCCGCGCTCTTCCAGAGCCTTTTGCATGGCACCAAAATCCTGGAAAGAGGTTTGGATGATGATTTCGTTTTCCTCTTCGTCTTTGTCAATGCTCTCCAGCCCGAAGTCAATCAGGTCCAGCTCCAGCTCTTCCAAATCCAGGCCTTCACCGTTCAAATGGAAAACGCCTTTGCGCTCAAAGATAAAGTCAAAGGCTCCCGTGCGGCCAAGCTCACCACCGGTGCGGTTAAAGTGCATGCGCACGTTAGCCACAGTGCGGTTCACGTTGTCAGTGGCGGTTTCTACCAGGACGGCGACGCCGTGCGGGCCGTAGCCTTCATATACTACTTCAGAATAGTCGTTTTCTTCCTTGCCCTGGGCGCGCTTGATGGCGGCCTCTACGCGGTCTTTGGGCATGTTCACGCCTTTGGCGTTCTGGATGCAGACGCGCAGGCGGGAGTTGGTGTCTGGGTCAGGTCCGCCAGATTTAACGGCCATCACAATCTCTTTCCCTATGCGGGTGAACTGCTTGGACATCATGTCCCAGCGTTTCATTTTACGGGCTTTCCGAAACTCAAATGCTCTTCCCATTGCGGTTTTCTAAAACTGATTGGTGCAAATATCAACAAAAACACGCTACGCCCCAAGCGTTGGGCTTACACGTGTTCGGCTAAATATTCCTCTAGCCGGCGCTGTCCTTTTACGGGTGCCACGCAATCGGTTTTGGTGACTTCCACAAAAAAGGCCGCTTTTTCAAACAGAGACTTGCTCACCAGTTTTATCATGGGCAGAAAGGTGTTGGCCACCCAGTACGGCACCTGCGGAATAGTGCGGTAATGCCCCACTTTCTTGCCTACCATTCTTATCAAATCCATGCGGGAATAATTGACCGGGCCGCCAAGTTCCACCACCGTGTCTAAAGAGGTGAGAGCGTTTACGCAGGCTTCGGCCACCTCGTGCTCATGGATGGGGTTGGTGATGTGGTTGCCAGGGCCTACGGAGGCCAGCTGTCCCTTGCGCGCCATGGGCACTAGCTCTAAAACGGCAGAGAAAAGCGCAGGTGGTTTGATGATGGTGTTGGCAATGCCGCTGTGCTGTAAGTCCCGCGCAAAGTCTTCGTGCGCTTTGAAGTAGGCCACACTGGGGTGTTTCTCACCGCTGAAAGCGGCTACGTAGATGAATTTCTTTATTTGCCCGTGCTTTTGCGCCAGCTGGAGCATGTTGAGATTACCTTGATAGTCTACCTCGTGAAAGCAGGTTTTGCTGGTGTCTGCCAGGCTCAGACTTTTACCCAGTGCCGAGATGATGTAGTCCACGCCCTGGACAAGTTCTGGCGTGAGCGTTTCTTGCTGGGTTGGGTTGCAGATGATGACTTGATGAACGGATGGTTGCAGTTGTTCGGCTTTGAGGGCGGTGCGCGCGGTGGCTCTAATTGTGAAGCCTTTCTCCCGCAGTACCTCCAGAATGTGAGAACCCAGACAACCGGTGGCTCCTAAGACTAAAACTGTTTTCATAGGCCATTCTTTTGGAGAAAACTGATAATCAATGCATAAGCTAGTGAATTTATTCTAGTTTTTCAAAAAATAGCCCAAAAACGACTTACCTGCAGTAAGCCGTCGCCTCAATTTCTACCAGCAAGGTAGGGTCAATGAGCGCACTCACCTGGACCATGCTGGTCACGGGCCGAATGTCTTTGAAAAACTCCCCATGCGCCCTGCCCACTTCCTGCCACTGGCTGATGTCGGTGACAAACATCCGGGTCCGTACCACCTGTTCCAGAGAAGCGCCGGCCTCCTGCAGGACCTTCTCAATCTTCTGCAGAATGCAGATGGTTTGCGCGTACACGTCGCCTATTACTTGGCCGTTTTCTACCGCAGTAGTGCCGGCCACTTCAATCAAAGGCCCCACCCGCACCGCGCGTGAATATCCCACCGTGTTTTCCCAAGGCGCCCCTGAGGAGAATATCTGGCGTGTTGTTTCTGTTGACATAGGTTTAATTGTTAGTTGCTGATTGTTAATTGTTAGCCAATCTACTTGATAATGACTTAGGCAGAAAAACTATGCAGATATTTTCTTCTGTCATGATAAATGCTTGATAACCACTCATCCGTCCTCCTGAAAATGAGACTCCCCTCTACTGTCATCCTGAAAGGACCTTGTGAGAAAGTTGTAGTAGCATTTATAAAGAGTTTGTCTAGTTCGCCCACAAGGTCCTTTCAGGATGACAAAATGGATAGTTTGAATTGGCACATTGTGTTAGCCTCATTTCTGAGAATCAGACCAAAAACGTTTCTGTTACTATTGAACAACAATCAGCAATCGACAATCAACAATCAAATCTGTTTTTAGCCTGATTTCCAGAAAATAGCCTAAAAACGGAAGCAGAAGTGAATAGCTGTTCCCAGAAAGTGCGCAGATTTTATTATTTTGAGCATTCAAGTACACTGCCTACCCTACAATCATGCACCAACCGCTTAAAATAGACATCCACACGCACATCTTGCCCGAGCGCTGGCCAGACTTGCGGGAACGATATGGATACGGCGGTTTTGTGCGGCTAGAGCACCACAAGCCCTGCTGTGCGCGCATGATGCTGGATGACCGCTTCTTTAGGGAAGTGCAGGACAATACCTGGGACCCACAGGTGCGCATGCAGGAGTGCAGCCACCACGGCGTGCAGGTGCAGGTCTTGAGCACGGTGCCGGTCATGTTCTCCTACTGGGCCAAGCCCGAAGACACCTGGGACCTCTCCAAAATCCTGAACGACCACATTGCCGGCGTAGTGGCAGATTACCCCACGCGGTTTGTAGGATTGGGCACCTTGCCCATGCAGGACAGCAAACTGGCCATTAAAGAGCTGGAGCGGTGTGTGAAGGAACTGGGCCTGGCCGGGGTGCAGATTGGCTCCAACGTCAATGACCTCAACCTGGATGATGATGCCCTGTTTCCCATCTTTGAAGCCGCCGCTGATTTAGGTGCTGCCGTTTTTGTGCACCCCTGGGACATGATGGGCGAAAAGAAGATGCGCAAGTACTGGCTGCCGTGGCTGGTGGGCATGCCCGCCGAAACCTCGCGCGCCATCTGCTCCATGATTTTTGGCGGCGTCTTGGAGCGTCTGCCTCATTTGCGCGTAGCCTTCGCGCACGGCGGGGGTTCCTTCCCGTTCACCATCGGCCGCATTCAGCATGGGTTTGACGTTAGGCCAGATTTGTGCGCCGTGGACAACAACGTGCCGCCGGTCAATTACCTGGGCAAGTTCTGGATAGACTCCCTCGTGCACTGCCCCAATACCTTAGACTATGTGGTCAAGCAGTTCGGCGCAGATAAGATTGCCTTGGGCAGTGATTATCCTTTCCCTTTGGGCGAACTGGAACCGGGTAAACTCATTGAGTCTATGCCGTACCCAGACGCGGTGAAGGAAATGCTGTTGAGTGGCTCGGCGTTGCAATGGTTGGGTTTGCAGAAAGAACAGTTCCTGCCCAACTCTCTCAAAACATCCCATAGCCCTTCTTTGTAATACAATAGCCCGTGCCAGACGGTAATTCCTGTTTAACATTGGGGGTTTCTCCTTAATTTAGCAGGCTAGAGCCGCATGCGTGGTGCTTTACAAATTCAAAGAGATGACCTTTCAAAATACGTTGGCCTTTGCCCAGGCCCAAGATGCGGCAGATTCGTTACGCAATTTCAGAGAGCAGTTTCACATCCCGCAGCAAAACGGACAGGACACGGTCTACCTCTGCGGAAACTCTTTAGGGCTTCAGCCTAAATCTGCCAGAGCGGCGGTAGAGGAGGAGATGCACAAGTGGGCTACCCTGGGCGTGGAAGGACATTTTACCGGAGACACGCCTTGGTTCACCTACCACAAAGCCCTGGCCGGACCCTCTGCCCGCATTGTGGGCGCCAAGCCCGAGGAGGTGGTCATCATGAACCAACTCACCGTGAACCTGCACCTCATGCTGGTGTCGTTCTATCAACCCAAAGAAGGCCGCTACAAGATTCTAACCGAAGCCGGTGCTTTCCCCAGTGACCAGTACGCGCTGGAGACGCAGGTGAAGTTCCATGGCTATACCCCAGAAGACGCCATCATTGAAATCTCGCCGCGCAAAGGGGAGACTACCTGGCGCAACGAAGACATTCTGCAAGCCATCCAAGAGCACGGCGATGAGCTAGCCTTGGTCATGATGGGCGGCGTGCATTACTACACCGGGCAGGTGTTTGACATGGCGGCCATCACCCAAGCGGCGCATGCCATGGGCGCGTTATGCGGTTTTGACTTGGCACACGCGGCAGGCAATGTGCCTTTGCAATTGCATGACTGGGACGTGGACTTTGCCGTGTGGTGTACCTACAAATACATGAACTCGGGTCCGGGCGGAACCTCTGGTGCCTTTGTGCATGAGCGTCACGCTAACAATCCCAACCTGCCGCGCTTTGCCGGTTGGTGGGGCCATGACCAGCAAGAGCGCTTTCAGATGAAGAAGGGTTTTATTCCTATGGCCGGCGCCGAAGGCTGGCAACTTTCCAACGCACAAATCCTGCCCTTGGCAGTGCATAAAGCGTCTCTGGCCTTGTTTGAAGAAGCCGGCATTAAAAACCTGCGCGCTAAGAGCGAACGCCTGACTGCCTACTTGGAGTATTTAATCAAAGAGCTGAACCAGCCCAAAGAGCTGCTGGAAATCATCACACCGTCGGCGCCTGAGGCCAGAGGCTGTCAGATTTCCCTGCTCGTGAACCAGAACGGACGTCAACTGTTTGACACGCTCATGGCCAACGGTTTCATATTAGATTGGCGTGAACCCAACGTGATCAGAGTGGCCCCCACACCTATGTACAACACCTTTGAGGACGTCTATCGGTTCGGGCAGTTTTTGGCAGCACACTTTAGGAATGACTAATGATTATTGACCAGTGATTAATACTAATTGAATAGGTAAAAGTAAAGAATGGTGACCTTGATTTTGTTCTTATTTGAGGGCTTGCCCACACTAATGATGCTACCCTTCAACTATTAATCACTGGTCAATAATCATTAGTCATTATAAAAAACACGTTCGTTTTTGGCCTGCTTTCTAGAAATCAGGCCAAAAACGAACGTGTTTTTTTATAAGTATTTATACGATGCTCCCGTATAAGTCTTTCACCCAAGCAGGAGCCTCTATGGATTTGTACCTTCTTACGTTTGTAGTCATCGGCGCGGCGGCGTTGACCATGGCCTGGCTGCCTACGTTGTTTCAGAAGGTGCCGCTGTCTTATTCAATTCTGTTCATAGTGGTAGGCCTCTTCATCTACCAATTACCCTTGGGCTTGCCAGACCCAGACCCGCTCCGGAAAAACGACTTGGTGTTGCGCCTGTCAGAATTGTGCGTCATCATCACGCTCATGGGTACGGGCATCAAAATCAACAGAAGACTTACTTGGCAGAATTGGCGCGTACCGCTGCGGCTGGTGAGTTGGACTATGTTGCTATGTATTGCAGGATTGGTGGCCCTGGCCTGGTACTTCTTGGGAATGCCGCTGGCCTCGGCGGTGTTGTTGGCCGCAGCCTTGGCACCTACAGATCCTGTTCTGGCCGCCGATGTGCAGGTGGGTCCTCCCAGTGAGGAGGTAGAGGACCATACTCGGTTTTCGCTTACCGCAGAGGCCGGCCTTAATGATGGCATGGCATTCCCATTCACGTGGCTGGCTATTGCGCTGGCCGTTGCGGCCCAAGGCGAGGGGGAGCCTAACTGGCTTTTGCATTGGCTGAGTTATGACGTACTGTACCGGGTGGTGGTAGGCGTGGGGGTAGGTTTCTTGATAGGGAAGGCCATAGCGTACCTCATCTTTAAATTGCCCAGAAAAAGTGCCCTCCCCGAAACACGGGACGGTTTTGTGGCCATCTCCACCACCTTGCTGGTCTATGGCCTCACGGAGTTCTTGCACGGCTACGGGTTCATTGCCGTGTTCATTACCGGCCTCACCATCAAAAATTCAGAGAAAGACACCACCTATCACCGCGAAATGCATGACTTTACAGACCAGATTGAGCGCATGTTGGTAGTGGTAGTTTTGATACTGTTTGGGGGAAGTTTAGGGCATGGCTTACTGGACGCGCTGACCTGGCAGGGTGCACTGGTGGGTCTATCCTTTATCTTTTTGATTAGGCCCTTGGCTGGCATGGTGGGCTTGGTTGGCAGCGGGATTAAACGAAGCGAGCGCTGGGCCATCAGCTTCTTCGGGATACGGGGGATTGGGTCTATCTTTTACCTGTCTTTTGCCTTTGCGCACGCCAAGTTTATGAACCCAGACGAGATTTGGGCCGTGGCCGGGTTTACCATTCTGGTGTCCATTATCATGCACGGAATCTTGGCTACACCTATCATGACGTACTTGGACAAGCGCCGTGGTCCCAATGACTTGAAAGTAGAATAATCTTTTACTTATGCCGCTTTCCCCTGAATTTACCTCTCAGTTCGCCGACCAGCTTTTGTCGATGCCAGGGGCAGAAGTCTACCTGCTCCCTGAGTTTATCCCGGTAGAGGAGCAGCTAGTTTTATGGCGGGCATTGGAACAAGAAGTAGCCTGGCGGCAGGAAGAGATCAAGCTGTTTGGTAAGTCCATTCCGCAGCCCAGGCTCACCGCCTGGTACGGCGACGAAGGCAAGTCCTACACCTACTCTGGCCTGACCTGGCAGCCGCTTCCCTGGCTTCCAATCTTGTCCCAACTCCGCGAAAAGCTATTGGAAACCACAGGCATCTCCTTTAACAGCGTCCTGCTCAATCTTTACCGGAACGGCCAAGACAGCATGGGCTGGCACGCAGATGATGAACCAGAATTAGGAAAGAATCCCGTCATCGCCTCTATTAGTCTAGGCCAAGAACGAAGCTTCCATTTCAGGCACCGCACGCAGACTGGCCTAAAGGAGAAGCTGCTACTTTCCTCAGGCAGCCTTCTGTTAATGGCTGGAGAGACCCAGCATCACTGGCAACACCAAGTCCCCAAATCTGCCAAGCCGTTGGAGCCTAGGATTAACCTGACGTTTAGAGTAATCCATTGAGAGATGGATTGGTTGGGAGAATGGTTTAGTTGGGCCTTATTTTAAAATCTCCAAATCAACCTATTCACTCACTCATTCAATCTCCCAATCATTCAATTAAAAAAGACTCGTCTGGTACACACCGCTCATCTTGGCCTCATGCACTAGCAGCCATTTCTTGCGCCAGAGTCCCCCGGCATAGCCTACCAGTTCTCCCTTCGCGCCAATGACGCGATGGCAGGGCACGATGACCAGCCACGGATTGGCGCCGTTGGCCACGCCCACCGCCCGCACGGCGCCCGGGTTCTCAAAGCGCTTGGCCAAGCCCAAGTAAGTTTCTGTCTTGCCGGTTGGTATCTGTTGCAAGGCCTGCCAGACCTGCTGCTGAAAAGTGGTGCCCTGCGGTTGTAAAGGCAAATCAAACGTCTGGCGTTCACCGGCAAAGTAGGCGTTCAACTGCGCTTCGGCCTCTCTTAAAATAGCAGGGATAAAATCAGAATCCGTTTCTGGCTCGTTTTCTGGAAAAGAGGCCGAAAACAGATGGGTGTCATTGCCGGTCAGGCGAAGCGTTCCCAAGGGACTGGGCAGGTGCAGAACATATGGGGCAGAGGCGGTAGGCATGATGGAAATTTCAGGAAATTTAGCCAAGTTTAACCTTTCTAGCCGTAGAGCCCTAGTGTTTGGGTACTGCGTGCCCTAAAATTCACCTGGACCCCTCATTTATGGAGAAAGATTCTCAGTTAAGTGTCATGGGCGGAGGCCTGGTTGGCTGTCTGCTGTCCTTGTATCTGGCCAAGCAAGGCTACAAGGTAGAGGTGTATGAACGCCGTCCAGATCTGCGCAGCGCCGAGTTGGCGGGGGGCAGATCCATCAACTTGGCCTTGAGTGACCGGGGCTGGCGCGCGCTAGAAACCATTGGCATTGCTGAGGACATCAAGAAAGTGGCCATTCCCATGTACCGCCGCGTGATGCATGACGTGCAGGGCAATCTCTCTTTTCAGCCGTACGGGCAGGCAGGGCAGGCCATTTACTCGGTGAGCCGGGGAGGCTTGAACAAAGCCCTATTAGACTTAGCCGAAGCCCAGCCCAACGTGACGCTTCATTTTCAGGAGCAGGTGCTGGAGGTGGAGCTGAGCAGCAATGAAGTCACTCTTTTAAATACGGGCACGGGGCAGGAGCATAAAATTCAGCCAGACGTGATTTTTGCCGCAGACGGGGCTTTCTCCATGGTGCGTCTGTCCATGCAGAAGACGGAGCGGTTCAACTATGAGCAGAGCTACCTGGACTACGGCTACAAAGAACTCGCCATTCCGCCCGCGCAGGACGGGGGCTGGCAACTAGAGAAGAACGCACTGCACATCTGGCCGCGCGGCCAATACATGATGATTGCCTTGCCCAACATGGATGGTTCTTTTACCTGCACCATGTTCTTTCCTTATGACGGCGAGGTCTCCTTTAAAGCCTTACAGACAAAAGAGCAGGTAGAAGCCTTCTTCCAGAAGATGTTTCCAGACGCGGCGGCGCTCATGCCTGAGTTGGCCCAAGAGTTTTTTGAGAACCCAGTAGGCTCACTGGTAACCGTCAAGTGTTTCCCGTGGAGCCATGCCGGCAAAGTAGTATTGCTGGGTGACGCCGCGCACGCCATTGTGCCTTTTTACGGGCAGGGCATGAACGCCGGCTTTGAGGACTGTACCATTCTGCGGGGCCTCTTAGAAGAACACGGGTCTGACTGGGAAACCATCTTCAAGACGTTCCAAGAACTGCGCAAGCCCAACACAGACGCCATTGCAGACCTAGCGGTGTACAACTTCATAGAGATGCGCGACAAAGTAGCCGACCCTAGGTTCCTGCTACAGAAGAAGATAGAGTCCAAAATCACCGCCCAATACCCAGACGCCTGGCTGCCTTTGTACAGCATGGTGACCTTTTCACCAGATTTGCCGTATTCTCAGGCGCTGGCCAACGGACAAAGGCAAGAAGAGATCATGCGGCACCTCATGACGCACATAGACTCAGAGGCAGATTATGACAAGCCAGAAGTGCAGACGTACCTGCAAAGCCAGCTAGCGGAGTAGCGCTTTTCCGTTTTTAGCCTGATTTCCAGGAAATAGGCCAAAAACGGCATGGTGCATTGCGTACCTTTGACCAAGCTTCTAAGAACATAGACCCCCTGCATGCTTATATCTCGGTTAAAAGACTATTACCTGGCCATTGGCTCCTTTGCGTTGGTGCTGGGAATAACGCTGTACGCGTACTATGTCTCCAAAACCAGTGACCAAGACCGGGACGCCAAGCTGTTTGAGCTGCGCACCATCCAGGTAAAGACTTCGTTAGAGCGCCGCATGGGCCATTACGTCCAGATCTTGAAAGGAGCCAAAGGGCTTTTCCTTTCCTCAGACACGGTCACGCGCCTATACTTTAGAAAATACCAGCAGTCTCTGGAGGTAGAGAAGAACTACCCCGGCATGCAGGGCATTGGGTACGCCACCATGCTCACGCCAGAAGAGGTGCCCAAGTTGGAGCAGCGCATTCGGGCAGAGGGCTTTCGGCAATTTCAAGTGCTACCCAAAGATTCGCGCGCAGAATATTCGGCTATCTTGTACATAGAGCCCATGAACGTGCGCAACCTGCGCGCCTTCGGGTTTGACATGTTCAGTGAGCCCACCCGCCGCGAAGCCATGGAAGCCGCCCGGGACTTCGGGAAGCCCGCCCTCACCGGTAAAGTGAAACTGGTGCAGGAGTTTACCAATGGCGTTCAAGCCGGGTTCTTGATCTACCTGCCTGTCTACGCCAACGGTGCCAACCCCACCACCATAGCAGACCGCCGCGCTCAACTAAAAGGCTTCATCTATGCGCCGTTCAGGGCCATGGACTTGATTGAAGGCACCCTGCGCGATGACTTTTCTGATGTGAGCATCAGGATCTATGACGGCAAACAGAGTAAGCCAGCAGACTTACTGTACAGCAATGATACTACCACGGCCAAACTAGACGCCAGCGGCCGACAGCTGCACCGCACAGAGCAAGTGCGGTTGGCGGGCCGCACCTGGACCATAGAGTTCCTGCCCACGCGGTCATTTTCCAATGACCCTGGCATAGACGAACACAACCTTATCTTGTTGGCGGGCAGCATCATCAGTTTGCTCATCTTCTTTGTGACCTGGTCCTTACTCAAATACCTGCAGTCTAACCAACTCACCGAACTCATCACCAAGAACACCACGGCGGGCCTGTTTCTATTGAACAATGAAGGCTATTGCACCTTTCAGAACCCGGCAGGGCAGCGGCTGCTGGGATTGGACATGGAGGACTTTAGCAAGAAGCCGTTCCAGGAGGTGGTGCTTTCCAGAGTAGATGCGTCGGCGCAAGGATCCCCGTACACCGCCAGCAAACCCATCACCTTTGAAGATACCTACTTAGACAAGGCCGGCAAGAGCATTCCAGTGTCCTGCGCCATCCGGTCTGTGACCCAGCGCGGCGAACAGGTGGGGCATATCTTGGAAGTGCGCAATGTAGCCGAAGAACGCCGTGCCAAACAAGCGCTGGTGGAAAGTGAGGCTCGTTTCCGGAACATGGCAGACAATACCCCGGTCATGGTCTGGATTACAGACGCCCACAACCAATGCACCTACGTGAACCGACATTGGCTAGAGTTTACGGGTTCTACCTTGGCTGACAACCTGGGCCGAGGCTGGGAACAGTTCCTGCACCCAGGAGACACAGACGTGGCTTACAAAGCATATTCTGAGGCCATTAGCAACCACCAGGAATTTAGGAGCGAATACCGTTTGCGCCGCCATGACGGCGAGTACCGCTGGGTGATTAACACCGGCAGCCCGCGGTTTGAGGACGAAGGGGAGTTCTTAGGTTATATTGGCTCTGTGTCAGACATTACGGAGCGCATTGACATGGAGAACCGCCTCAAGAGCAACGCCGAAATGCTGCAGCGCATCTTCATGCAGGTACCCGCCATTGTGGGACTGGTGCGGTTAAGAGACATGACCTATACGTTGGTCAACTCCTATCTAAGCAACCTTTACAACGGCAAAGCCAAAGTAGGAGAAGACGCGTTTGCTGCCCTGCCACCCTCGCAGCGGGAACCGTTCCGGAAGATTCTGCACATTGTGTCTCAGTCTGGCGAGGCCTACATTGCCCAAGAGGTACCCGTAAAGTTTGATGCTTCAGCCCAAGGCGAGGAGGACGTAATCCGGTTCTTCAACATTGTCTATGAGCCCATCTTGGATGACCAGAACCAAGTGGAGTCTGTGCTGACCTTTGCCGTAGAGGTAACCGAGCAGGTGAAAAGCCGTGAGCAGCTGGCCGTAATTAATGACCAACTGGTCAAGAAAAACGAGGAGCTGTTACGCATCAACAATGACCTGGACAACTTTGTCTACACCGCCTCTCATGACTTGCGCTCGCCGCTGTCTAACCTGGAGGCCCTCACCACCGCCCTCATTGACAACGCCGCTACCAAAGACGAGCATGAAGATGACCAGGTACTTTTAAGAATGGTGGCCGCTTCTATTGGCAAGTTAAAAGGCACCATCATGGACCTCACCGAGATTACCAAGGTGCAAAAGAACTCAGAACAGCAGCCGGTAGAAGAACTCCTGTTTGCCGAGGTGCTGGCCGGGGTAGAGGAGGACATTGCCCCCTTGATCCATGAGGCCAAAGCCAGAATCAACGCTTCTTTTGAGGTCCAGTCCATCAGGTATGCACGCAAGAACCTACGCAGTATCCTGTACAATCTGGTGTCCAACGCCGTCAAATACCGTGATCCCCAGCACCCGGCCGTCATCAACCTGAAAACCCGCCGCGAGGGTGACTACGTGGTGCTCACCGTGCAGGACAATGGCCTGGGCATCAGAAAAGACCAACAGAGTAAGCTGTTCAGCATGTTCCGGCGTTTACACTCACACGTAGAAGGTACCGGTATTGGCCTTTACATAGTCAAGCGCATCATTGAGAACCATGACGGCCGCATTCAAGTAGACAGCGAAGAAGGCAAAGGCACCACGTTCACCGTGTACTTCAAGGAGTCCTGAAGTTTAGTCTTGAGTCAATAAAAACGAATATCCCCGAGGACAATTCTTCGGGGATATTCTTTTTTGGGGTATTTCCCAGAAAATAGGCTAAAAACGGAGTGGTCTACAAATCCTTGGCCACCAGGTCTGGGTCAATTTTCTGCAGTACCTTCTGAATCATGCGCTGGTCCATGTTGCCCTCCACTAGCAGGAGCACAAACCCGTTGCGCCGTTGGCCAAACACGGCCATTTCTTTTACCTTTTGCTGGTCTTCCTTTACCTTGAGTTCTAAGCCGGCTGGTCCGTTCAAGGGCAGAGAGCTGTAAGACGGCGTCTTGTACACATTCTGGATTTCGGGTAGAAGACGGTTGGTCAAAAAGCGCTGGCCCTTGTTGTTTTCTGGTGCGTAGCTGAGCAGCCGTATGCTCTTAATCCCTTGCAGCATGGCGATGGTGGAGTCGTCTAACTGGCTGCCTATTATCCTGGTCACCAAACCCACGGGTATGCTACTTGATTTAAAACCGGCTTGGTTGCGGTACTTGTCATAAAACTCAAGGCTGGTCTGAGCCGGAGGCAATTTGCTGGTGCTGCTACAAGCCTGCGCACCCAATAACACCGCTGTAAACAGGAATAGAATATAGTTCTTGAAGGGATAAGTAGTCGTTAAAACCGAAGGGGTCGTAGTCATAGAATGTTGTTTTTAGCCTGTTTTACGGGAAACAGCCCAAAAACGGTCAATCGCTCTACTTCTGGTCCAGAAAAGCGGCGGTCTGGTAAGCGTTGGGCGTGTGCAACTGCATGAAAGGCTCGGCAGAGGGGAGAGGGGTGAACCCGAACTGGGCATACAGGCTATGGGCGTCTCTGGTGGCCAAGAGCCAGCGCCGCAGGTTTTGCAATTGTGGGTGGGCTTGTAAGGCTTCCAGCATCCATTTAGACAATCCTTGGCCGCGCGATTCTTCCAGTACAAACACATCGCAGAGGTAGGCAAACGTGGCATAGTCAGTGATGAGGCGGGCGAAGGCTACTTGCTTTTCCTGATGATACACAGCCACGCACAGAGAGTTTTCTACGGCGCGTTCCACTGTTTCCCTCGGGATGCCCGGCGACCAATAACTCTGCACCAAATAGCCATGGATGACGTCCAGTTGCAGACGCGCCTTGTCAAAACTCAGGAGATAGTCGTTGGGGCGGTATTGGTTCAAGTCCATAGAACAAGATAAGAGGCCAGCAGCTTTTGCGCAACTACAAGCTTTGGATGACCAGCAGACTGGAAATTCCCAAACCCAGCCACAAAATCACGCCCAGCAACAAGGGCCGAATGCCCACCTGCCGCAAGGTCTCCTTGGCTAGGCCGGCGCCCACCAGAAACAGTGTCAAGGTAAGGCCACGCTTGGCAGCAAAGGTGATGCCGGCATACAGCGGTTCAAGTTTGATGGGGCCGTAGCTACTGATGAGCATGGTCAATACAAAGCCGCCAATGAAATAGGGGATAGCCACCTTGGCACCCGACTGCTTAAACGCGAAGGCCGTGAACAAGGCCAGCGGAATAATCCAGAGCGCCCGGGCCAGTTTCACGGTGGTGGCAACGCGCAAGGCTTCCTCGCCGAAGGTCTGCGCCGCGCCCACCACCGAACTGGTGTCATGAATGGCCAGCGCCGCCCACAGGCCAAAGTCTGGCTGCGTCATCTGCAATAGATGGCCCACCCACGGGAAGACCAGCAAGGCCACCGAGTTGAGCACGAACACCGTCCCCAGCGCCATGGTCATCTGCTTTTCCTCGGCGTGGATGAGGGGTGAGACGGCGGCAATGGCGCTGCCGCCACAAATGGCCGTCCCTGCGCTCACCAGATACGCCGTCTTGTAATCTACCCCCAGCCACCTGCCCAGCAGGTAGCCCGCCGTCAAGGTGAGCGTGATAGAGGCCACCGTCAAGAGTAATCCTTCCTGACTCGCCTGTAAGGCCTGCTGCGCGTTAATGCCAAAGCCCAGGCCTATGATGGAGTACTGCAACAGCTTCTTGGTGAGCTTGGAAGTAAGCGGCCTGAAGGGGTTGCCCACCGTATTGGCCAAAATAGCACCCACTGCCAAAGCCACCGGTGGCGATACCCATGGTGTCAGGCACACCGCGCCCGCTATGATGAAAATAGCCTTAGAAACGTTGGGGGTGGAGATTGCGAGGGACATGGGTATTGCAGAAAAGACGATGCAAAAGTACCCGTCCTTTATGCCGCTCGCAAATGAGAAATGGTGATGTGCTATTCCGGTAGGTTATACTGGTGTAGGCAGAACTGCTGAAACAGCTGGGAAAGTCCTTCGGGCTGGCCCACCGGCTGGACAAACCAAAACGACCGCTGCAACCTAAATCCGTCTGGCTGGAGCGTTACCAGTTTGCCGGTTTCCAACTCCTGCAGAATGGAATACCTGGACAGCAAGGCCACGCAGTCTGAGTGCTGAAGAAACGACTTGATGGTCTCTGAACTGCCCAAATCCAGCACCACATTCAAATCTGGTAGTCTAAGCTGGTGCACGCGCAGGGCTTCTTCAATGACTTCTAACGTACCCGAGCCGCGCTCCCGCAGGACCAGCGGCTGCCGAGCCAGTTCTGGCAAGGTGATACTCCCGGCTTGGGTAAGTGCGTGTCCGGTACGGACCACAGGCACCAACTCGTCGGGCAGGAAAGGCGTGTACTGGAGTTCTCTTCTATGGCTGAGGCCCTCTACAATGCCCAGGTCAATGTCCTGATGGATGAGTGCCTGTTCCATGGCCTCTGTGTTGCCGTTGAGCAAGGACAGTTTCACGTGCGGGTACCTTTGATGGAATGCCGACAGCACCGGTGCCATCACGTACTGGGCAATGGTGGTGCTGGCGCCCAAGCGCAAATGGCCGCTTACTTGGTCTTTGAGCTTACCCATGGCAAAGGCCACCTCTTCCTGCAGGGCATGTGCTCGCTCAGCAAAGGCCAGCATGGTCTCACCGGCGGGCGTGAGCTGGATGCGGTTGCCCTTGCGTAGGAACAGACGCAAACCCACCTCGGCCTCTAGTTCCTGCACGCGCTTGGTGGCCGCCGGCTGGGTAATGAAGAGCTCGCCGGCCGCTTTGGTAAAGCTCAGGTGCTTGGCCACGCTTCTAAAAACCTTCCACCGAAAATCTAGCATGCTTTTTATTGAGAGATTGAATGGTTGAATGATTGAGAGAATGGGGTGAAATGTACTGATTATTCAATGTGCTTATGGATCCTAAGGGTGAATCAGCAATTAATAATCAACAATCACCCATTTTTGGCCTCTTTCCCAGAAAACAGCCCAAAAACGGGATTATTGGTCCAGCCAGGCTCTAAAGGTAGAAACCCGCTCGCGGCTCACCAAGACTTCTTCTTGGGTATGTTGCCGAAGCACAAGTTTAAGGCGGCTGTTGGTGTAATGGATGATATCTTTGATGGCCGGCAACTGCACCAGGTAGCCGCGGTTTACCCTGAAGAACTGCTGCGGGTTGACCAGTTGCTCCAGTTGGTCCATGGTGTAGTCTAGGGCAAAGCGGCGGTTGTCTGTGGTCTGCAGAAAGGTGGCCTTCTCAAAGCTGTAGAAAAAGTCAATCTCCTCCACCGGAATGGCCCGCAAATGCTCACCCACTTTCAAGACAAACCTATTTTTATACACCGGTGCCGACGGGTTTTGTAGTTGCTGCAAGGCCTGTTGAAGTACGTGCAAAGAAGCCGCTTGACTGGGTCCAGAAGAAGCGGTAATGCGTTGCAGTTTTTGGAGGGCCTTGGTCAGGTCTTCCTCGTCAATGGGTTTTAAGAGGTAGTCAATGCTGTTGGCTTTGAAGGCGCGCAGGGCATAGGCATCATAAGCCGTGGTGAAGATGATGGGGCAGTGCACGTCTACCTGTTCCAGAACCTCAAAGCTCAAGCCGTCGCCTAGCTGGATGTCAAAGAAGGCCACGTCTGGCAAAGGCTGTTCCTTAAAGTACTGCACCGCTTCCTGCACCGACGCCAGCGTAGCTACCACGGCAAGCGGCACCTCGGTCTGGGCCTGCAGAAGTTGCGTCAAGCGATTGGCGGCCAAGGGTTCGTCTTCTAGGATTAAGGCGCGGAGCATTTGGTAATTGCTGATGGTTAATTGTTGATTTTGGCTTGTTTCCTGGAAAAGAGGCGAAAAACGGTTACTGGAAAGTGAGCAAAGGCAAGCAGACTATAAAGGAGGTATCTGTAGACGCTACTTCCATTTTCCGGTTGGTGAGCATCTGGTAGCGGGCCTGGATGTTGGCAAGGCCCAAGCCGCTGGGCAGTTCGTGCTGGGTCTTGGGCTGTAGGTTGTTCTCTACCCGCAAAGTATTCCCTTCCATCGTCACCTGAATATGCAAAGGCTCATTGGCTAGTATCTTGTTGTGTTTGATGGCATTTTCCAGCAGCATCTGTAGGGCCAGCGGCGGCAGAAAGTAACCGGTGGGTACTTTCTCGGGGAGCGTTACTTGCAAGCCATCAGCGTGCCGAATCTGCTGTAAAAACACGTAGCGCTGGGCAAAGGCCAGTTCCTCTTCCAAGGCTACCACTTCTTTGTGTTGAGAGTCCAGAACGTAGCGGTACACCTCTGACAATTGCTTGATGAACTTGACGGCCAGATCGGGCGAGGGGTGCACCAGGCTGGTGAGGGCGTTGAGGCTGTTGAACAGGAAATGCGGGTTTACCTGGTTTTTAAGGGCCTCGTATTGCGAGAGGGCGTTTTCTTTCTGGAAACGTTCTGCCTTGACGGCCGCCTCGCGCCAGCTTCGCAAAAAGGAAACGGCGTAGACAGACAAGGTGATGAAGAACGTGACCAGCAACTGCGTGAGCATGGTCCACCTGAACCTCATAGAAAGCAAAAGCTCTGCTGAGAGGCCGTTTAGCAACACAATGTACACCCAGTTGACCAGCAGAATGGCTACCGCCGAGAAGAGGGTGGTAGAGACAATGGTAATTAAAAAGCGCTTCCCTGGATTGTCTACCCAAGTGACCACCCGGTTGAGGAGAGTTCCTAAGAAGCCATTGCCCAGCCAAAGGATGGAGAACAAGAGAAAGGCGTACGTAAAGTTTCTGACTACCCAGATGCCGTCAGTGAAGCAGTTGGCGCACAACAGCAACATGTTCAGAACGGCGAAGCCAGAAAAAACAGCCACCCACTTCAGGATAGATTTTACACGCAGGTCTGGGATAGCAAAATTGGCCATGGCTGAAAGGTAAAGATTTTTGGGAAGACCCGCGCGCTCCCAAAAGGAGAAGCGCGCGGGTAAAACAAGAGACTACTCGCATTTGGCCAACAAGGCCTTGGCGCTGTTCATGCCCCAGCTAGGCGACAGGCTGGTGGCGGGTTGGGCAGCCGCGTATTTCTCCACGGCAGTGGTAAGCACTGGCTTGGCCACGTCTTTGCCGCCTCCCACCATTTTGGGCATGTTAAAGTAGTGCTGACCCAAGAGAAAATAGGTTCTGGGGTTCTCAGGGTTCAGGGCCTTGGCTTTCTCCAAAGAGGCCAGCGTGAGGCCAGAATACTTCATGCCGCGGCTCATAGGTGAAACCGACAAGCGGGCCTGGTGCAGATAGCCTTGCAGGACGTGTAGTTCAGATTCCTTCGGTTCTAGGGTCAAGGCCTTGTCTAGAAACGTTTGTGCCTGGTCCAAAATGGCATCTCGTTGGGTATCTTCCTTCAGCTGGAAGCTCAATACAATATGGGCATACGTGGCATAGTAGGCCGGCAACCAAGCCTTAGGTTCAGCCGTGGCAATGCGGCTCAGTTTGTTGGCTGCGCTTTGGGTTTCTTCGGGTGATTGGGAGGCTTTTAATTCAGTGAGCGCCTCACCCAAAGCGGCTTGATAATTTCCTTGAGCCTGTACTAAGAAAGCGAGAAGTAACAACGGAAGTAAGAGTAATTTTTTCATGGAAGTAGATTTTAAGTTGTTGGTTATGAATTAATTGTTGATTGTCAATTGCTGGTGAATTTTAGGTATCCGTTTTTAGCCTGATTTCTGGGAAAGAGGCCAAAAACGGATGGTTGGTGACTGCTGATTGTTTAGTGTCAATCTCTCAATCACTCAATCATCCATTCCCTCAATCATGAAGAGAGATAAGCAAGGCCACCAGCGCGAAGCGCTTGGCATCGGGCAGAATGGGTTGCGAGGCAAACTTACCGTCCTGGCCGGGCGTGGCAGCGTAGCGGTACCCGAACACGTTGTTAAAGCCTAACATATTATTGCAAGCGCCGTGCAGAATCACGTTGTGGCCTTTAATGGTGGTGAGGTAGCTGGCGCTTACGCTCAGGTCCAGGTAGCTTTTGGTGCGTCCCTGCATGAAGCCTTCTTGGTTGGGATTGTGGAACGGCCGGCCGCTGGTGTAGCTGAAGGTGGTGCCCACATAGGTTTTGATGGGGTCTATCATCTGCTTGTACACTAAGCTCAGGTTGTGGGAAGAGGCAAACGACGGACGCGCCAACTCTGGATAGCCTTTGTACAGACGCTTGCTGTCCAGGAACGAATATGAAATCCAGTAATCACCTTTCTTAATCGTTTCCTGGTCCCGGAAGAAGAACTCCACGCCTCTCGCGTAGCCATGTCCGCCGTTGGTAATTTGGGTAGCGTTCTGGAGCTCTGGAGCGTTGTACCTAATGAGGTTCTGGTACTGCTTGTGGTAGCCTTCCACCCGTAGCGTGCGTTTATTAAAGGTGCGCTGGTAGTTTAAAATGTAATGCACGGCCTTCTCAAAGGTGAGCGGTTGTTGGTACTTGAGGTAATCCTGTTCTGGCGTCTGGTAGAAATGTCCGTAGGCGAAGGAAACCTGACCGTCTTTGCCCGCTTGATAGGCCAGCGCCAACCTAGGCGATAAGGCGTTTCTGCCCAGAAACTGAGAGCGCTCCCAGCGCAGGCCTGGTCTGGCCACCAGCTTGCTCCCCAGGTACACGTCGGCCTCGGCAAAGCCCGCTATATTCTGGTCGTTCACCAAGCCATTACGTGTGTCTGCTTTTGGATTCTGCTGGAAGGTCTGGTCATAGTGGCTCAGCTGGGTCTCCAGACCCGTGCGCAACGTCACGGCGTGTCCCAAGTCTCGTATCATAACTGCTTTTCCGTTCCAGGTATGCGTGCCGGTATTGACCTGGGTGGTGCCAGCCGTTATGTCTTGGGTGGTGTAGGTATAGGTAGTGCCGGTTTGCAAGGTCCATTTCTCCTGAAAGACTTCTTCATAAGTGCTGTTCACAAAGAGGTTCTGGTTGGACAGGTTGACGCGGGTAGGTGTTTCTGATGCATTGATGTTCTCCTGATAAAGGCCTAATTCACTGCTGGTGTAGGTGCCGTACAACTTGAACATGCCGGTGGCTGAGGTTTTCTGTCTGAAGACTACACTCCCGGCTTTGGTCTCAGGCATCTTGATCCAGTCTTGGCGCTGGGGCACCAGGCTCATGTACGGTTGCAGGTTGGTGTATTCTCCAGACACGGCCAAAGACGTATTCTCCCAACGCTTGGTGCGGGACAGGCTGGCGCCTACACTCATCAAAGAGATACCGGTCTGGGATTCATCTGGAAGGTCTTGGCTTTGCAAGAGCAGGGCAGAAGAAAGCGCCTGTCCGTACTCAGCAGAGTAGCCGCCAGAACTGAAGGCCATGCCACTAAACAAGAACGGGGAGAAGCGGCCGCGGGCAGGCACGTCTGGCACGCTGGCGCTATACGGGTTGGCCACCACCATGCCGTCAATAAACGTCTTGGTTTCATAGCTGTCGCCGCCGCGCACAAACAGCTTTCCTTCTTCGCCCACTTTCTGGGTGCCAGGCAAGGCGTTGATGGCGCCCATGATGTCGGCAGCGGCGCCGGCGGTGGTGACAATGTCTCTGGAGGTAAGCAAGGCGGAGCGCTTCTCATCGCTGGCCTCAAACGCCCCCGCCGAAATCTGCACCGCCTGCAACTGGCGGTAATCTGGCTTTAAAATTATGTGCAAGGGTGCCAGCGGCTGGTCCAGGTTAATAGACTTCTCCAAAGTGCCAAAGCCCAGGTAACTCACAACCAGTACCTGCGCCCCGGTGCTTTTGGTCTTAAAGGAGAAAGAACCAGCCGCGTCTGTAGAAGCTCCGTCATACGCGCCCTTCAGCATGACATTGGCGCCAATGATAGGCTGACCGTCGGTGTCTTTTACCTGGCCTTTTACCAGGCTCTGGGCAAATAACTGGTGGTCGGTTAGGAGCAGGAAGAAGGAGAGAAGGAGTATAGCGGTTTTCATAGCGGTTGCGGTTAGGTTCTGAGCAAAGGTGCACCGCCCGCCAAGGCTATGAAATTAAAAGAGGATGAACTGTAGAGAGAGGTAGATGAACTGTCAAGAGGCCATGATGAACGTTTCATGGGATTGAACAGATTCTCCGTTTTTGGCCTCTTTCCGGTAAAACAGCCCAAAAACGAAAGAGCCCGCTTACCTGCGGGCTCTTCATGGTTATAGTAAGTGGAATGCGATTACGCTTTCTTCTTCTCTTTGGCAGCGGCTTTTTTAGCGGCCTCTTTTTCTTTGGCAGCGGCGGCTTTCTCCTTGGCGGCTAATTTTTTGGCAGCAGCCTTTTGCTTGGCCTCAGCGGCTTTGGCTTTTTCCTTTTCTTTGGCGGCTAACGCTTTTTGCTTAGCGGCTTCTTTCTTCTGTTGCTCTTTGGCTTTAGCCGCAGCGGCTTTCTCTTTGTCAGCGGCCTTCTTAGCGGCCTCCTTTTCTTTAATAGCGGCGGCCTTGGCTTTCTCTTTTTCCTTGGCGGCCTGGGCCTTGGCTAGGCCTTCGGCTTTCTTCTCAGCGGCCTTTTGCTTGGCCAGCTCTTTCTTTTCTTTCTCCTTGTCTTGTGAAGACTGAGCCTGCGCACTGCCCACAAAAAGGGCCAACACCAACAGCAGAGAGGTTGCGTACTTCTTCAACATAGTAATAATGGGTTTTGTGTTATTTTGCTAAAAGTAGAAAGGAATCAAGAAAGTTTCACCAAGGTGCGGCTTTAATAAATTTGTTATGCTTCTAAGCCTCAAGTATAAATCCGTTTTTGGCCTATTTTCTAGGAAAGAGGCCTAAAACAGGAAGTCCCTACTCTTATGATTGAGAGTAGGGACTTCCTTTATACTTCATTGGTGTGGCTGAACCAATTAAAACTCAGCGCTCTTAGGGAAGCGTGGGAAAGGAATCACGTCTCTGATGTTTGACATGCCAGTCACAAACAGCAACAGACGCTCAAAGCCCAGCCCGAAACCGCTGTGCGGGACAGACCCGAAACGGCGGGTGTCCAGGTACCACCACATCTCTTTCTCTGGGATGTTGAGTTCCTGCATACGGGCTACCAGCTTGTCATAGTTCTCCTCGCGCTGGGAGCCGCCAATGATTTCACCAATGCCCGGGAACAACACGTCCATGGCGCGCACGGTCTTGTTGTCATCGTTGAGCTTCATGTAGAAAGACTTCACCTCTTTAGGGTAGTTGGTCAAAATCACCGGCTTCTTGAAGTGCTTCTCTACCAGGTAGCGCTCATGCTCGCTCTGCAGGTCGGTGCCCCATTCTACTTTGTACTCAAACTTCTGCTTGGCGTCGCGTAAGATGGCAATGGCCTCAGAGTAGGTCAGGCGCTGGAAATCATGCTCCACCACAAAGTTGAGGCGGTTGAGCAGCTCTTTATCATAAAGGTCGTTCAGGAACTGAAGGTCATCCATGCAGTGGTCCAGGGCGTAGCGTACCAGGTAGCGCAAGAAGTCCTCGGCCAGGTCCATGTTGTCTTCCAACTCATAGAAGGCCATCTCAGGCTCCACCATCCAGAACTCAGCCAAGTGACGGCTGGTGTTGGAGTTCTCGGCTCTAAAGGTTGGCCCGAAGGTGTAAATCTCAGAAAGCGCCATGGCACACACCTCGCCCTCCAGCTGGCCCGATACGGTCAGATTGGTAGATTTTCCGAAGAAGTCCTGGGAGAAATCTACTTGGCCGTCTTCGGTGCGTGGTGGGTTGATAGGGTCAAGTGTAGTTACTCTGAACATCTCGCCAGCACCCTCGGCGTCTGAAGCGGTGATGACCGGCGTATGAATATAAAAGAAACCGTTGTGGTTAAAGTAGCGGTGAATGGCAAAGGCCATGGCGTGCCGTATGCGCAAGACCGCGCCAAAGGTGTTGGTACGCGGACGCAGGTGGGCAATCTCCCGAAGAAACTCCAGGGAGTGGCCTTTCTTCTGCAAAGGATAGGTTTCTGGGTCTGCCAGGCCAATCACCTCAATGGTGCGGGCCTGTATCTCTACAGACTGGCCTTTGCCCTGGCTTTCTACCAAGGTTCCTACTATAGACACGCTGGCGCCGGTGGTCACGTCGCGCAGAGACTCATCTGTGAACAGATTCATGTCTGCCACCACCTGTATATTATGAATGGTAGAACCGTCATTGACGGCAATAAACGTTACGTACTTGTTACCGCGCTTGGTGCGCACCCAGCCTTTGAGTAAAACGTCGTGGCCTCTCTCCGCAGATTGGAGCAATGCTTTTACTTTTGTTCTTTTCATAATAGTATCACGTAGCGCCAAATAGGAAGCGCGTATCAAGTATCACGTATCAGGACAAAGGTAACAGGTAAGCGTACAAAGTATGAAGTACTTAAAAAGAAAAGTCTTGCTACCTGATCCTTGCTACGTGATACCTCGTGCCCTTGGCACGAAATTCAAAATTAACCTTTTTTGCAAAGCCGTAGTAAAAAACCATAACTTTGGCCTAGTCCGCGCTTGTGGGGCCGGTGCCGTTCGCCTATGCAGAGACTTGACTTAAAACAGCTTTTATCCCAAAAACTATCACCCCAGCAGATACAGTTCATAAAACTGTTGCAGGTGCCTACCGCTGAGCTGGAGGCCCGCATCAAAGAAGAACTGGAGGTAAACCCTGCCCTGGAAGAAGGTGACGTAGCCGATGATGCCCCCGCCGAGGAGGACACCTCCTCGGATGCGGACGAGGATTTCGACAATACCGAAGATGATTACGCCGAGGAGGAGATGCGCCGCGACGATGACGACGGCGACCTCAACCTGGAAGAATATATGTCTGATGATGACATTGCCGGCTATAAAATGCAAGGCGATGGCCCCGGTGAGGAAGAGGAGCGCGAGACGCCCATTGCCTTCACCGGTTCCCTCACCGACTCCCTCATGGACCAACTGGGCTTCCTGAACCTCAATGAGAAACAGCAGGCCATTGGCGTACAGTTGATTGGCAGCATTGACGAGGAAGGCTACATACGCCGTGACTTGCAGGCCATCTCCAATGACCTAGCCTTTTCCCAAAACATAGAAGCCAGCGTAGAGGAAATTGAAGATGTGCTGCGCCGCATCCAAGCCTTTGACCCGCCCGGCATTGCCGCCCGTGATCTGCAAGAGTGTCTGCTCCTGCAACTAGAGCGCCGCGACCCAGATGACATCACCGAGGTAGCTGAGCAGATCATCCATGACACCTTTGATGAGTTCACCAAGAAGCACTACGCCCGCATTCAGCAGAAACTGGAGCTGGAGGACTATGAGTTGAAGTCGGCGATAGACTTAATCTTGAAGCTCAACCCCAAGCCCGGCGGAAGCGGCGGCGCTACGCGCGTGCAGTACGTGATTCCAGACTTCATCATCACCAATGAAGAAGGCCAGTTACAACTGTCCTTGAACGCCCGCAACGCGCCAGACCTGCGTATCTCCCGCTCTTACGCCGACATGTTTGACGCCTATGACAAAAGCTCTAAGACCGACAAGAAGCTCAAGGAGACGGTCACGTTTGTGAAGCAGAAGCTGGACTCAGCCAAATGGTTCATTGACGCCATCAAACAACGCCAGAATACGCTCCTGCGCACCATGGAATCTATCATGAAGCGCCAGTATGAGTATTTCCTGGACGGGGATGAGAGCAAGCTGCGGCCCATGATTTTGAAAGACATCGCCGAGGACATAGGCATGGACATTTCAACCGTGAGCCGCGTGGCCAACAGCAAGAGCGTGCAGACGGAGTTTGGCATTATTCCTTTGAAATTCTTCTTCTCTGAAGGTATTGCCACCGACGCCGGCGAGGAGGCCAGTAGCCGTGAGGTGAAAGCCATCCTCAAAGACATCATTGAGAAGGAAAACAAGCGCAAGCCTCTCTCAGATGACAAGATTGAAAAAATGCTCAACGAGAAAGGCTACAACATAGCCCGCCGCACAGTGGCCAAGTACCGTGAGCAGCTCAACATACCGGTAGCGCGTTTGCGCAAAGAACTGTAAGCGCTGGCGCTTCAATTAATAATTAACAATTAAGAATTTGAGAGATAGATCATTTGCACCTTAACTTGTGCCTACTTTTTGTATTTGGAAGAGCTGGTGCGCATGCCGCTAATTCCTAATTATTAATTCTTAATTATTAATTATAAAGTGAATTCCCGCCTCGCGATGGCGTTGTCTGTGGTGTTTCATCCGCTGCTGCTGCCTTCGTACTTGTTCGCCCTGATCTTGTTCTACCTGCCGGTGGGAGCCTTGACGTTCCCCATGGAAGGGCGACGCTTGGTCTGGATTATGGTCTTCCTGACCACCTTCCTGATACCGGGGTTGGGCGCGTATGCCATGCGGCGGGCGGGACAAATCTCATCGCTTACGTTAGAGAGCCGGGCAGACCGGCGCTGGCCCTTGCTGTTCGCTGCGGCCTGTTACACTGTTACCACGGTTCTTTTTTACCGCCAAAGCTACTTTGACGACCTTTTCTTTTACGTGATGGCCATCATCACGGCCTCTGTCTACATGACGCTGGTCATTAACCAATTCTGGAAGATTAGCGCACATGCCATAGGAGTAGGCGGTGCCTTGGGGATTTTGGTCCTGCTCTATGATTGGCTCCCCGAACCATATTTGTTTTACCCCGCCGTCATAGGGATTGCCATTGCCGGGGCAGTTCTCTCTGCCAGGTTGGCCTTAGGAGCCCACAATACCAAACAAGTCTACACCGGTTTTATTCTTGGTTTTCTGCTAGGTGTGATTCTTTGGGGTTTGCCTTTTTAAGAGTCAAAAGATATAGGACATAAGACGCAAGATTGTCTTCACAACACACACACACACTCTCTCTCTCTCTTTCTCTCTTTTTCTCTTGTCATCCTGAAAGGACCTTGTGGGCGGACTAGACAGGCGGTTGAATAAGTGCTATTAAACACAGATTTCCTTCTGTAGAGACCAGGCACAGCCTTGTCTCCTGCGCATCCACATCTTCCGCTTATGTAAACACCCTTTTCTGAGCTGCGCTCACTGCCTAAAACTCTCGGGCAATTCTCAAGGTGAAAGTCCGTGCTTATTCAACCGCCTGTCTAGTCCGCCCACAAGGTCCTTTTAGGATGACAGAAGTAGTGGTGGTTGGTAGGGGTAAAAGGAAACGAAGAATGTACTTTTAAATAGTAATCAGCAATTAACAACCAATTATCACATTTCCGTTTTTGGCCTAATCCCTAGAAAATAGCACAAAAACGGGAAGGCCCTGAAGATTTGTCTTCAGGGCCTTCCCGTTTTTTATATAGACTCACGACTCAGAGACTCAATCAAAGACTGACGCCTTTGTGTTTGCCGGCCTGCCGAATGACTTCACGGACGGTTTCCAAGTGTTCTTCTGGGACGTCTTCCAGGTCAATTTCGCCGGTGTGGCCGGTGGAGAGGCGGTAGATGAGTTTGTCTGGCTGGACGCGTAGCAGGTGAATGCTTTCCCACGGCAGGGTATAGGCATCCTCATCGGGCTCCAGTTTAAGTTCTATCTGTTGGTCGTCTACCTGAACGTAGCTTTTACCCACGGGGCGTTTTTTTCTAATCAATACTACCAAATAAGAGATGCCCAAGGCGCTCTGGATAAGCGGCAACGCGTAGTCAAAGTACTGTGCCTTGCCCGAGGCATATTCAGTGTACAAGCCAATGAAGCCTACCGCCAAAAAAATGGTAGCCATAGCTGAGTACAGCCAGGACATGGTAGACTTGTTCTCATTAGGAGGAGACAGGTTCAGGAAGAAAGGCTCCATAGGAATTGCCATTTAGTTATTTCTGTTTTCGGTTTCTGAGCGTGATAATAAACTTAAACACAACAAACAGAAGAAATCCCAGAAAAGACATTGCAGGTACAATGATGTTTGGGTGCTCCAGATTGCGCATAAGAATCAGGAAAGAAACCACTAGCATGCCGTTCAAAAGCATGTTTGCGTTGCGAGTACTCATAAAAGCGTAATAGGGTAATTAGTAAAGATACACAATTACAGGAAACCGTGAACAGTAAACAGGAATTAGTTAATAGTAATCAGTTGTGGTTGATAAATAGATAGTTAGGTTCGGTTTAAGAAGAGCGGTCGTCGTTTTTGGTGTGTTTTCATGAAAAGAGGCTAAAAATGGCATGACTCAAACTATGCCTTTTATAAAGCAAAAGCCCGATGCTCTAGAAAGAACATCGGGCTTTTGGTGAGATAAGATGCTAATTATTATGACTGCGGTTTCGGCATGGGTTTGCGCGGCAGTTTCTCTGCGCGGTTGGCGGTTTGGTACACAAAGTTGGCGACAATTACAGAGGCTTGTTTCAAGTCCTCTGGCTGCAGTCTGTCATAGGTGTCCATGTTGGTGTGGTGGGTGCGGGTGTTGTACTCAATCTCATCCTGAATGAATTGGAAACCCGGTACACCCAGCGCGTCAAAAGACAAGTGGTCGGTGCCGCCGGTGTTGCGGTTGGTCACGGTAGAGGCGCCCATGGCGTTGAACGGTTTTAACCACTCAGAGAACAACGGAGCCACGGCCTCATTGCCCTGCGTGTAAATACCTCTGATTTTTCCGGTACCGTTATCCAGGTTGAAATAAGCGGAGATTTTCTCCTGCTGTGGCAACAAGGCCATCGTTTTAGTATCGCCTATGTACTTCTTGGCATACCCGCGTGATCCGTGCAGACCTTGCTCCTCACCGCCCCAAAGTGCGATGCGGATGGTGCGCTTAGGCTGTAGGTTCAAGGCTTTGATAATGCGAACGGCTTCCATCATCACGGCCACACCCGCGGCGTTGTCGGTGGCGCCGGTGGCGGCGTGCCAAGAGTCAATGTGACCGCCCAGCATCACTACTTCGCTTTTCAGTTTCTTGTCAGAACCCGGGATCTCCGCGATAACGTTGTAGCCTTGCGGGTCTTCGGTTAAGAAACGGGTTTTGCTTTCCAGTTCAATCTCTACCGGAATGCCTGCACTCAACAAACGGCTCATGCGGGCCAGGTCTTCTTGGGCAATCTCGAACTCAGGCAAGGCTGGCTTGGCGTCCATGGCGTATGGTGCACCGTTGGTAGTGAAGAACGTACCATGTGAACCTCCGCGTGAGCTCAAGATGGCAGCAGCACCTTCAGAGAGAATCATCTCATTCATCTTGGTCACAAACGCACGACGGGCACGCATCTGGGCCATGCGCTCTTCGCTCATGGGCGCTCTGCCTTCAGAAGGCGCTACCGGCTCCGCCATTTTGTGCAGGGCCTCATCTGTGTAACGCGAGCCGTCTGGGGCAAAGGTTGTTTTGATAGGATTGGTGACCTCGGCCATGACAATCTTGCCTTTCAGTTTGCCGGCGTACTGGGCCAGGTCTTCTTCTTTGGTGGCTTTCACCAAGACTACCTGCCCTTTTACCGGACCGTTGGTGCTAGGCGTCCAAGCCTTAGGAGAGCCAATCATGGGCTGGTAATACGGCTTGGTCAGGGCCAGGTAGGATTTCTCTACTTCCCAACCTTTCCCGAAGGTTCCCCACGGTTCAATGGTGGCATTTTTCAAGCCCCAAGAGGCGAGTTTCTCTTTGGTCCACTGGTTGGCTTTGGCTAGGCCGGTAGAACCCGAAAGGCGCGGGCCGTTCACGTCTGTGAGGTAGAACGCAATGTCCATCACCTGCGACTTCTGCAGTCCTTCCTGCTTGATTTTCTCTACGATGGCCGCATCTAGCGGCTCGGCTTTTTGCTGGGCCATTGCCGGAAGCGCCAAGAAGGCTGCCCCCAGCAAAAGGGTATAGGTTTTGTTCATGTTAGGTTGGAGTGGGATTAAAGAAATTGAGATAGGAAAGAAACAGAAAAAAAGCGCCAATGGCAACATGTTGGCACTCCCAACCCAAATCTGTACTTTTGGTAAAACCGTTTTTGACCTCATTTCCACAAAACAGCCCCAAAACAACATGTCTGAGCAAATTCTACAATATAGCGTCACCAATGGCATAGCCACCATCACTCTTAACCGCCCAGAGGTTTTCAATGCCTTTGACGACCAGCAGAGCTATGAACTGCAAGACGCCCTCAAGCAAGTAACCAGAGACGTGAACGTGCGCGTGGTGATTTTGACCGGCGCGGGCCGGGCCTTCTGCAGCGGCCAGGACTTGAAAGCCATTGCCGGCGCAGAGAAACGCTCTTTGGCTGACAGCCTGCACAAACGCTACAACCCCATCATCAGGGCCATGCGTGAACTGCCTAAACCCATTATCTGCCGCCTAAACGGCGTGGCCGCTGGCGCCGGTTGTTCCCTGGCTTTAGCCTGTGACTATGTAGTGGCCAGTACTGAGGCGAGCTTGATTGAAGTGTTTGTGAACGTAGGCTTGGTGTTGGATTCAGGATCATCCTACTTTTTGCCGCGTCTGGTGGGCATGCGCAAGGCCTTTGAGCTGAGCACGCTGGGCACTAAAGTGAAAGCCGATGAAGCCCTGCGCTTAGGTTTGGTGAACCAAGTAGTAGCGCCAGAAGAACTAGACGCCGCCGTGCAGGAAATTGCCGAGCGTTATGCCTGCGCACCTACCAAAGCCATCGGCCTCATGAAGAAGATGCTGAACAAATCCTTTGAGTCTAGCCTGGATGAAATGTTGGACTATGAAGCCTACTGCCAGGAGATTGCCGGCAACTCTTCAGACAACCGTGAGGGCGTGGCCGCTTTCAATGAAAAGCGCAAACCAGTCTTCACCGGTGAGTAAGCGTTTTTAGCTTGGTTTCTAGAAAATAGGTCAAAAACGAAAGAGCCCGCGTCTTGCAAAAGGCGCGGGCTCTTCCCGTTTTGAATGATAATAACAATATAAATGGGATGCTCAGTCGCTGTATTATTTTTTGGGCTTCAACATTTCCAATCTCGCCGCTTCCAGCTTTTTTGAGAAGGCAGCGTTGTCCAGCGTGACCTGTTCTTGCAGGTTAAAGCTGTTCCACTTTTTCCAAAAGGACTGTTCTTCAAACCCAGGAGTGTCAATCAATTCCTTGTGCAACTTATGAGAGAGTGCAAACAGCCTGTTTCTGTTTCTCACTACGGCAATGTCTGCTGCCGTCTCCAGGGTTTTGTAGACTTTCATCCGGGGCCCGCCTTTTCTCTTTATCAAATAATAATCCTTCTCCCTGAAGATTTTGATCCTGTGATCCAAAGATGTAAAAGCTGGTTTTCTAGAAGAAGTCGCGGCGGTTGGCTGTAGCTGCTTGGCCGGTAGGTGCCCAAAAATATGACCGCCTTTTTCATAGAAATATTCCACCTCCAGCACAGAGTCTGTCTGCGTGAAGTAACAAATCATAAAGCTAGACTTCCGGCCCCTGTAAATCCCTTCGGCCGTCTTTTGCCCAAAGGAAACATTGCTGCAAAGAAGTAAAATGGCCAAAAGGAATGTCCGCATAAAGGAGAATACTATTTGAGGTTGGGGTAACGTAAGCGAAGCTAAAAAAGCTGGAGTTCTTTGTCGGTAAACAGTATGGTAAATATACCTGAAAAACGCCTATGAAAACCATCCTATGGCAAGCCCGTAAAAATAGCCAGCAGGTACTGCCTGTATGCCATTTGTACAAAATACCACTATGAAAAAAAGATTGTGTTTTCTCTTCAGCGGCGCCTTGTTGACAATGTTGACCAGCTGCGGCGGTTCCTCAGATTCCACCTCTGTAGATGCTGCCGGAAAGCACAATGAAAACCTGCTGGAATCTACCGGCAAAGATGAAAAAGCCGGTTGGTTTGTAGCCGAAGTCACCAGCGGCGGACTGATGGAAGCAGAGCTGGGACGGCTGGCCTCCAGCAAAGGCGCGTCTCCGTTGGTACGGGAATTGGGGCAGACCCTCCTCAACCACCACACCCAGGCCAACACTCAACTCAAGCAAATTGCTGATCTCAAAAACCTGGTGCTGCCCACCCAAATGGGCGATGACCACCAGGACCTGTACAACGAGATCATGAGCAAGAACGGCGCGTCTTTTGACCTGGCCTACTTGGAGGCGATCATGAAGGAGCACAAGCAGGCCATCAAAGATTTTGAGGAGATGGCTCAGGAAGGAACAGACGTAGAATTGAAAGCCTTCGCCACCAAGAGCCTTCCTATGCTGCGGGCCCATCTGGCACAGGCAGAACAAGTAGAAGAGCAATTAAACCCTTAATTCAAACAACCAATCAATAGCAGCATGACGAATAAATGGATCTTCACCCTGGGGGTGGCGGGAATCCTGTGCAGTAGCACGGGGTGCGCCACGCTAGGCATTGGTACTGACGGAGCGCCCACGGGCACCGGCACTGGTACAGAAACACAGTCTACCAAGCAGGCAGACCAAGCGTTTGTCACTTCTGCCGCCAGCAGCGGACAGCTAGAGGTAAGACTAAGCGAAGTGGCTTTACAGAAAGCCGTCACGGTTGAGACGCGGGAGTTTTCCAGGATCATGGTCAACCACCACAGCAAAGCCAACAGCGAACTGCAGAGCCTGGCGCGCCAGCAAGGCTTGGCCTATTCCACTACGCTACGGGCAGAGCACCAAGCCATATTTGACCGCGTATCTAAACTGACCGGCGCCGCCTTTGAGAAAGCCTATGCCACAGAGATGGAAGCCGTCCATCAGCAAGATGTGACGTTGTTTCAGGGAGCTTCGCAGGGGAATTTAAACGTATCTCTAAGAGGCTATGCCATCAAGACGCTGCCGGTGCTGCAAGGACATTTACGCCTGGCCACCCAGTTGAAAAACGTATTAACTAAATAGCTCCTCACGGGAAGGGTGTTGAGACCAGCAGACAGACAAACTTAAGCACCAGCGCTATGAGAAAGACAGGATACATCACCGCGGTTGTAGGCACTTTGGCCCTTGCTGCGTGCAGCAGAATAGACGCTTCTACCTCTAACACCGTGCCCTCTACAGACGGCCACACTGCCAATGTCATGAACAGAAGCGATGCGGCGGGCGTGACCAAGGAGACGGGTAGCGCCGGCTATATGAACACCGGTGCAGCGGGCGCGCTGTCCAACACCATGCTCTATGATAACAGGCCCTTGACAGAGGAACTCTTTCTTACTGAGGCGGCCAGCAGCGGGATGATGGAAATAGCACTTGGGCAAATGGCTGTGCAAAAAGCGTCTAATCCAGAAGTGAAGCAGTTTGGCCAGATGATGGTGGACTACCATACCAAAGCCCAGCAAGAACTCAAGGCCGTGGCACAGGGCATGAACCTGGAACTACCCACCGCCATGATCTCCAGACATTTGAAACTAGTAGAGAAGCTGAGCGAACTGTCGGGCGCCCAATTTGACCGGAAGTACATGAACGTCATGGAAGACGCCCATGAAGAAGCCTTGGCCAAGTTTGAAATGGTGAGCAACGCCGCGCCTACTACCAGCGTGCGGGCCTTTGCCATTCGGGCCCTGCCCAACTTGCGCACCCATGAACACCAGGCAGACCAATTAGAAGATAAGATTGAAAGTGCTGCCAACTAGCGTTTGGCTAGTCAAGTAAAACAACCTACTGCATACACCACACACCATTAACACTACTTCTATGAAAAAATCATTGTTATCCATTGCCGCCGGCGCCATGTTGTTTGGCGCGGCCTGTACCAGCACCACCACAGACGCTGACACCAACACCACCGCCGAAACCACCACAGACGCTACCGTTTCCACTGACACCAACAGCACTACTGCCACCAGCACAGACAACGCCGCCGGTATGCTAGATGACGCCACCATTGCCAGCATGGATGACGCCACCTTTATGATGACGGCGGCCAGCAGCAACATGCTAGAAATTGAGGCCGGTAAGATGGCGTCTCAAAACGCCATGAACGCCGAGGTGAAACGCTTTGCCCAGATGATGGTAGACCACCACACCAAGGCCAGCCAAGAGCAAATGTCCATTGCCTCACAGATGAACGTGCAACTGCCCACCGCCCTAATGCCCATGCACCAAGGCATGCTGGACAAATTGAACGGCAAAACGGGAAAGGACTTTGACGAGGCGTATATGGACATGATGGAGAATGCTCATAAAATGGACATTGCGCTGTTCACGGCCAAGAGCACCAACGCGCAAGCCCCAACCGTAAAAGCCTTTGCCACTAAATCTCTGCCCATGCTCAAGTCACACCAAGACATGGCCACCAAGATTGAAGACCAAGTAGACTAGTCATCTTTAGCAATATAACTTTTAGAGAGCCGATCAGAGTAGTCTCTGGTTGGCTCTTCGTTTTTGGCCTCTTTTCTAGAAAGTAAGCCAAAAACGGAAGTTCAGGATTGAAATACGATGGAGTGAAAGGGACTTTTAGAAGTGAGGGCAAGTGAAGAAAAGTACGAGGCACTACTCGCACCTCTTGTTTGAAAGGGAAGAGGTGGAAGGCTTCGTCTTAGTTAGAAAGTGATGGGGTCATTACTGAAATTTTCTGGCTGCCTACCTAGATAAACCCCTGAAAGAGGGTGTGGTATAAGCCCCAAATTATTTACCTTTGCCGCAACACATTACAAGATATATGAAAAAGATAATGCCATTTTTTGTGGCTGGTGCCTTATTGCTAGGCTCGGCTTGTAATACTTACACAGCCTCTACAGACGTAGATGATAAAGGTACTGGCTACGGTTTAACAGACAACCAGGCAGCCACCGGCCATACCAGCAGCGATGCCGTAGCCGAGGCGAACAGCCAAGGCACGCTGGCCAACCCAGAGACGCAGTCTCCAAAAGACACCACTGCCGTGGTAAAAGATACTACTGCCACTACCGCTAAGAAAGACAGCGCCGCCAAAAAATAGTCACTCTTTACAGAGTCTGCTTTTCAAGCGAAGTCCTTTATCAAACCTCAGCCAAAAAGGTTGGTGCAGCATTCCACTCCATCACTCTTTTAGCCAAGTGATTATCAACAGAAAGCCCTCTTTGCTTATGTGCAGAGAGGGCTTTCTGTTGTCTTCGTTTTTGGCCTGTTTTCAGAGAATCAGGCCAAAAACGCTAGTCGGTTTTCTTTTTGGGGCCGGGCTTCTTCTTTTCTTTGACCACAGCTGGGGCTACCGAGGCGTCTGCCGTTTCCTCTTTCTTCTTGCGGCCTCTGGGCTTCTTCTCCTTCACCTCGTCTACCGGGGCATCGTCAAAGGCTTCTTCGAGCTCATCGGCTATGAACACGGGAGCGTCTATGTAGAGGCTGGTGCTGAGCTCGTCTTTCAAGAAACGGGAGGTATGACCTAAGCCGGTTGCGGCTACCTCTTCAGGCGTGCCTTGGGCAACAATAGAACCTCCTTTGGCGCCGCCTTCTGGCCCTATGTCAATCACGTGGTCGGCTACTTTGATGAGGTCCATGTTGTGCTCAATGATGAGCACGCTGTTTCCTTTGTCCACCAGACGGTTCAACACGTCAGACAGGTGCTCAATGTCCTGGAAGTGCAGACCCGTAGTAGGCTCATCTAGAATGTACAGCGTACGGCCGGTGTCTTTCTTAGAAAGCTCCGTGGCCAGTTTCACACGTTGCGCCTCGCCCCCAGAAAGGGTAGTGGCCTGCTGCCCCAAGGTAATGTAGCCTAAGCCCACATCGTTCAAGGTCTTAATCTTTCTCAGGATTCTAGGCTGGTGCTCAAAGAACTCTACAGCCTGCTCCACGGTCATGTCCAGAATATCCGTCACCGACTTGCCTTTGAAGCGAACTTCCAGGGTTTCGCGGTTGTAGCGTTTGCCTTTGCAGGTCTCACAGGGCACGTACACGTCTGGCATGAAGTTCATCTCAATGGTACGCATGCCGGCGCCCTCACAGGTCTCACAACGGCCGCCTTTTACATTGAAGGAGAAACGTCCTGCCGCGTAGCCTCTAATCTTAGCCTCAGGCATGGACGCGAACAGGCTTCTGATCTCGGTGAACACCCCGGTGTAGGTGGCCGGGTTAGAGCGCGGCGTGCGGCCAATCGGGCTTTGGTCTACCTCGATGACCTTATCAATGTGGTTGAGGCCTTCAATGTCTTTGAACGGAAGCGGTTCGCGCTTGGCATGGAAGAAGTGCTTGTTCAGGATAGGGTAGAGCGTGTCATGAATCAATGACGATTTTCCACTCCCCGAAACCCCGGTCACGCAAATCAACTTACCCAGAGGCAGTTCCAGCGTCACGTCTTTCAGGTTATGCCCCGTGGCTCCGCGCAGAATTACGCTCTTGCCGTTGCCTTCGCGCTTTTGACGGCGCACCGGAATGCCTCGTCTGTAGCTCAAATAGTCTGCAGTAGTAGTACCGCTTTCCATCATTTCTTTTGGCGTACCGGCAGTCACAATCTGCCCACCATGGATGCCGGCGCCCGGACCGATGTCCACCACGTAATCAGCGGCCAGAATCATGTCTTTGTCATGTTCTACCACCACCACTGAGTTGCCTAGGTCACGCAAATCCTGCAAAGCCTTAATCAGCTTCTCATTGTCGCGCTGGTGCAAACCAATGCTGGGCTCATCCATGATGTAGAGCACACCCACTAACTGCGTACCAATCTGCGTAGCCAAACGTATCCGCTGGCTTTCGCCGCCAGACAAGGTGCGCACCGAGCGGTGTAAGTGCAAATATTCCAATCCTACGTCTACCAAGAAACCAATGCGTTTGCGAATCTCTTTCAGGAGCTCACGTGCAATTAGGTTCTGGCGGTCATTCAGGCGGTCTTCCAGGTTGGCAATCCAGTCAGCGAGCTGTTGGATGTCCATTTCAGAGAGTTGCCCAATGTGGGTGTTGTCCAGTTTAAAGTGCAAGGATTCTTTTTTCAGGCGGTAGCCATTGCACTCGGGGCAGGTGCTCTGCTGGGTGTATTCCTGAATCCAGGCGCGTACGTTGTCTGAGTCAGACTCCAGCTGTTTCTTCAGGAAGTTGATGACGCCCTCAAACACGAAGGGTTCTTTCTTGCCTTTCGGGTCTTCTTCCTCAAAACCGTACATCAATTGATGCCACGCCTCTTCGGGGATGTCCTCAATAGGGGCCATCAACGATAGCTTATGGCGTTTGAGCAAGGCCTGTATCTGCGAGAAAATCCAGATGTCGCGATACTCGCCCAACGGCGCAATACCACCCCGACTGATGCTCACGCTCTTGCTGGGGACTATGGATTCCTCGGTCAGTTCCTGGATTTCGCCTAGGCCATTACACACCGGGCACGCGCCGTACGGCGAGTTGAAGGAGAAGGTGTTAGGCGCTGGGTCATCATAGGCGATGCCCGTAGCCGGGTCCATCAAGTGACGGGAGTAGAACTGCGTCTCGTTGGTGTCGGCGTCCATGGCCAGAGCGGTGCCTTTGCCGTGTTGCAAGGCGTTCTGGATGGAGGTAGACAGGCGGTAGCGGTCCTCGGCAGAGGGCACCAGCTTGTCAATCACAATCTCAATGTCGTGGATTTTGTAGCGGTCCACCTGCATCTTAGGCGTGAGCTCCACTAGTTCGCCGTCAATGCGGGCGCGCAGGAAACCCATCTTGCGGATCTGCTCAAACAGCTCGCGGTAGTGGCCTTTCCGGCCTTTCACTACGGGGGCCAGAATGATGGTGCGCTTGCCGTTGAAGTACTCCAAGATGTGGTTCACAATCTGGTCATCACTCTGCTTGACCATCTTCTCACCGGTCTCATAACTGAAGGCCTCGGCGGTACGGGCGTACAGCAGGCGCAGGAAGTCATAAATCTCAGTGATGGTGCCCACGGTAGAGCGGGGGTTGCGCGAAGTGGTTTTCTGCTCAATAGAGATTACCGGCGAAAGCCCTTCAATCTTGTCTACGTTGGGTCGTTCCATGCCCCCCAGAAAGGAGCGGGCGTAGGCCGAGAAGGTTTCCATGTACCGGCGCTGGCCCTCGGCGTAGATGGTGTCAAAGGCCAGGGAAGATTTCCCAGAGCCCGAGATGCCCGTAAAGACCACCAGCTGGTTGCGCGGTATCTTGAGCGAGATGTTCTTGAGGTTGTGTTCCCGGGCCCCGTACACTTCAATGAAGGGTACATCCACGGTGGTTGAGGTATGTTTTTTGGCTACCGAGGTAGCATCCGTATCTTTTGGCGTCATCCGATTTGGTTCGGTTTAAAGAGCAAAGGTAGGCATTCCCGCGCTACCATGGCACCGGGCAATCCATCTCTTCTTAACCGAATTTTAAGCGGAATAGTTTAGCGGAAGGTGATTGTTCTTTGGGAAGCTGAGCATAGCCGTTTTTGGCCTGTTTTCCATAAAATAGGCTGAAAGTAGATTGCTCATCTCTACTTTTTTGAAAGCTTCCTTCCGTCAGAGATAAACCATTCGCTATCAAACATCAAAGGTAGATATATAGCCAAGATACTATTCTTTTAAAGTATATTCATGACTTGGAGCGCATCAGGTTCCGTTTGTGCTGGTTATGAAAAAATTTGTTGGCCTTTGGCTGGGTCTTTTCTGTTTATTGCTGGTGACGCATACTGCCGTTGGGCAGGCTCTTCCCTTAAAGAAAATTACTGCATCTTATTCCCAAAAACCCATTCAAGAAGTGTTTGCTGACTTGGCACACCAGGCCTCGGTGCGCATTTTCTATAAGCAGGAATGGGTAGACAGCTTACTGGTGACTGATTCTTTTAATGAGGCAGCTTTACCGGTGGTTCTGGAGAGAGTTTTGGAGAAAGGCCATCTCTCCTATATTCTGTATGACACCTTTACGGTAGTGGTGGTGCCTAAAGAATATGGTCGGCCTGTAAACTTAGACTCTGTGTCTTGGAAAAGTACGCAAGCGCTGGCTAACCCTAATAGAAAGGTGGAGTTAAGCGGCAGGGTGTTGAACGGCAAGACCAATGAACCTGTAGAGGGGGCTACTGTGAAAACGCAAGAAGGCGTGAACATTACCGTAACCGACAGCAACGGAGCTTTTACTTTCTCTTTGCCGGTAGGCACTTATACCTTGCAGACCCTGGCCCTTGGCATGCGCGAAGACAGCCGTAAAGTCCCCTTAGGCAGCAATAAATACATTACCATTCCTCTTTTTGAAAAAGTAAATGAATTAAAGGAAGTGGTGGTGACCTCAGCTTCTGTCAACCAACAGGTAGAGCGGCTGCAAATGGGCGTGGCTAAGCTAGATGTGCGGCAATTGAAAATGATGCCTGCCTTTCTAGGGGAAGTGGACGTGGTGCGCAGTATCTTGTCCTTGCCCGGGGTAACCACCGTAGGCGAAGGCGCCACTGGTTTCAATGTGCGGGGCGGAAGCATTGACCAGAATTTAATCCTGCAAGACGGGGCTCCCATCTTCAATTCCTCGCACCTGTTTGGCTTCTTCTCAGTGTTTAATCCAGACATGGTGGAAGACGTTACTTTGTATAGCGGGGGTATGCCGGCCAGATTTGGTGGCCGCATTTCCTCTGTCTTGGATGTTGCCTTGAAAGAAGGAAGCCCGGAACATTTCAAGGCAAGTGGCGGCGTGGGGCTGGTGGCTAGCAGACTACAAGTAGAGGGGCCGTTGGTAAAGAACAAGGCATCGTTCTTAGTGGCTGGCCGCGTGGCGTATCCAGATTGGTTGCTACAGTTCGTGCCCGACCAGTCAGTTAGAAACAGTTCTGGGTATTTTTATGACGCCAACGCCAAATTTACGCTACAGGCAAGTGAAAAAGACCATCTGAGTTTCTCTGGCTACAAAAGCAAAGACGGTTTCAGGTTTGGGTCAGACACTACGTACACATGGGGCACTAACCTGGCTTCGGTTCAATGGCAGCATGACTTCTCTAGAACCCTGAGCACCTCTTTGACCGGTGTGCTAGGTCAGTATGATTATGGGTTAAGCTCAAATAAAGAAGCCACAGGGTATACTTTAGATTTCGGGATTGCCTACCAATTGCTAAAGGCAGAGGCTAACTATAGCTTGAGTGATAAGCACGCCTTTAACGCAGGGGCAGAAGTTACTAACTACCTGTTTAACCAAGGTGACTTGCAACCTAGTGCCACTTCCATTCTTAGAGCAGAGAAAATGCCCGAGGAAAAGTCTCTGGAAGGAGCCTTGTTTTTAGAGCATGTTTATACGCCCAGCCCGATTCTATCTATCAGTTACGGACTGCGGTATTCTGGGTATAGGCAATTGGGTCCCGGTGACGCCTTGATTTTGGGGGAGCAACAAACGCAGGAAGAAGGCACGGTGATTGGAACCATATCTTACAGCAAAGGGGAGGCCATGCAACAGTACTTTACCTTTGAGCCGCGCTTTTCCCTTAGGTACACGCTTAATGAAAACAGTTCAGTGAAGTTGGGGGTGAATAGAACGGCCCAATACGTGCACCTCATCTCCAATACCATGTCTGCCTCTCCGGTAGACATCTGGAAGACCAGCAACAACAACTTAAAACCGCAGATAGGTGACCAGGTAAGTCTGGGATACTATAGAAACCTGCTGGAACATACCCTAGAACTATCCATAGAAACGTATTATAAAAGGATTCAAAACGTAGTGGATTACCGGGACGGCGCACAGCTGGTCTTAAACTCCACCCTGGATGCAGAACTAGTGCAGGGCGACGGCAAGGCCTATGGGTTTGAGGTGATGGCTCGCCGCAAGGAGAAAAGGCTGACCGGTTGGTTGAGTTATTCTTACTCCAGAGCATTCAGAGACGTGAGCACTATCAATGGCGGGCGTAGCTACCCGGCCAACTATGACAAGCCGCATAATTTGTCGCTGGTCCTTAACCAGCAACTGGCCAAGCGGTTTAGTGTGTCAGGCAATTTTACGTTTAGCACCGGCCGGCCCGCTACTTATCCAGAGTCGGTGGCCAAGGTGGGCGGCATGGTATTTCTGTATTACAATGGCCGCAACCAGTACCGCATTCCCAACTACCATAGACTAGATTTGGCCTTTACCCTGGACGGTACCAACAAGAAAAACAAGAAATGGCAGAACAGTTGGGTTTTCTCTTTGTACAACGTGTACGGGCGCAAAAATCCTTATTCGGTGTACTTTATGCCTTCTTACGGGGGTACCACGCCGCAGGCCTATCAATTGTCTGTCATAGGGGCCATAGTTCCGGCCCTTACCTATAACTTCAAATTCAACAAATGAGAAACGCACACATACGGTTTCTTCTGATAGGGGCACTGGTCTGGTTGTCTGCCTGCATTGAACCGATAGAGGTGGTGACCGGTACCCAGCAAGATACCTTGGTGGTAGATGGAACCGTCACTAGTAAAGTAAACCCACAGACCGGGCAGAGAGAGTTGGCATGTACTATCCTTTTATCTTCGGCAGAACCCTTTAACAGCGCCTCTGGCATAGTGGTAAGTCGTCCAATTACAGGAGCCCAGGTGTATGTGCAAGACAAGCAGGGGAACAAATGGCCAGTGCCTGAAAAAACAGAGCTGCAAAACAACAAAGTCACTGTCATAAAGGGTAATTATGGCTTTCTGGTTTCGTCCACTGAGTCACAGGTGGGCAATGTGTTCACTGTTTTCATTAAACTACCCAACGGAAAAGAATACCAGTCCCAACCAGAGGTGTTGCAAGCGGTGCCCCCAATACAGGAGCTTGAATTTATCTTTAAGGAATTTGTAGAAGTTGTTAAGAATGGCGCCGGCGAAAATGTAGAAAAGAAAACCCCGGCCTTTGAGGTAAGCGTGACCGTCAATGACCCGGCCAATGCGCAAAATGCCTATAGATGGGAGACCGAGGGCATTTTTCAATACCAGACCAATCCGCCAGAGATCCTTCCACCGCCGGCCTCCATCTGTTGGTCGTACGCCGGGCGCATTAACAAGCAGATTGAGGCTATAGATGATAGTAGAACCAATGGGCAGCGCATCAAGTTGCCAGTGGCCGTAGTGCCCTTTGACCTGCAGACCAGGTACCAGGCCATTGTACGGCAATACTCCCTTACGCCTAAGGCATATGAGTTTTGGCGATTGTACAGACAGCAACAGACCAGTGTAGGCAGTATCACAGACCCGGCTCCAGCCCAGATTAGAGGCAACCTCTTTAACGTCAAAGATCCCTCAGAAGTGGTCATTGGCTACTTTGGGACCTCAGAAGTGAATGAGAAATTCATTATCATCAACCGGTCTCTGTATGGTCCTATGCCTGGCGCACCCTTTGTGGTATTAACCAGAGACTGCCGAGGGCTTTACTCCAACAGCACGCATATTCCTCCTTTCGGATTTTAATTTGACGTCCACCAGAACCTTCATTGTGCGCAGTATGCCTTGTTTAACAAAATCAAGTAGACTATTCCTGTTGGCTGTACTACTGAACGTTGTTGGATTCTTCAGCCAGCATAGCAACGCCCAAACTCTTTCATTGCAGGAGCAGGTGAGGAGGGTAGAGGCAGCCTTGGTACAAGAACGAATAGCCTTACAGCATGACAAACCATTTTATCTGGCTGGTGAGCAGCTTTGGTTTAACGTGTACTTGTCTGGCCGTGATACTGCAGGCTTGAGCAAGGTGGTGTATGTAGAAGTGAGGGATGCCAATGGTAAAGAGGTAACCTCCCAAGCTCATTTGGTAACCGACAACTCTGCGACTGGTGACGTTGCGTTGCCCAAAAATCTGGCTTCGGGGTATTACCAGGTGAAGGCCTATACCGCCTGGATGAAGAATTTTAGCCAAGGGCAGCAGTTCTCCAAAAAGATTCTAATCATGAATGCCAAGGATTGGCGAAAAGAGAAGAGCCCCGTTCTAACCCCTTCTCATACAGTGCTCAGCCAAGGTGAACAGCTAGCGTCTGTTGAAGAAAAAGATACACTAATAGAGGGAAATGCATTAGCCGCCGCGGCCAAGGAACGCTTGATTGTGAAAGGCCAGCAAGAAGGGAGCCTCTTGGTGCAGGTGCTGGGCATGGGTACTCAACCAGCCTTCCTCTTGGCAGAGGCTGGAGGAAAGGTTTTTTACAGCAGTCCCTTAGCCGTCACAGATGACCTGCGCCAACTAGAAGTCCCACTCTCAGAAGTGAGAGATAAGCAGGTTCGGTTTCTGCTACTGGATAACCAAGGCAAGGTGCTGGCAGAAGAGCGCGCAGAAATACATGCACCGCAGCTAATTCGGGCCGAAGTATTCACTGCAAAAGAACAATACCAGCCCCGTGAAAAAGTAACAGTAAAGGTAAGGCTTACCAGCGGCCAGGCAGGAGTAGGGAATGCGCAACTGTCAGTGGCTGTATACGCTGACCCTCAACGGTCCTGGGGAGATGTAAAAAGTGAACACCATCAGGATGAAGCCTTATGGCAAGCCATTGAGGCCGGAGAGAATAAAAGGCAGCACCTAAAAGAAACAGAGGTTTTCCCGCTCCCTAGAGCATCTGGCAAGGGAACAAGGTTGCAAGAGGCTCAAAGCCCTATTACAAACCCCGCCGTAAAAATTTCTGCTTCTGTTAATCAAGAACTGCAACGGCTGGAGGCGGTGCAGTTTCTTGAAGAGGCCTATGAGGTAAAGAGGTATGAGAAGCTGTACCAGCCTATTCCGTTGCATATGGATAAGACGTTTAAGTTAGACCAGTACATTGACTTTGCGTCCACAGAAAGCGCCATCCAGGAAGTCACCTCTAACCTTAGATTGAGCAAGCAGAAAGGAAAATTCCAACTCCGGATTTTATATACTGACCAGTTCACCAAATACTTTTTTAAGGAAGAGCCGCTTTACCTGGTGGATGGGGTCATGGTCAAAGACATTGATGAGATTCTTCAACTAGACCCTAAAGACCTGGAAAGTATTCAGCTTGCCTGGAAAACAGAAACCCTCAGCCGTAACAACCTGGACCAACTAGCCTGGAACGGAATATTCTTAGTCAATACCAAGGGTGCTGCCCATAGAGAAAGGTTGGTAAAAAGGGGCTTTCAGGCTTTGTTTGCCCACTTGGATGTGCCTTACACCCTTCAAGAAGTTAAACAAGAGAGCTCAGGCCAAGAGACAATCCCAGATTTAAGAGTTTCTTTAGGTTGGTTTCCTGGGTTAAAAACTGACAAGGACGGATGGGCCACCTTTGAGTTCACAACCTCAGATGACCTTGACACTTTTAGGGTAGCCATTATGGGTGTTGCAGAGCAAGGAGAAATGGTACAAGCCCACAAATTTTTCCAAGTGACGGCTCCTCCGGCTACAGCTAAGTAGGAAAGGGAAAATGCGTTTTTGACCTACTTTTCATAAAACAGGCCAAAAACGCATCTGCTCACTTTTGTCATCTAGGAAAGAACTTGTGGGCAAGCTGTAACAGTGTTTACTTGAGCGCTTGTCTAGTTCGCTACCAAAATCCTTTCAGGATGACAAAAACGGCGAGGTTGCTTTCAGGATGACAAAGAGGAAAAGAATAGCAGACTTCTAAAATGCCAGACCTCGTAGTGTGCGAAGCTCCTACGAGTGTCTTACAGAACCACGCCACTCAAATGCTCAAGCCGTTCACCTGTCAACGTTAAATAGCTTCTAGCCACATCTGCCGTCAAGCAGGAATGCACCGGCAGAACGCCCACCAAACCTCCCTGCTGAAAATGGTGCATCAACGCTGGCGTAGTGCGCACAATGCCATGCTCCTGTGAAAGAGAAACCACTACCGTATCTGGCAGAGGGGCACCCCAACCATTCTCCGTTAAAGGCACTACCAAGCCAAAGATGTTCCCGTCAGGCAAAGGCAGGGCATCTTTAGAAAAATGTACGGAGCCGCCGTAGAGAATGACTTCGTTTCGGTCTGGGTGCAGAGCCACTATGGGACAAGCCAGGGCTACGGCAAGGTCTTGCAACTTGCAGGAGCCAATCTGATGCTGGGTGAGGTCATAGAAGACGTAGTTGCCGGGGCGCATCTCATCTATGCCAACAAAGTCTTCCATTACACTGCAACACGGCGTGTCGCCAATGGAAAATTGCAGGTTAGGCCAGTCAGAAGAATAGCGCTCTTTCAAGCCACGCATTTTGTCCAAGGTCTGTTGGTGGACGTCCGCAATCTGTTCTTGGCCGCGGGCTTTGTAGGAATGTCCGGCGTGGGCCAGAAAGCCTTGAAACGTATGCGCAGATGGTTGCCTCAATTCATTCAAAACCGCATCCAGCGTGGCGATGTCTTCGGCTTTGATGCCGGTGCGGCCGTACCCAGTGTCTGCCTTAATCCAGATATTTACTGGGGTTTGCAGATGCTCGCGCAGGAAAGCCACATCGTCCACAGAAGTGATGACCAAATGCAAGGTAATCTGTTGAGCCAGCTCCTGAATTTGCGGCAACTGTCGTCGGTTCAAGGGGAAGGCCACCGTAATGTCCTGCCAGCCATGCTTTGCGAAATACTGTGCCATCTTCACCGAGGAGACCGTGATGGCCGTGGTGCCGGCTTCTCTAAACCATTCACCTATCTGTCTGCTTTGGTGCGTCTTGAAATGCGGACGCAGGCGCACTCCGGCGCCCTGGGCTTTCTGGGCCATGCGCTGGATGTTGGCCTTGACAATCTGCTCGTTCAGGAGCAGGGTAGGTTCAGTGATTTGGTCAAGGGAAAGAGTAGCCATACCGTAAAGCAACAGAAATTACCGGACAATCTCCACCCAACCTTTGAGCAGGCGGCCGTCCTGGCTATTGGCTAAATGGTAATAGTAGACGCCGTCAGAAAAGCCCTTGCCTTCCCATTCATTTCTGTAGTCCTTGGTGTGATAGACCCGTTTGCCCCAGCGGTCATAGACAGACAGTTCCCAATGGACGGCGTCTGTCACATTTCTAGGATACAGCAAGCCCATGATGAAGAAGTTGTCATTGATGCCATCTCCGTTAGGGGTGAAAATGTTTGGAATAAACAAGCCGGCTACGCAGTCTTTTGCCTTTATGGTGATGGCATCAGACTCAATACAGATGATGTCCTGCAGAGAGACGGTCACGCGGTATGTACCGGGTTTGGTCACCTCCAAAGTGGCATTAGTAGAACCATCAGACCATTTGTAAGTGACGTTGGGCAGTACCTGCCCGATGGTGAGCACATCGCCGTTGCAAATGGTGGTGTCATTGCCTAGCTCAATGGTGGGCGGCATGAGATAGAAGACCTTGATCTCGTCACGGGTGATGCAGTTAAATTCATTGGTGACGTCTACCCAGTAAGTGCCGGGCGCATTGACCAGCAAGGTAGATTGCGTAGAACCGTCTTTCCATTTATAGATGGCGTTGGCGCGGCCCACATTCAGTAGGAGCGTTTGGCCTACGCACAAGGTAGTGTCCTTGCCTAGGTTAACTACCGGTAATGGGTTGAAAAGCACATTCACCTCGTCTTTGGAGGTACAGCCGTTGATGGTGACTTCCTGCCAGTAGGTGCCGCTTACCGTTGGTGAAATAGTAGCCGAAGTAGCGCCCGTGGACCATTTGTAAGTGGCACCCGTTTGGGCCGTACCCAAGGTGAGCGGGTCATTAGTGCAGAGTATGCGGTCCGGACCCAAATTCACGATGGGCAGCGGCTTGTAGCTTATGTTAATGAAATCTGAAGTAGAACAACCTTGCGCGTTGGTGACGGTAACCTCATAACGGCCAGGCTTAGTGACGGTAAAGGTAGGGTTGGTACTGCCATCCTGCCATTTGTACGTGGCACTTCCGCCGTTAGTGGGGGTGGCGTTGAGCACAGTCGTTTCCCCTTCGCAAAGGGCCAGGGGTGGTCCTAACTCAAGAACGGGCACTGGTAGCAAGGAGATGACTACTTCGTCTGTATTCACGCAGCCCGTAGCCGAGGTTACTTGCACGGAGTACGTGCCCGGGGTAGACGTAGTAAGAGTAGGCGTGGTGAGGCCGTTGCTCCAGAGGTAAGAGATAGCGCCTGCCACGGTGGCATCCAGCGTTACAGGCGTGCCCGGGCAAACCTGGCGGTCTAGACCCAGGTTTACGTTGGGCAAGGGGTTCACCACAAACTCAATGGTATACTCCTCTAAGGTATTGATGAACTTGCGGGTGAGCTTCACTTTGTATTGACCTGGCGCAGTGAACTTATGCTTGCCTATGGCTTGGGTAGAAGTGTTCAAGACGCCCGAGGCTGGGTCCCCAAACTCCCAGAGCGTGGACAGGGGCGCCGGGGCGTTGGGGGCCACGTTCAGTTTAAAAGTGGTCTCCTCGCCAAAGCAAGTGTTGGCCATTTTTAGCTCGCCGTCATAATAAAAGAAGCTCTGCACAAACACCGGTAGTCCGCACATGCTGATGCCGCCACCCAAATCCAAGCCTTGGTCTACGTACTGGCAGGCCGCGCCCAATGCGTTGGGTTGGTTGATGACACCCAGATGCCGACTGGTGGGCCGGGCCACGTAAATTTTCCCATCGGGGCCAATCTGTAAGCTTCCGCCCACGTAGCGCTGGGCGCCGTCCTGGCCAATATTGGCAATCTTCACTGCTGAAGAAGCGACTAGTGCCGGGCTGCCCGCCAAAAGGTTGACCTGCATCAAGTCTAAGTTGCCAGAAGTGGTGTAGTAGAGCTTGGACATGTCTGGAGAAAACTCTGCCCCATATCCACTGAAAAAGCCATTGACGGGGATCGGGTTGGAAATAGTGCCTGTTGAGGCGTTAAAGTCATAAATTTCAACCCCCACCGCATAAGAGGCCACAGCCAGCCGGCGGCCGTCTGGAGATGCCTTCATGCAACCAATGGCGGTGGTGTTGTTGTTTTCCAACTTGTGCACCCTGCCTGTTTTGCTAATGATAGGCTTCGTCTGTACTCCGTTTTTAGTGACCAGAAAGGTTTTGAACGCGTCTGTGCCGTATTCATGGCAAATGACCCAGATGTCCTGCCGGTTGATGTGCTGTACGGCTGTAACCATTTCAGAGACCGGTGCTGCCAGAAACACATTCTTTTCTACCACTTGTCCCTTGCCGCCTTGCAATGACATGTCTACCGTGCTGTACCTAAGGCCATTGGGTTGCGCGTTGTTGGCGTTGGTGAAAATATAATACCGCTGGGGCTGGCCCGGTGCAGGTACCACCACCGCGGCCTGGGCCGTGGAAGAGTGGCCCAATAACCCGGTACCGTCTGCCATTACCTTGTGGTCATGGCTCCAAACAGTGATGCCGTCTGTGTAGAAAAGCAGGTTGCCCTGGGCGTCTGAAATGGAGGCGCAACCCTCAGAGGTGTTCATGGCGCTGTTGAGCAGAGGCTTGGGGGTGCCAGATCTAAAATCCAAGGCGGCATTATTCCCGAAGTACCAATACGTGCCCTGCCCTTGTGCAGAGACGCTCTCAGGCAAACAAAAAAGCAAGAAGAGAAAGGCTAGGATACCTGCTAGCAACCTAGTAATAACAGATGAACGCACAAGAAAGGGTTTAGATAGAATTGGGGGAACAAATCTAAGAAAGCCGAAGGGGATTTGAAATAGCATCTGGTTGCTATTTCATTCACAGCCTCAGTTACTTACGTTTTTAGCCTCTTTTCCAGAAAATAGCCCCAAAATGCCTTGTTAAGCACCTTTGTCTTTTAGCTCAAGGAAAGATGTCGCTTTGAAAGATAGTGAAGATACTAGTTTCCTCTAAGTGGTTTGGCCGATCTACTGGGCGAGGTAGGAGTGGTGCTGGCAGCAGCCTGCTTCATGCGCTTGGGGCCGTACCACAACCAGAAGCCCGTGATGGTGAAGATGAGTAAAGCCACGCCCATGATGGTGCTGTAGATGACTTTCAAAACACCGCTATCCAAGCCAAGAATCCTGTCCAAGATTGAGCCGTCATGTAGGTTTTCAATGAAGTCGGCGCGGCGGGTTTCCAGGTGCAGAACTTTGCCCGTGGTAGCGTCCAGCTGTACGCCTATGTAGTCTTCCACAAACAGGAACTTGACGGTGCCTTTGTCTGGGCGCATGTCTATGCGGTCCAGGGTGAGCATAGACGTGTCTTTGCCTAGAGAGTCTTGTATGGCGTTGAACGCATTTTTAGTAAGACTGTCCACGGGGAGCCAGTCTTGCAGGTGGGTAGAGGTGCCCGTATAGGTTTTGGCTAGTATTATGCCACCCGTGTGCTTTTTCCAGCCCAATAGCAGACCCGTAATAGAGATGACAAAAAAGAACACGAACAGCAAAGCCCCCGTGAGCCGGTGAACCTTCCGGAAGTCACGCAAGACGCGTGCTTGTTTCTGGCGTTTGGTACTGTCTGTGTTCATGTAATGGAAGCTAATTAAGGAACGCTCCGTCTCCAAAGTTAGTACACCAGAAACAAACCATCTGCCCTAAAACCAAAAGAGCCCGAAGACTTTCGTTTTCGGGCTCTTTTCTGGGAAACAAGCCAAAAATGGCCTGCCATATAGTCTCTCCTAGAAGTTGGGAGACAACAGGTATTTGCTGTAGAAATCGTCAATCACCTTAACGGCGTCTGTGGCGTTGTCTACCAGGTGTACCAGGTCCATGTCTTCTGGGCTGATGTTGCTTTCTTGGTGCAACATTACGTCTCTAATCCAGTCAAACATGCCTTGCCAGTAGGCTTTGCCCACCAACACAATCGGGAACTTGCCAATCTTTTTGGTCTGGATCAAGGTGATGGCTTCAAACAACTCATCTAGCGTTCCAAAGCCGCCTGGCATGCCAATAAAGCCTTGGGCGTATTTCACGAACATCACTTTGCGCACAAAGAAGTAGTCAAAGTTGATGAGCTTGTCTGGATCAATGTAAATGTTGTTGAACTGCTCAAACGGCAAGTGGATGTTCAAGCCCACAGAGCGTCCGCCTTCTGAATGCGCGCCCTTGTTACCGGCTTCCATGATGCCTGGGCCACCGCCCGTGATTACGCCGTAACCGTGGCGCACCAGCTTGGCGGCAATCTCCTCGGCCATGATGTAGTACGGGTTGTCTGCCTTGGTGCGGGCAGAACCGAAGATAGACACGCACGGTCCAATCTTGGCCATCTTCTCAAAGCCCTCTACAAACTCAGACATCACCTTAAAGATCTGCCAGGAGTCTGCTATTTTAATCTCATTCCAGTTCTTGTCTGTGAACGCCTCTCTAATGCGCTTGTCATCCTCAGAGATCTGGGGGACCTCGCGCTTGGCCATCTTTTTAGCCTCATGCAAAGAGGATACTTTGTTGTCATTGGCGTCTGGCTGGACAATGGTCTGTCCGCTGCCCACGTTGCTTACCTCGTCTTGCAACTTGGTCTTGCTGGTTTTTCTCAACTTCGTCATAATATCAATCAATCGTTTTTGCCCTCTTTTCTGGAAAACACGCAGAAAACAGAGCGGGTAATTAAATAGGATGGTTACCCTCTAAACAAGAGAGCGGTTGTGTACAGGATAAAGGTCTGTAAGCCTTTGGAACAACGGGTTAACCGGGCAAAAGTAAGAGACGCAGACACCGGCAGGACCTTTTTTGAAGATCCAGCAGAAGCGACTCAGACTAAGATCCAGGATTTTATTTTGACCGGATGGCCACCACGGGGTCAAGGTGGGAAGCAATCACCGCCGGGATGATCCCCGACAATACCCCAATCACGACCGATACGCCCAACCCTAAAAGTATGTTGCCGGGCGTCAGGATTATTTCCAATGACCCCATTGGGATGAACGTGATCAAAGACACCAGTAAGATGCCCACGCCGCCGCCTATCAAGCTCAGGAACACAGACTCAAACAAGAACTGGAACAGGATGAAAAAGTTCTTAGCCCCCAGTGATTTCTGAATACCAATGATGTTGGTGCGCTCTTTCACAGACACAAACATGATGTTGGCAATACCAAAGCCGCCCACCAGAATAGAAAAGCCGCCAATCACCCAGCCCGCCAGACCAATAATGGAAAAGAGGTTACTAATCTCATCTTGCATCATCTCTGAGCGGTTTACGGCAAAGCTGTCGTTCTGGTACGGCTTGAGGCCGCGTATGGTGCGCATCTTGCCGCGTACCTCGTACTCCAGGTTCTGCAGGCCAGGGTCGTCTACCCGCCCTTTTATCATGAGCGACGGTTGTACGCCCCTGGGGCCGCCGGCAAACATCTTCCCGAACGCGCCAAACGGCACATACGAGTTCTTGTCATTGGTAGGCAGGCCCTCAAACAGCCCGGCACCTTGTTTCTCCATGATACCCACCACCGTAAAGCGCTGGCCCATCACCTTAAGGGTCTGGCCTACGCCGTTGCCTTGCGGAAACAGGTTCTCTGCCACCTCATGGCCAATGATGATTACGTTGCGAGAACCGTCTACCTCTTGTTGGGTAAAGTAGCGGCCTTCTGCAATGGGTACTTCGGCTACCTGGTTAAAGTTAAGCGACACGCCCTGCATCATGATGCCGGTCATGCTGTTATTCAAATGCTTGAAGGTGTTGCCACCCCGGCGCGACACAATGGCCACGCCCTCATCGTTCTCCAGGGTTTCTTCTAGGTAACGGTACTCCCGCACGGTAGCCGGCGGACGCTTCATGTACTCCCACCAAGGCATGTCATCCCCCTTAAAAATCCAGGGCCACTTTTCAATGTAGATGATGCGCTCGCCCACAAAGCTCATGCTCTGCCTAATGCTTCGCTCTAAAGAGTCCACCACCGTAAAGACAGAGATGATGGCAAAGATTCCTATGGTCACGCCCAGCAAGGAAAGCAACGTGCGTAACAGGTTGGACTTCAGGGCCTGCATCGCAAAGCGGAGACTTTCAAAAACTAGCCGTAAATAGATCATTCTACCCCTTAAGTTAACTTAGTTGGCTAAAAGTAAAATAAATTAAGACAATCTGCCTACCTTTGCCCTCTATTTTTGTAGATATTTTAATACCGTAATATTAAATATGAAGTTATCAGAGTTTAGATTTGACCTGCCCGAAGGTCTATTGGCCACACATCCGGCCCAGAACCGTGACGAGGCCCGCATGATGGTGCTACACCGTGACAGCGGCAAGATTGAGCACAAAATCTTCAAGGACATCATTGGGTATTTTGACGAAGGCGACGTGATGGTGACCAACAACACCAAAGTGTTTCCGGCGCGCATGTACGGCAACAAAGAGAAGACCGGTGCCAAGATTGAAGTGTTCCTGTTGCGTGAGCTGGATAAGCGCATTCACTTATGGGACGTGTTGGTAGACCCGGCGCGCAAGATACGGGTAGGCAACAAGCTGTATTTTGGCGAAAGTGACCTGGTAGCTGAAGTTATTGACAACACCACCTCTAGAGGCCGTACCATCAAGTTCTTGTTTGACGGCACAGATGAGGAGTTCTATAAAACCATTCATGACCTAGGTGAGACGCCTCTGCCTAAGTACATCAAGCGCGAGCCAGAGCCAGAAGACCAGGAGCGTTACCAAACGGTATACGCCGAGATCACAGGCGCCGTAGCCGCTCCAACCGCCGGTCTGCACTTTACCAAAGAGGTATTAAAGCGCCTGGAGTTGAAAGGGGTGGACGTAGCACCTATCACCTTACACGTGGGCTTGGGTACGTTCCGTCCGGTAGACGTAGAGGACTTGACCAAGCACAAGATGGACTCTGAGCAGTTCTTTGTAACAGAAGAGACCGCTGCCATTGTGAACCGCGCCTTAGACAACAAGAAGCGCGTGTGTGCCATTGGTACCACATCTATGCGCGCCATGGAGTCTTCTGTGTCTGCCAACAACCGCCTTAAGGCAAACGAGGGCTGGACAGACCGCTTCATCTTCCCGCCGTATGACTTCAAAATTGCCAACAGCCTTATCACCAACTTCCACATGCCAGAATCTACCTTGTTGATGATGGCTGCGGCGTTTGGTGGCTATGACCTGGTCATGGAAGCCTACAGAACCGCCATTAAAGAAGAGTACAAGTTCTTTAGCTACGGCGACGTGATGTTGATTCTATAGTCTTTCGTTTTTGGCCTCTTTTGGCCAAAACAACCCAAAAACGCCTTGGCTCTGGTCAAGGCGTTTTTGTTTTTTAGGGTGGTGGGTTTGGCGTAGAAAAAAATAAAGCGCTGTTCTTTTGAGGCTCCATGCAGACCAAGTATCTTTAGGAGTTGGATTTTGTGAAGTTGATTGACGCGTAAGATGTTCCCCAGCCATCATTAGAGGCGCCTACCCATAAGCACAGCCGTTTTCCTCCCCCACAAAGCGTATTTACAAGGCCTTTTTTCAGGTACCTGATGACAAAAGGCAGATTGGTTGTTTTATAAGGTAAAGAAGACTAAAAAGGGATATGTTGTTTGCAGAAGACGCTTACCTCCATTCGCCAAAGGCGGGCCAGAATAAGCAGGACGTGCAGGAGTTGGAACGTGAGCTGGAGGAGACCAAAAAGCGCCTTCAACGGTTGCAGGAAGAACTGTACGTAACCAAGGGAGAGCTGCACCTGCTACGGGAGCAGCAGACCCACCCATCTTCGCTGGGAACTCGCCTAGATTCTAGCCGCGCAGAACTGGACCTGGCAGAATACAAGCGCATTGTGGCTTTAGAGCGTCTGGGCAAAGAAGTCCTGGAACGCAACGCCTCGCCCCATTATTCCCTTCAAGAAACCATTGCCTTTTACCTGTCTGGCATTGAGAAAATCCACGGGGACATGCTGCTGTCTTTTATGCGCCTGCAAGGCGACAAGCTCTATACGTTTGCCGCGCCCAGCCTTCCTGCAAGCTACGGTGAGTTGCTCAACGGTACGCCTATTGGAGACAATGTGGGCTCCTGTGGAACAGCGGCCTTCTTTAAGGAAAAAGTCATAGTCACAGACATTGCCAATGACAAACGTTGGTCAGCTTTTAAAGACCTAGCCTTGTCCTATGGCTTAAAGGCGAGCTGGTCCTTTCCCATCATTGGTGGCAACCAGCAGGTGTTGGGCACGCTGGCGGTGTACTACCGTAAGGTAAAAGCACCCACCCCGGCAGAAGAAAGCTCTCTGGACAGCATCAGGAACCTGTTGCAGCTCATCCTGGAAAGTAAGCTAGCCGAAGAAGCCCTGCGCCAGAGCAATGACCGGTACCACCTGGCCACCGCGGCCACCAATGACGCCATCTATGACTGGGACATTGTAAACAACAGTCTGTACTGGGGCATAGGCTTTGAGAAGGTGTTTGGCTTTAAGCGAACTCCGCAGAACTCCACCCTTGATTTCTGGACAAGCCTTCTGCACCCCCTGGACAAAGAATCTACCAGTCAGTCGTTAGACGCGACCTTGCAAGATAGGCAGGCTAATAAATGGCAGATAGAATACAGGTCTATTAGAGAAGACGGTGCCACCGTTTACATAGAGGAGCGCGGCTTTATCATAAGGGACGAGGCTGGGAACGCAGTTAGAATGGTGGGCGCCGTCCATGACATTACAGAGCGCCGGCACGCCGAGGAAGAGTTGCGCAAGCTTTCTGTTATTGCCAAAGAAACCAGTAACGGGGTGCTTATCCTGCAATTAGGCGGCGAGTTGCATTGGGTCAATGACGCCTTTACCCGCATGATGGGCTGGACCCTCACAGAAGTGCTGGGGAAATCGCCGGGCAGCCTCATGAACGGCGAAGAAACAGACCCCGCCACCATTGCGCAGATTCACGTGCACATGGACCAGCATCTGCCCTTTGAGTGCGAATTGATCCAATACTCCAAAACTGGTCAGAAATACTGGTTCAGGTTACAGATACAACCTTTAGAGGATTCCAACTCAGAAGTAGACCTGTTCTTTGTGCTCTTGACGGACATCACCCAGAAAAAAGAAGAGGAGCAGCAGCTTCGGCTTTTGGAGTCTGTCATCACCAACACCAAAGACGCAATTGCTATCAGCAAAGTAGACCCTGTGCCGGGGAACGAGCTGGAAACCATTTTTGTGAACCCCGCTTTTACCCAGTTAACCGGCTACACGCCAGAAGACGTGCTGGGCAAAGAGCTGAAAATGCTGAGCGGCCCTAGTGAGCTGTGGTCTCAAGAAGAAGCCCTGGTAAAGTTTAGTGAGGCCATTGCCCACGGTGAAACATACGAGGTTGAGTTAATCAACTACAGAAAAAACGGGGAGAAATACTGGGCACATCTGGAGTCCATTCCCATCTACAACAAAGCCGGTGAGCACGCCTACTGGTTGTTTGTGCACCAAGACATCACTGCCCGTAAAAACTACCTGGCAGAGCGGGAGGTCTTGATTGCCGAACTCACCCAAAACAACGCAGACCTCAAGCAGTTCTCTTTTATCACCTCGCATAACCTACGCGCACCTCTGTCTAACTTGGTGGGCATCTCCAACCTGATTGACTTGGAGGCCATTCCCGAAGGCAGGAACCGGCTGTTGGTGGAGAAATTCAAGGAGTCTACCCAGAAGCTGAACCACGTCATTGATGATCTGCTGGAAATTCTCATCATCAAGAACAACGTAGCCCTCAAGAAGGAACGCCTCTCTCTGGCCTCTGCCTTTGAGAAAGTGCAGGCATCTCTGGACCGTCTATTGCAAGAAGCGCAGGCCCAAGTGCAGGTAGATTTCTCGGGTGGCCATGAGGTGGTGGGTAATGCGGGCTATCTGCATAGCATCCTCTTGAATCTGCTGTCCAATGCCATTAAATACCGCTCTCCAGAAAGACCTTTGCAGGTGCATTTGAAAACAGAGCGTAACCAAGATATGCTAGAGCTTTCATTCTCAGACAACGGCCTGGGCATGGATTTGAACAGGTACGGAGACCGCATCTTTGGCCTATACCAGCGGTTCCATGACCACGCCGACAGCAAGGGGATGGGCCTTTACATTGTCCACTCACAGATAAAAGCCATGGGCGGTACTATTTTTGTAAGCAGTGAGGTAAATAAAGGAACTACCTTTGTGCTTCAGTTTAAGACGCAGTAGATCATGGTGGACAAAGTATTGTTAATTGACGATGATGAGATCGCCCTCATGCTCAGTGAGCTGGTCCTTGAACTGAATGGATTCGCCCAAAAGGTAGTCAAGCTCACCAACGGCAAACAGGGGCTTGATTTTTTTGAGAACCTGACAGCAGGATTGCAGGATGTAGCCGCAAGCGAGGCGCCTTCCTTGGTCTTCCTGGATTTGAACATGCCCATCATGAACGGCTGGGACTTTTTGGACGGCTTTTTACGTAAATACCAAGTGTTGTTCCCAGAGACGCGCGTGGTGGTGCTTTCCTCTACCGTTGACCCAGAGGATTTTGCGCGCGCCAAGCAGTATGACTTTGTGGTTGATTTCCTGAACAAGCCATTGAGTGACGAGGCCCTGTCAGGCTTGCGCACCAATAGTAAATTGCAGAACCTGTTCCACGTCTAAAGCACCGTTGCTTTCTTTTTGCGGTTTGGTCCGTTTCGTTTTTAGCCTGATTTTCAGAAAACAGCCCAAAAACGCTTGATCCTGCTGGTGGCCTTCTTTCCTTTCTGTATTTTGCACTGTCCATGCAAACACCTCCTTACCCAACCTATGCCATTGTAGTGGCCGGCGGCTCTGGCAGCCGCATGAATGCCCCCTTGCCCAAGCAGTTTCTGCCGGTGGCAGGCCTGCCTGTGTTAATGCACACCCTGTTGCGCTTTCACACCTACAATCCGGTCATGCCCATTGTACTGGTGTTGCCAGAACCCGAAATGGCCCGCTGGCAGGAACTCTGCCAGCTACATGGTTTTCAGGTGCGGCATAGTTTAGTGGCCGGTGGAAAGACCAGGTACCAGTCGGTGCAGAACGGATTGGCGGCCCTGCGCATCTATGAGGACGGGGTGGTGGCCGTGCATGACGGCGTACGGCCCTTTGTGACCCAGGATATCATTCATAACGCCTTTGAGACAGCCAACGAACTGGGAAGCGCCGTAGTGGCCGTAGCCTTGAAGGATTCTATCAGGCGCGTGACGGGCAACGTCTCCAAAGCCGTGAATAGAAATGCCTATAAAATGGTGCAGACGCCGCAGTGCTTCAGGTTGCCGTTGCTGCGCCGCGCCTATGAGCAGGGTGAGAGCTCCCAGTTCACCGATGACGCCTCTGTGGTGGAGAAGTTCGGGCATAAGATTCATTTGGTGGAAGGTTCTTACCAGAACATCAAACTCACCACCCCCGAAGACATGATCCTGGCAGAGGCCATTCTGGCCGCCGAGCGCGCCGGTCTGTTGCCCTAGCAGTTGCCTCATTGGCCTATTCGTCTAAAACCAATATCCTACCCGTTCATGGAAGACCCAAAGATTGTTGACTTAGCTGAGAAGCGCCTGGCAGGCCTGCGCATCACCACCAGCCTGGTAGAAAACAACGCACCAGCACTTTGGCAACAGTTCATGCCGCGCCACCGCGAGATTGCCCATAGAGTGGGACAGGAGTTGTATTCAGTGCAGGAGTACCCGGTCAACTTCTTTAGTCAGGTAGTGGATCCCAATACCAAGTTTGAGAAGTGGGCGGCAGTAGAAGTGAGCACTGTAGAGCATCTGCCAGAAGGCCTAGAATTGCTGGTAGTGCCCGCCGGGAAGTATGCCGTGTTTCTACACAAGGGCATTTCCAGTGAGTTTCATGTGACGGCGGGCCATATCTTCGGGACGTGGTTACCTACGTCTGGGTACACCCTGGACCACCGGCCGCATTTTGAGGTGATGGGCGAAAAGTACTTAGGCCATACCAACCCCGCCTCTGAAGAGCAAGTCTGGATTCCCATCAAGTAAACTCAAGCTCAATACCAGGTAAAGGTCGGTTTTGGCCTCTTTTCCAGAAGAGAGGCTAAAAACGAAGCCCCTTCCAAACATCTGTTGATTCTAAAGACCTTAGCGGCTTGCTGAAAATTGATTCTAAACAGAATTATTGAGCGAAGACCGGTCGGTTCTCCAGAAACTGCTGGTGGGCCAATACCGTCTCAGGCGTGATCTTCTCTAGTTGCGGATTGGCTTGGGAGATGTTGAGCAGGTAGCCTTGCATAGGGAGCAGGTTCAACAAGTCATGCGTGATGCAGAGCACGGTCTTCTGCTGGTCTTGCACCCAGGAGGTCATCAAGTCAAAGACGCGTTTCTTGTGGTACACGTCTAGTTGCTGGGTAGGCTCATCTAGCAAGGCCAATGGCGTTTCCTGCAACATCAGTTGTGCCAGCCACACCAGTTGCTGCTCACCACCAGAAAGGTCTGTGAAGGTCCTGTTACTGAGGTGGGAGATGTGCAGTTGGTCTAATACCTCTTCTACGCGCTGGTAGTCTGCGGCGGTATAGGGCTCCAGCAAACGCTTCTTCCTGAACAGTCCCATCACCACCAACTCACGCGCCAGAATAGGGAAGGCCACGTTGTTCTTCTGGGGCAGATAAGAAAGTGTGCGGGCCATGGCACCGGTACGCGTGGGCAAAGGCTGGCCTTTCACCAACACCTGTCCTTTGTAAAGAATTTGGCCGGTCAAGGCTTTGAGAAAGGTAGACTTGCCGCTGCCGTTGTGCCCAATGATGGCAATGAAGGTGGGGGTGGGCACTAAAAAAGAAAGGTTGCGGATTAGCACGCGCTCCGCGTACCCCGCAACCAATTCTCTTATCTCTAAAATGGCCAAAATAATGACTAGTGATTAATGACTAATGATTAATAGTTCTGGAGATGCTCCTTTAATCATTAATCATTAGTCATTATTCATTATTAATATTCGTCCTCGTTGAACATGAAGTCCTCTTTGGTCGGGTAGTCCGGCCAAACCTCCTCAATGCTCTCGTATGGCTGACCATCGTCTTCCAGGGCTTGTAGGTTTTCTACTACTTCCATGGGCGCGCCCGAGCGGATAGAGTAGTCAATCAATTCATCCTTGGTGGCCGGCCATGGTGCGTCTTCCAGGTAAGAGGCTAGTTCCAGTGTCCAATACATAGTAAAATCTCCTTAAAGTATAGCTGTTAATTGTTGCAAAAATAGAATTAAGATTGACAAATCAAACATTCTTCTCAAAGCTGTGCAGGCATTGATAGTTGCACAACGCGTCACACTGAAAAATGTTGAGGTTTTTGGGTGTTTTTTCCTACTCGTGGCGGGCCGGGCTGGTGCCGTCACCGGTGTTGAACAAGAAATGCACCCCCACCTGGATGCCAATCACCAGGTTCTGACGAAGGTTGTACCAATCTGGGTCTCTTCTTTGGGCTTCGGGCAAGGTCTTGTCATTGATGTTCTCCTCTTTACGGATGTTCACAAAGTTGTAATGCCCGCGCAGGTTGGCACTAATGTAGGTGTTGGAGTTCACGTCCAACTCCACCCCGGCACCTACAGCGCCACCCAAGTCATACTTGTTGAAACTGCCCACGCGGCTGTCCTTCTGGCGGTCCTCCTCATCTGTAGAGGCCAGCAAGAAATTGCCACCGGGTACTCTGTATTCATCGCCTTTCTGGTGATAAGTAGCAGTCCGGTTTAAACGGTTAGTCTCCGTTCCCTTCTGCAAGAAGCTCACCTGCGGCCCGAAGTGGAAGTTAAAGCGCATTCTACCAGTGGTGGTGTACTTGAACAGCAAAGGCACGTTCCAGTAGACCAGGTCAATCTCCTTTTCGCCGGTCTTGTCACCGTTCACGTCTACAATGTCAAAGTTTTCGCCTTGCTTGGACCGGATGAGCTCTACCTGCAGGTTGTGGTTCTCATTGAACTTGTAGCCGGCGGTAATGCCGAAGGGCGCCCATTTGGTGGTAAACTTATGCTCGTAGTTGACGTCTTCGTACTGCTCGTCATTGATGATCCACGTGTTTTGGAACTGCGTGGTCACGCCAATGTAAGGACCCTTGGTGCTTTGGGCCTGCGACAGCAACGGAAGAACGAGGAAGGGGAGTAGAAGGTATTTTTTCATAGCGTAAGCCGTTTGGTTCATTGTTAGTTAAACTCAAACGGCTTACGATAGACTTAGGCTATTTTGTTGCTGGAAGAGGTGGTTCTTTTCTTCAAGAGCTCAATCAACTCGTTTTTAGTGCGCAGTTTTCTATTGAAGTTCTTGATCTTTCCTTCCAGCATAGTCCTGAACGTTTCATTGCTCTGGTTAGGGTGCAGGCGGTCCAGGTTGGTTTGCAATACCTCTAGTTCTGCCTTGTCAGACTTGATGAACTCACGCAGGGCGTTGATGCGGGCATGGATCTGGTCATTCTCAGAGTTCTTGCCCTCTGGCAACGGACGCTTGCGCATGTAATGCTCCAGGCTGCTCAGCTCAAATATCTTGTCACAGGCTACTAAGAATCCTTCCCAGACAATGTCAGACTCGTCTTGCTTGACAGGGCCAACTTTCTTCCAGGCGGCTTGGAGTTCTTTGGCGCGGGCCACAGCTTCTGAGGTAGGCCTCTCCAGGAGTTCCTCGGCCTCGGCTACAAGGGCTTTTTTCTTGGCTAGGTTGTCTTCTAAGTACTTGTCTTTAGACTCGGTCTTCTGGCTGTTGATGTGCTTTTTAAGGCGCTCAAAGAAATGGTTGTTGGCCGCCCTAAAACTGTTCCAGAGGTCATTAGACATCTTGCGGGGCAGGTTGCCGCCTATCTCTTTCCACTGGTTTTGCAGGTCTTTGAGCTTCTTGCTGGTCTCTTCCCACTCCTCAGAGTTCTTGACCGCCTCTGACTGGGCAATAAGCGCCTTGTATTTGTCAATAGTGCGGGAAAGCATGTCCTTCTTGTCCTGGAAAAACTCTTTCTTACGGGTAAAGAAGGCCTCTACGGCGGTTCTAAAACGCTCTTCCAGTTCGTCGGTCAGGCTCTTGTCAACGGGGCCGGTCTTGATCCAGGTCTGGCGCATCTCTTTGAGCTTGTCAGAGGTCTCCTGCCAGTCAATGCTGTCAATGAGTTCTTCGGCCTGCTGGATGAGCGTTACCTTGGTAGACAGGTTTTTGTCACGGTTCTTGGCAATGGCGTCTTTTATCTCGTCCTCGGCCGCGGTGAGGCGGTGGTGCAAGGCCTCAAAGTCACCAATGGCGTCATATTTCTCCACCTGTTCTTTCAGGTGCAGGACTTTCATCAAGAAAGAACCTTTGTTCTCAGAGGTCTCTATCTTCTCCAGCAGGCTGTCTACCTTCTGTCTAAAGTTCTCAAAACGGTTCGCGAAGTAGAGCAGGGAATCTTCGGGCACCTCTTTAACTTCGCCTACCTGGCGCGCCGGGAAATTCATGAATGGCTTAAGCCACACCTGGGTTCCCTCCACGTAGCCGAACTTATGGGCTTCCTCAGACAAATCTTTGGTTTCCATCAACTGGATTATTTTCTAAAAAATGAATAGTCTATATTTTCTACAAGTTTATGAATTGCCGTCAATTTTCATAACCCCGCACCGCCAAATTTGCGATATTTGCGAGCCTTGGCCAGAACAAACCATTGCCGGACGTCTGCATACATACTGATTTCATGGTGGGAATGTTCTTGTACGTTTTTGGGCTGTTTTTGTGAAACTAAGCCAAAAACGATTTCTTAGAGGCTAAGCACCAGTATCTAACCAACCCAACAGGTCTATGAGCAGCGAAACCATCATCTTTTCCATGGCGGGGGTAAGCAAGATTTACCCTCCCCAGAAACAGGTTCTTAAAAACATTTACCTTTCTTTCTTTTACGGCGCCAAGATTGGCGTGCTGGGTCTAAACGGCTCTGGTAAGTCTTCATTGCTGAAGGTGATTGCCGGCGTGGACAAGGCCTACCAAGGCGAAGTGGCGTTCTCGCCGGGCTATTCTGTGGGCTACCTGGAGCAGGAACCACAGTTGGACCCTACCAAAACCGTGATGGAGATTGTGCAGGAAGGCGTAGCCGAAACGGTGGCCCTCTTAAAGGAGTTTGACGAAATCAACGAGGCCTTCGCCCAGGAAGACGCCGACTTTGACAAGCTCATTGCCCGCCAGGGCGAAGTGCAGGAACGCCTGGACCACCTGGGTGCCTGGGACCTGGACAGCAAACTGGAGCGCGCCATGGACGCCCTGCGCACGCCGCCAAGCGAAGCCGTGATTGGTAACCTATCCGGGGGTGAGAAACGCCGCGTAGCCCTCTGCCGCCTGTTGTTACAAGAGCCAGACGTGTTATTGTTAGATGAACCTACCAACCACTTAGACGCCGAGTCTGTGCTTTGGTTAGAGCAACATTTACAACACTACAAAGGCACCGTCATAGCCGTCACCCACGATAGGTACTTCCTGGACAAAGTAGCCGGCTGGATTCTGGAACTGGACCGCGGCGAGGGTATTCCCTGGAAAGGAAACTACACCAGCTGGCTAGAGCAGAAATCTGAGCGTCTGGCCAAAGAAGAAAAAACCGAAAGCAAGCGTCAGAAAACCTTGCAACGCGAATTGGAGTGGGCCCGCATGAGTCCGAAGGCACGTCAGGCCAAGTCTAAAGCGCGTTTAGGCAACTATGAGAAAATGGCCTCTGAGGAAGCCAAAGAAAAAGAACAGAGACTGGAGCTCTTCATCCCAGACGGTCCGCGTTTGGGGAACGTGGTCATTGAGGCCGAGCACCTGAAGAAAGCCTACGGCGACAAGCTTCTCTTTGAAGACCTATCCTTCAACCTGCCACCGGCGGGTATCGTGGGCATCATCGGGCCGAACGGTGCGGGTAAGTCTACCTTGTTTAGATTAATTACGGGCCGCGAGACGCCAGACGCCGGCACCATCAACGTGGGCCCAACCGTGGAGTTCGCCTACGTAGACCAACAGCATGAAAGCCTGGACCCCAACAAGTCTGTCTTTGAAACCATCTCGGGCGGTACCGAGACCATGCTCCTGGCAGGACGTCAAGTGAACGCCCGCGCTTACGTGAGCAAGTTCAACTTTAGCGGCGGCGATCAGGAGAAGAAAGTGGGCGTGCTGTCGGGCGGTGAGCGCAACCGCGTGCACCTGGCCATGACCCTAAAGCAAGGCGCCAACTTATTACTACTGGATGAGCCTACCAACGACCTGGACGTGAATGCTATCCGGGCCCTGGAAGACGCGCTGGAGAACTTTGCCGGTTGCGCTGTAGTCATCAGCCACGACCGCTGGTTCCTGGACAGAATTGCCACTCACATCCTGGCCTTCGAGGGCGACTCACAGGTAGTTTGGTTTGAAGGAAACTTCTCTGACTACGAGGAAGCCAAGAAGAAACGTCTGGGTGACGTTGAGCCTAAGCGCATCCGCTACAAGAAGCTAATGGACTAAGTCCGTTTTTCATCTATTTCCCAGAAAAGAGCCCGAAAACGAAAGTCTTCGGGCTCTTTTGGTTTTTGTGTATGATGATTTTTTTGGAGTTACTCTAACTTTACCCTAAATGATTTTTTGCTCCTTCTTCATAAAGGGTAGTAAGATTAGAATTTGCAAAACTGGCATTAATGCAAAGTTTACCCAAGAGCTATAAATTGTAGGAATAAAAATCGAAGTAACTCCAAAGAAAACAATAAAAATAAATGCACCTGTTATTTTACTAGTCGAATCAATATCGTTCCAACTAGCTATAATAACACCTAAAGGAATAATGACAGCACCTAGAATCTTTAAAAAAATATCCAAAGCTTGCTCACTCAATATTGAGGAAAAGAATATTGAATGAGGTTGAGAAACAGGACTATGATTAACCTCGGCGAGAATTAAAAGTAATTCATCATCTGCCTTTTGCTTAATCGATGTATTATCTATGCTGACTTTTCTAATTTTATCAACAAGTGATATTTTCTTTTCTAATTTTTCATAGTAAAAATGCGAGCTATATAATTCATAAATGGTTATTCCAGATAAAAGAATGATGATTAGAGGCGAAATTCCCTTTAGAAATCTTAAAATTGAATAGTTAGAGAATAGCTCTTTCAAGCTTAAAGAAAATGCAGAAGCGCTGTCTAAAAAATCTTTCATTGTTTCATTATAAGTATTTATAAAATCTTATTTACTGTTCTTCAATATAATGAATCTAAACCAAGGTTGTATGAGCTCGAAACTTTCTCCTCCTCCCCACAGTAAAAATGCACCTAACCAAACGTGCAGAAAGCTATGGCAGACAGAAAGATATATCACGTGAATAAAACCGAAGAAGGTTGGGAAGGCAAGTTGGAGGACGGACAGCGTGCCTCGGTGACAGGTACCAACAAGCAGGAAGTGGTGAAGAAAACCATTGAGATAGCCAAGAACCATAACACTAGTTCCGTCATCATCCATAAACAAGATGGTAAGATAGAAGAGGAGCGTACCTTCCCTAGAGGCAGCGACCCGAAATCCAGCAAAGGATAATTCAACCTCTCTAACATAACTTGTAAACCGGGCAGACTCGTTTTTGCCCTGTTTTCATCAAAAGAGCCCGAAAACGAAAGTGGTCGGGCTCTTTTGATTTATAGCCTGCAGCTCAAGGGGTATGGTTCAAAACAAAATGAGTAGCTTTCGCTTCTAACCCAGAACCTATTTTGCCCCACCATGAAGGACCTTGCCGCTTGTCTGTTTTTCCTGTTTCTGTGTGTTGCCTGCCCGTTCGCGCACGCCCAAACCGCCGCGCCTAAACTAGTCACTTGGCAGGACTTGATGCAGCTGCCCATGCCGGCGCCGGGCCAGAAGATAGCCTATGGAAAAGACTCCCTGCAGTTCGGGGAGTTGCGCCTGCCGCAAGGCAAAGGACCGTTCCCAGTGGTGGTGGTCATTCATGGGGGCTGTTGGCTGGCCCAGTACAATTACCAGTACATGAACCACCTCAGCGCCGCCTTGACCAAAGCCGGATATGCCACCTGGAACCTGGAGTTCAGGCGCGTGGGCAACCCGGGTGGCGGCTGGCCGGGCACGTTTCTGGATGTAGGACAGGGCGTGGATTTTGTGAAGCAGCTAGCCAGGCAACACCCGCTGAACGTGAAAGAGGTGGTGGTGATGGGTCACTCGGCGGGCGGGCACCTGGCGCTCTGGACAGCTACCCGCCAGAAGCTGCCCAAGGAAAGCCCGCTCTACCTCAAAAAGCCGCTGAAGGTCAAAGGCGTGGTGGCCTTGGCCGGCATCGCAGATTTAAATGCCTATGCCACCGCGCCCGGGAGCTGCAATGCCGCCGTGCCGCAGCTGATGGGCGGCCTGCCAGACCAGTTCCCCGACCGCTACGCCCTAGGCTCGCCGCTGGGAAACCTACCCCTGAAAGTGCCGGTGCGTCTGGTGCAGGGAGACAAAGACCCCATTGTGCCGGTCAGTCAAGCCCAGGGGATAGCCAGGTTCTCCTCCCACAAACAATACCTGGTCCAGGAAGTGATTGTGCCCAACGCCGGCCATTTTGACTTGGTGGCGCCCACCTCACCGGTTTGGTCTACTGTGGAGCAAGCCGTGAAGGACGTCCTTAGAAAATAGTTGTCAGCTTAGGACAGTAGCTAGATGTTCTGATCGTCCAGGGCGGAACTTTCGGTTTTGGCCTGTTTTCATGAAAAGAGCCCGAAAACGCTTGGTCTTCGGGCTCTTTTGTTTTAAAGGCAAAGGTGATTACCGGCCGGCGGTCACGTCGTTGGGTTTCTTGGCTTTGAGGTCCAACTCAATGTTGACGGTCTCTGAGATGAACTTGTCGCCTAGGGTTTTGTCATTGCCGTAGTTCATCTGCCACTGACGGCGGTCAATCTCAAAGTCTGCTTTGGCTTTGAGGCCGTTGTCATCCAGGTCAATGCGCGCCGGGAACGAGATGTTCTTGGTCACGCCTTTCAGGGTAAAGTTGCCGCTCACGGTAAAATTGGCGCCCTCTACCAGAGAGGTGTCCTTGCTGCTGGCCTCATACGGAGCCACTTTGGTGATCTCAAAGGTGGCGGTGCCAAACTTGGCCGCGTCAAAGAAGTCGCCGCTCAAGAGGTGGGGCTTGAGCTTGGTTTGGAACATTTCCTCTTTCTGCTCCACGTCCAGGGAGTTGATGTTGATGAGGAAGGTGCCGCCCGTGATCTGGTTGTTGGCCACGGCTACCTCGCCGGAGGCCAAATGGAAGGTGCCCGGGTGGTTCTTGCCCACGCCGTGCCCAATAAAGCGCACGCGGGAGTCCGCGGTGTCTACCAGAAAGGTCTGGCCGGTGGCCTCGGCGGCTTGCTGCTCATCGGTGATTTTGGCTTTATCCCCTTTGGGGGCCTTGTCGCAGGAGGCAAATCCCAGGCTAGCAGCCAGGAGCAGGCAAGAAGTGTAAAGAGTGAAGGAACGTTTCATAGTGGTAGGAAAATAGTGACGAGAAAAGGAAATACCCCATAGGGTTGAATTGCTTTCAACGAAGTTTCACCAGCTTAGTTTTCAAAGCGTTATACAGGTCCGTCTCCTGAAAGAAGGCATTTCTGAGAAAGGCCAATCTTCGTTTTTGGCCTGTTTTCCAGAATTCAGCCCAAAAACGAAGTTCCAGAATCCATGCTTCTCATTGCACGGTAACCCCTCTGCTTAAAGGATGACCGCTGCGCTAGTTAAAGTTTTGTTAAACACGGCGCTAGACGCTAAGGATGCCTGGGCTTTTTGCTAAAATTAACTCTCCATTAAGAAAAGCACCTTTACTTGGTCATCGTCAAATCCATTTTTATGAAATCATGTTTACTCCTGGTCTTTATGGCGGCGCTTACGTTCTTGCCCGGCCACGCTTTCTCGCAGAAAGGCGAGGTGAAGGGCAAGCTGCTGGACGTGCAGCACAAGGAGCCGCTGGGCTACGCCACCATTGCCGTCTACACCGCCCAAGACACTGCGTTAGTCACCTTTAGAGTAAGTGATGAGAAGGGCGCGTTCAAGGTGCCTGGGCTGGCGCTCAACCAGCCCCTGCGCATTGTCATTTCCATGACCGGCTTCAAGACTTACCGCAAAGAGTTCAGGCTCACGCCCGAGCAACCGAATCTGGACCTGGGCGAGATTGGCATGACCATGGCCGATAACGTGCTGGGCGAGGTGCTCATCACCGCAGAGACGCCGCCCATCATTGTGCGCAAGGACACGCTGGAGTTCAACGCCAACTCGTTTAAAACTCTGCCCACCGCCTTGCTGGAAGACTTGTTGAAGAAGCTGCCCGGCGTGACCGTGGACCAGGCCGGCGACATCTCTGTGAATGGCAAGCGCGTGAACAAGATTTTGGTGGACGGCAAGGAGTTCTTCGGGAATGACCCTAAGGTGGCCTCGCGTAATCTGCCGGCCGACATGATTGAGAAAGTGCAGGTGGTCAATGACCCAGACGCCGTGCGCCGCGACCCAGACCTGCCCGTGAATGAGATTCCGCAGGTGATTAACCTAAAGCTCAAAAAAGGCATCAAGCAGGGCGCGTTTGGCAAAGCCTACGCCGGCAAAGGCACCAAGAACCTGTATGAGGCGGGTGGCATCTTGAACGTGTTCAGGGACACCACTCAGATTAGCTTGCTGGGTTACTCTAACAACTTGAATAGACCGGCCTTCGGGTTTGAGGACATCTCCAGGATTGGCGGCTTTAGCAGAAGCGGCATGAACACCATCATGGTGCGCAGCGACGGCGGCTTTGCCGTGAACGGCATCTCTTTTGGCGGCACCGAGGACGGCATTCAGCAGTCCAGCGGCGCAGGCGGTAACTTCAACACCATCTTAAAGAAGGATTTGAAGCTGAACCTGCAGTACTTCTTCGGTGGCATTGACGCAGATTTAGGCCAGCTGATCAACTCTCTGCAAACCCTGGAGCGCGACACCACCAACAGCCGCCGCGACAGAAACCAGTTCTCTGAGAGCCGCAACCACCGCCTGGGCGGCCGTCTGGACTGGAAGATAGACTCCCTCACCACCTTCAGCCTCACGCCGGGCTTAACGCTGGCCAAAACCAGGTCCAATCAGCAAATCTACACGCTCACCAGCGGCAATTACGGTGAGCTGGTAAATGAAAGCGACAACCACCAGTTGCTGGAAAGCGACAATGTCACCTTGACCGGTGAGGTGGCCTTTGACCGACTGTCAGCAAAAAAGAAGGGGCGTCAGTTCAACTTCTTCGGGAACTACAACTTCAACCTGGGGGACCAGCAGCAGTACTACACCGCCGCAGACCGCTTCTTCAAGCCCAGCCAGCGCTTTGAGTATATTGACCAACTGCGCGACAATGAGGTGAACAACACGGCGGTCAATACGTCCTTCTCGTTTACAGAACCCATCAGCAAAACCTTGAGCGGCGTGGCCAGGATCAACACCGAGTATTTTGAGAACCAGAACCTGGTCAACACCTTTGACGGCAACAGAGACACCGGCGAGTACCCAGACCAGATATTTGCCCTCTCAGATGAAGTAGAGCGCAGCGGCTGGCGCAATTACCTTACCACCAGCTTAAAGTGGAAGTACAAAGACTTTACCCTACAGCCGGGCGTGCGCTTTACCTTGCTCAACATTGAGAATACGTTCTTAAAAGCCGCAGACATTCCGCAGGAGTATTTCTACGTGTTCCCGTCCTTGACGGCGGCGTACAAGGGCTTTAACCTGAGCTACAACGTGAACGTGCGCGAACCCTCTGCCGCCGACCTGCAACCCGTTACGGACTACTCTAACACGCTTTTCATTCAAGAAGGGAATCCGGGCCTCAAGCCTACCATTTCCAACTCCGTGAACCTGAACTACCGTAAGTTTGACGCCAAGCACTCCATCAATTACTGGGCGTACCTGTCTGGGAGCATGAGCAAAGACGCCGTGACCCGTTCCAGAACCATTGACCAGGTAACCAAGGTGCAGACGTACAGACCAGTCAACACAGACGGCAACTGGCAGGTGAACGCCAACGCAGACGTGAACAAGGACTTTAAGTTTGACGGCAAGCGCCAGTTCTCTGTGGGCGCCTCGGTTTGGTTCAACTATGCCAAGTCCTTGATTATTGTCAATGACGTGCGCAGCTACGGTCAGAACGTCTCCTGGAACCCCAGCGTCAAGGCCAGCATGAACCTCAATGACAAAGTAGAATTCAACGAGACCCTTACCCTGGGCTTGCGCAACAGTTCCTACACCTCCAATGCCATTCCAGACATCAGCTTTAACACCAAGACCTCCAGAACCGGCGTGGTGGTGCGCCTGCCCAAGCGCCTGGTCTGGGAGGCCACCTTTGACTATTCCTACAACTCCAACGTAGCCCCGAGCCTGCGCAAGGACAATGGCCGCTTGAACGCGGGCGTCACGTTCCTGTTCATGAAGAATGACCGCGCCCAGCTCAAGTTTTCTGTCTATGACCTGCTAAACCAGAACATTGGTGCGTACCGGGCCATCAGGGAGAATTTTGTGGAAGACTTTCAGACGGTGGTCTTGCGCCGATACGGTCTGGTCACATTTACTTACAACATTAGAAACTTCGGCGGAAAAGTGGGCGGCACCAACACCTTCTTTCGGTTCTAAGCTTCGTTTTTAGCCTGTTTTCTACAAAAGAGCCCCAAAACGTGTGGGGCTCTTTTGTTTTAAAATGCAATAGATAGCAAAAAGTATATATCTTATTGGTCGGTTCTTACGTAGAGAACTAGTTCTTGAACTAGAATCCTGGCTGGCACCCGCGCGTTGCCAGAGAATCCCCTGTACTGCCCTAACTTTTTGTATGCCTATTTCCAATAATTCCATAACCCAAGACGCCTCTACTATTTTTCTGGGAGGCGGGGAGATGGGAGCTCTTATGCGTGCCTATGACTGGGACTCCCATTCTCTGGGGAACCCAAAGTCCTGGCCAGAGAGCTTGAAAAGCAACATCAGGTTGATTCTGCACTCCAGGTTTCCCATGTTTTTCTGGTGGAGCAAAGAACTGTATGCCTTCCACAATGACGCTTATCTGCCCGCTTTGGGGGAGAAGCATCCGGCGGCGCTGGGCACCTCTGCCAGGGTGCTATGGGCCGAGGCCTGGGAACAACTAGGCCAGATTGCCGAACCCATCTTAAACGGCGGTGCCCCTTTCTACGCGCAGGGCCTTTATATTCCTTTAAAGCGCAAGGGTTTTATGGAGGACACCTACTGGACGTTCTCGTATAGCCCCGCGTTTGACGATGAGGGCGGCGTGAACGGTATCTTCTGCGCCTGTTATGAAGAGACCATGACCGTGCTGGGCCAGCGCCGGCTCAAATCCCTGAAAGACATTTCTGAGTCCATGGCCCAGATCCAGACCTTAGAGGATGCCTGCCAGACTATTTGCGACGTGCTGGTGCAGAATGCGGGAGATGTGCCGTTCAGCCAGATTTACTTGTTAAGTGAAAAAGAAGGAGAAGCACGTTTATTGGGTCAGGCTGGTTTGCCCGCGCAGCATGCGGTGCCTTTCCTATTATTGACTGAGGAGTTGCAAAAGGGTCATTGGCCCTTGGGCAGCGTGCTGCGCAGCAAGCAGAAAGAAATCATCCCGCATACAAACGGGGCATTTGTGCTGGATAGGCAGCCAGCAGGCGGGGAATGGGCGGTGATTGTTCCTGTCTTTAGGCCCGGTCAAGATGACCTGCTGGGGTTCTTTGTGGCGGGGCTCAGCAACAAACTGGAATATGACTTGCCGTACCAGGACTTCCATGAGCTGGTAGCCGGACAGATTGCCACTTCTATTGCCAGTGTGCAGGCCCAGGCTGAAACCGCCCGCCGGCAAGCCTACCTGACAGAGTTGTTCCAACAGGCCCCGGTGGCCATCTGCATCATGTCGGGGCCAGACCACGTGATTGACCTGGCCAACCCGGGCATCTGTGAACTCTGGGGAAAACGGCACGAAGATGTAATAGGGAAACCAATTCTAGAGGCCATCCCAGAGGTGAGGGACCAAGGCATCAAGGAATTACTGGATGGCGTGGTGCACACCGGCATTCCATACGTGAACAATGAATTGCCCGTGCGCTTGGTGCGGAATGGCGTGCTGGAGAAGGTGTACTTCAGTTTTGTCTACCACCCGCTGCGTGACGCCGCAGGTACTATCATTGGCGTGATTGCCATAGCCATCGGGATAGATGAGCAGGTAGAAGCGCGGCACCAGATAGAAGCCAAAAACCGCGAACTGCTGGCCATCAACGCAGACCTGGATAATTTTGTGTACTCGGCCTCGCATGACTTGCGGGCGCCCATCTCCAACATTGAAGGCCTCATAGAAGCCCTGTTGCAAGACCTTCCGCCAGAAACCCTGCAGCGCGAAGTAGTGAGTCATGTGGTCCACCTCATCCATGGGTCTGTGGAACGCTTTAAACGCACCGTCTCTGACCTTACCGAGGTTGCCAAGATACAACGCGAGGCCGGCGAAGACATCTCCTCTATTAACCTGGAAGAGGTAGTCTCTGAAGTCTGCCTTGATTTTAAGTCAGTGATTGAAAAGGCCGGGGCACAAGTGGTCACAGATTTTAGCTCAAATGCCCTTATTCAGTTCTCAACCAAGAACGTGCGCAGCATTGTGTACAACCTTATAAGCAACGGCTTAAAATACCGCTCGGCAGACCGTGCCCCCATTCTGCACATCTCCACAGAAACCACGCCTGAGCATGTCATCCTGTATGTACGGGACAACGGTCTGGGCATCAAACCTAGTGACCTAAGCAAGATTTTCTCTATGTTCAAGCGCATGCATGACCACGTAGAGGGCACCGGTATTGGCTTGTACATTGTCAAGCGCATTGTAGAAAATGCCGGCGGCAAAATTGAGGTAGAGAGCCAAGTAGGCCAAAGCACCACGTTCAAAGTCTATTTCAAGCGATAACTTCTTTGGAGGAGTTAACATTCGGTTTTGGCTTCTTTTCCGAAAAACAGGCCAAAAGCGAAGCTTGCAGAATGCCACCTAATTATATTTTTCATCAGACTAAAGGCTGAACTCCAATTGCCATCGTAACTCTTACCCTAAAGTGAATTCATGTGCCGAAAGCAAACACTATGCTGGCTTTCAGGTTGTGATTCTAGTTCAAACTCCATGAGTAGATTAGTCCTTCCATGAAACACTTCTTCCTGACACTGCTTCTGTCCTTCTATCTTTTCCCCTCTGCTTCTTGGGCGCAACAACTGGTAACTGGAAAGGTGCTGGAGGCGCAGACCAGAAAACCCTTAGCTGGCGCGGCAGTCGCAAACACAAGCACGGGCGTGGGAGCGGTGACAGATGCCCAAGGGCGGTTCTCATTGGAGTTGCCAGCCGGTCAAACGGAAGTGACGGCCTCGGTTCTCGGCTATAGGCCGGTTACCGTGACGGTGCAGGACGCTTCGCAAGAACTGCTCATTTTGTTAAATCCAGACAATACCCGGTTGCGCGAAGTGGTGGTGACCGGCTATGAAACCCGCCGGCCGTTGCAGGAAAGCGCTGGAGCCATTGGGGTGCTTTCCAGCAAGGAGCTGCAACGCTTCTCAGAGAATACTCTAGTACCCGCGCTCAACACCCTGCCCGGCGTGCGCATGGAAGAGAGGGCCACCGCCAGTTACCGCTTGTCCATTAGGGGCAGCAGTCTGCGGGCGCCGTTTGGCGTGCGCAATGTGAAGGTGTACCTCAACGAGATTCCCCTGGTAGAAGCCAATGGCACCATTCCCTTGAACCTGCTGGACGCCGCCACCATTGGCAACGTAGAAGTCATTAAAGGTCCCGCCGGAAGCGTCTACGGCGCCGGCACCGGGGGAACAGTCCTGCTGGAAACAGCCAAACTCACCGAAAGCAGTGTGATGGCCGGCGGTTTGGTAGGTTCTTACGGCTTGCGCCGAGGGTTTGCAGGCGCCAGCGTGGCTACCGAGAAATCTAACCTACTCTTGCGCTATGATAGACAGACCCTAGACGGCTACCGCGAGCAAAGTGCCATGGACCGGCAGACGGTGTTGGTGTCGGGGCAGTTTTACCCAAGCCAGAAGCAGACCTTCTCTTTTCATGCGCTGTACTCAGACTTGTACTATGAACTGCCGGGTGCGCTCACCCGCGAGCAATATGAGGCCAACCCGCGCCAAGCCCGGCAATTGAACAAAGACCAGAACGCGTCCATTAACCTGGACGGCCTGAACCTGGGCTTGGTGCATAGCTATCAGTTCAATGACCGTTGGAGTAATAGCACCAGTCTCTTTGGCGTCTTCAGCTTCTTGAACCACCCCTTCACCAACGACTACGAGCGCAACACCAACCAAAGCCTGGGCGGCAGAACGCGCACTACCTACCGGACGCAAGTAGCTGAGTTGCCCACCCGCTTTGTCTTGGGCGCCGAGGGTCAGCGCAGTTTCGTCAATTCGCGCCATTACCAGAACGTGAAAGGTACCGCTGGCACGCTGTCTTTTGACGACGAAGTAGTGGCCACGCAAGGCTTCGTCTTCGGGCAGGCTGAAGTGGAGTTGCCCGCGCAGTTTATCCTGACACTGGGCGGAAGTCTAAATGCGTTACAATATGATTTGACCCGCGTAACCACTGGCAGCACGGGCCTAGGTTCCCAAAACAGCCGGGGCTTTAATCCGCAGTTCTCACCCAGAGCGGCCTTGGTGAAGGTCTTTTCGCCGCAGCTCTCAGCGCACGCCAGCATCAGTGCCGGCTTCTCACCGCCCACCGAGGCCGAAGTACGTCCCTCTGACGGAAGTTTCAACACCGCCCTGCAACCCGAGAAAGGCACTAACTATGAACTAGGCATCCGGGGGAATTTATTCAATCAGCGCCTGACCTATGACGTGGTTGGGTTTAGGTTGAACCTCTCAGAAACCATTCTCATTCAAAGCACGCCACAGGACATTGACGTGTTCCAGAACGCCGGGGCCACCCGTCAGCAGGGGATAGAAGCCGCCTTCGGTTTTGCCGTGGTGCAAGCCCCGGAGCAACCGTTGAGTCTGCTTAAATTGTGGAGCGCCTACACCTACAACCATTTTCGGTTCAGAAACTATCAGCCCAATGACCAGAACTTCTCGGGCAACACCCTCACCGGCACGCCTGAGCACGTGTTAACGGCAGGACTTGATGTAGAAAGCGGTTTAGGTTTTTACCTGAACGCAACGGGTAATTATACCAGTGACATACCACTCAACGACGCCAACACGGTCTTTGCAGATTCTTACCTGGTACTAGGCGGAAGAGGCGGCTACAGAAAGGCCTTCGCGCAGACCTGGCACTTGGATGTGTACGGCGGTGTAGACAATGCCACGGATGAGCTGTACAGCCTGGGCAATGACTTAAACGGCTTCGGGAACCGGTATTTTCAGGCTGCTCCTGGCCGAAGTTTCTATGGAGGAGTACAGTTGAGGAAGAGTTTTTAAAGCAGGATTTACAGGATTGGAGCTGGATTTTCAGGATTGGATACCGGGCAATATTTTTCATGTGTCGTTTTTGGCTTGTTTTCGAGGAATTAGGCTAAAAACGGCAGTTGGCTCAGACGCTCGCGGGTCCTACCGGACGCTACGAGATCTTTTGAGTGACGGCAGACGGTGAGGATAGTAAGTGCAATAAGCAACACGTCAGAGACAAGGCTATGCCATTGTCTCTACAGTAATTCCATACACCATCCGCCCGCAGGGGATACAAGCATTGCAACGCCTCCCGCCGCAGTCCGTCTGCCTTTGACCGAGGGAAAATAGACTGGTCAATTTAAGTCTCTTTTCACGAGGGAGAAATCAAGGACACTTAAAGTGGCAAAGGCGTAAGTTCACCATGAAACGAGTCACTTCTCACAGTGCACCTCTCTGAAGAAAAGACTGTCCGAGCGTTCAGCGAGTTTCTTTTCTTCTTGATTCTTTTGGTTACTTTTCTCATCAAGGAGAAAAGTGACAAACGCGGGTAGAAAGTAAGAAAGAAGGAATTGGGAAGAACGGCGTTGGGAGGCAGAAGCAGAAAATAGGAATCAGCTACACCAAGTCATCCCCCTATCCCCTTCAAAGGGGACGGAAAGCTTCATTCCTGCAATAGATTTAAGGTAATAAACCCGTTTTTAGCCTAATTCCCAGAAAGGAGGCCAAAAACAAAAAAAGGCATTTCCAGAACTAGTCTGGAAACGCCTTTTTAAGTAGAAGTCAAAAGTAGAAACTACTCAAGACATCTCGACAATGATATTTAGAAGCTTCTACCTACAGTGTCTTTGGCTTTTCGGCCTTTCTTAGGTTCTTCTTTCTTTACTTCAACCGGAGGGGCTACGGCAGCGGCTTTGGCCACCACAACGCCTTCTGGGTCTAACTCTACCACCTCATAGCCTAATTTCTCCAGGCCTGGTTTAATAGAAGCTTTGTCGCCTACCAGCATGATGTTCATCTTTTCTACAGGCAGGTATTTCTTGGCCAGGGCGTTGATTTCTTCCTTGGTGATGGTCTGCAGAATCTGGTTTTGCTTGGCTACGTAGTCAGCATCCAAATTGTAACGCAACATGTTGTTTAAGAAAGAAGCCTTCTGGAAAGAGGTCTCATACTTGCGGGCATCAGACTGACCGATGGCGCTGCGCATGAACGCTAATTCCTCATCCGTGATGCCTTCTTCTCTGAAGCGCTTGATCTCTTTCATGAACTCTACCACAGCGCTGTCAGATACGTTAGAACGTACGCCCGCGTAGGCCGTGTAAGGACCTGAGGTCTCAGTGCCTGAGAAGTAAGAACCAGCACCGTAGGTGTAGCCTTTGTCTTCGCGCAGGTTCAAGTTGATGCGGCTGTTGAATGCGCCACCCAATACGTAGTTCATCAAGCTAGCCTTGTAGTACTCACCAGTAGCGTCATATGGCATAGCCATGTACCCGATTCTGATTTCTGACTGCGCGGCTTTCTCTTTGTCTACAATGAAGATCTTCGTCTTGTCAACACCGGTTGGCGTCTTGTCAGCTGGCATAGCCACAGCCTTAGGAGCCCACTTGTTCAAGAACGCCAGCTTCGGCATGATTTGGTTCTGGTCTACATCACCTACTACTACCAGGTTGGTTACTGATGGAGAAAAGTAGTTCTGGTAGAATTTCTTCACGTCCTCCAGAGAGATACTCTCTACTGTTTGGATGGTACCAATCACCGGAATGGCCTGGATGTGGCCTTCGCCGTACAGCATTTTGTTGTACACGTTGTTGGCGATTACCGTAGGCTGCGTGCTCTGATTTTTGATGGCCTCTAAGCGCTGTTTTTTCAAGCGGTCAAAGTCATCTTGTGAGAAGCGTGGGTGCAACATGCGCTCTTCTAACAGAGCCAAGGTAGCATCCAAATTCTTCATAGGCGTCTGCACAGAAACGGTCATGCTCTCGGCTCCGCTCCCGAAGTTGATAGACGCGCCCAGTTTCTCCATTTTGCTGCTGATTTCCTCTGCCGTGAATTTCTCAGAATCCTCGTTCAGCAAAGAAGCTACCATAGAGGCAATACCTGCTTTAGAGGGATCATGCGCTTCTAGTTTGTGGCCACCTTGCAGGGTGAACAACAAAGTCACAGTAGGGACCTCATCGTTTTTAGCGCCAATCACTTTAATGCCGTTGGTCAGGTTCTGCTTCCAGAACGGAGGAACCGTGATTACTGGGTTGGCACCCGCCGCCGGAATCTTGCTACGGTCAAAGGTGTCTTTGGCTTTCACGTACTTCAGGCCGGAGTATTGGTCTGCCGGAGCTTTGTAGCCAGACGGATCCACTTTAAAGTTGTCGGCTTTGGCCACCATTTCAGGCTTGCCCTTTGGTACCACGCTCAAAAGCACCGCTTTCTTACCTTTCAGGTATTGGTTGTACACGCGCATCACGTCTGCTTTGGTCACAGCACGGTGGGCTTTCAACTGGTTGGTCAAGAAGTTAGGGTTGCCGGTAAAGGTCTGGTTGGCCGCCAAGGTAGACGTCTTGCCAGACACGCTAGACAAGCTGTTCATGATGCCTGCCTCATAAGAAGACTTGAAGCGCTCTAAATCCTCATCCGTTACGCCTCTTTTCTCAAACTCCACTAACGCGTTGCGCAGCTCTTTTTCCATGTCTGCCAGGCTGTTGCCCGGTAACGGAAGCACGGTCAAGGTGAACTCACCGGCCAGTTCAGACGCTGGATGGCCCGCGCTGGCTTGTACGGCTTTCTGCGCCTTGGTCAGGTTCTGGTACAAGATAGAGGTTTTACCGCCTCCAATGATTTCTGCCAACACGTCCAAAGGAACTTCGTCTGGGTGGTAGTTAGGCACGGTAGGGAAGGTCATCTGCAACATTGGGAAGCGGATGTTGTCCTCATAAGAAATGTAACGGTCCTGGGTTAATACCGGGGCCGCTAGTTTCATGTTCTTCACCTCTGGTCCTTTAGGAATAGAGCCGAAGTATTTTTCTGCCAACTTTACTACTTGGGCTGGCGTCACGTCACCACCTACGGTCAAGGTAGCGTTGTTGGGTCCATACCAGCGCAGGAAGAAGTTCTTCAAGTCATTTACGTTGACGCGGTTCAGGTCTTCAATGTACCCGATGGTGGTCCAGGAATACGGGTGGCCATATGGATACAGGGCCGCGCTGGCTTTCTCATATACCAGGCCGTACGGACGGTTATCATAGTTCTGACCACGCTCGTTCTTCACGGTCTCGCGCTGTACCTCAAATTTCTTCTGGGTTACAGCGTCCAGCAAGAAGCCCATGCGGTCTGCCTCTAACCACATGGCCGTCTCCAACTGGTTAGAAGGAACGGTCTCAAAGTAGTTGGTTCTATCGCGGTTGGTAGTTCCGTTCAACGTACCCCCAGACTGCGACACAATCTTAAAGTGCTGCTCATCTGCTACGTTGTCTGAACCCTGGAACATCATGTGCTCAAAGAAGTGTGCAAAGCCAGACTTGCCTACCTCTTCACGGGCAGAACCTACGTGGTAGGTCACGTCTACGTGTACAATAGGGTCTGAATGGTCTTCATGCACTACCACGGTCAGGCCGTTAGGTAACACGTATTTCTCATACGGAATCACCAGTTCGCCATTCTTGCGGGTCACTTTCTCCACCAGGCGCGTTCCGCCCTTTTGGGAAGAGGCCGCCATGGCAGTTGGGTTGGCTTTTTTGGCAGGTGTGGCTTTCTTTTGGGCTTGCGCCTGCATAGAAAGAGCCACCGCTAAGCAGATAGCCAGTGTGCTTTTCTTAGTCATAATCTGAGTTTGTTTTGTTTGACAGAGTGTTTGCCTTGTTAATAATAAGCATTTTCCTGCATTTCTCCCAGAATTTTCCAGTAGATATGAGCAGGAATGCCTTCGTTAGCCAGCGGCGAGGCATTAGTCGCATGGCCGGTGAAGAACTTACAAGTGCATTTGAATTTAG